>JAIBBV010000018.1 GCA_019694465.1 Oligoflexia bacterium
ATAGCAACCAGAGCAGCAAGGACAAGCAACCCGGGACCAAGAGTCAATGACAAGGGTACAAGTCGTGTATGCAAATCTACAGGCACATGCCAGTGGGCCTGTATCTCCTGGGCGCCAGGCAAACTAAACCCAACAACTCCAAAATAGAGGGTAACAGCTCCGCCTAATAGTATGCCCAAGCCGACGCCTAGAGCAGTAACCATACAACATTCGGAGACTATTAGAGCGATGATCCGCCGCGGCGACGTTCCTAGCGCCATCATCACCCCGAACTCGCGCGTCCGCTCCAAGACTGTCATGAGGAATGTATTTAAAACAGTAAACGCCACAATAATGACGAGGGTGAAATAAAAGAGCCAACCGGCAATAAAATCCAGCTCAATCGCGGATTTTAGACCAGGGATCAGTTGCTCCCAATCAAGCACCTGTACGAATGAATTGTTAATACTTTGTTCAATGCGCCCCTTCATTAGGGGGGCTGTATTAAGATCAGCGACTGTCGCCACAACAGCGTGCGCGCGCTGGCCCATAGAAAAGACATCCTGAAAGAAGTGAAGAGGCATTTCAATAAAATTACGATCTACATCTGGTGTGCCCGACTCAAAAATTCCCACAACCTCTGCGACTGCAGCTGCCACCGAACCATCCCAGCCCTGCCCTAGCATGGTCAGTTGCGTGCCAACTTGTGCACCCAGACTACGCGCTAAACGTGTACCCAGCACAACCACCGCCTGGTCATCAGAGTGCAAGTAGCGTCCTTCACGCACAGTGTGGGGAATAGTTGATACCGCCTCCTCATGCTTAGGCTGCACCCCAACAATTAATGCACCTATACTGCGGTTAGGTGAAGAAACTAGCGCAAAGCCTTGCCCTCGAACCGCCGTAGCAGTTACCCCCTCTACCTCCGCAAGCTTGCTCTGCAAATCTAACGCTGATTCCAGGCTCTCTCGCATTTCAGGGCTATCCAAGTACCCAGGTGCCTGCAACTGAATGTGGCCTTGAAATACCGCCAACGTTGCTCGAATAGAGGTCTCATATGAAGACAGCTGTAGTGCGACGAAGAATACCAACACAGCGCAAGAAAACCCGATGGCTCCCATTGTAAGAAACGTGCGACGTCTGTTACGCCACAGGTTACGCCAGGCCATGATAAGAATTGTCTTCATGCGACTACGGGTTTGCTCGACCCAGAGCAGCGATTGTAAAGGTAGTAGCCGGAATTGGAGCATCAAACTCTGCCTTCACATGATGTACCTCTGTCCACTCATCCGGCTCATCAGACTTGGACATACGAATAATGGTCGCATACATACGGCCGCCCAGTGGCTTAATCTCTGAAGCCCGCATTTCTTTCACTAAGTGCCCATCCTGATCATAAAAGCGATGCTCGAGGATAATATAGTCCTCGCGCACCACCAACATCTCACGCCCCCACACCACCGGAGCGCTTTCACGCGGCAGAGCTTCGATGGTATATACCTTCTTACCATCACGCACTTCTGTGCCTAGCAGGCGATGAGTATAGTCGCTAACAATACGATCAGCTTTTGATAGGTCATCGTAGGAAAAGTCCGATCCCATCCAACTCTGCGCACGCATGCTGGGAGGGATTTGAATGGCTTTGTTAATTTTGGGATTAAAACTCCAAGTGTCCTCGTCGATGGTTAATGACGCATTTCCGGCGTCCTTCGCTGGAGCGGTGAATCTAACTAGTGTGTGCTTGTTACCATCTGTCCAAGCACGCATGCTCATGCGCCGCTCCCAATCTGGACGATGCACAATCATCTCAGCTTCAGTATACGAAGACTTGCCGCGCCAGTATTCTATAGCTGCTTTAATAAGCGCGCCTGGGTCCTGAGCCTGACTCAGCGACGGGGCAAAAAGCCACAAAAGGACCAAAAGCAATCTCATGCGTCATCCGTTCTTTGCCGCAGACTCCAAAATTGTCTCACTATGATACTCTAGGCCTCCACAGCAAGCTTCTAGCATCCGCGCTCGACGCAAATAGAGGTGCAAGTCGAATTCCCAGGTAAATCCAATCCCACCATGCAGCTGGATTGCGCCCTCAATGATTACAGGAGCCTGCTCACAGGCGAATGTTGCAGCCGAAGCGGCAGTGAGAGCCGCTTGTTCAGGGCTATCCTTTTCCGCCCAAGCCGCAAATTGAGCTAGTGTGCGGATCGCCTCAGACTGCACATGCATATCAGCGAGCCGATGTTGAACAGCCTGGAATGATCCTATCGGAGCGCCAAACTGCTTACGAGTCTTTACATACTCGACTGTCATTGAAACTACTCGCGCACACATTCCAGCCAGCTCATTGGCGGCCAAAATCTGATAGCAACGCCTAAACTTCTCAACACTGCACGAATCTAGCCCCAGGCAGGCGACATTTGTCATCACGACGGAAGAGTAGGATCGACCAACATCTAGAGTTGAATCAGGAGCAAACACCACTTGCTGTTCTTTGCCGCGTTTCAGGTGTGCCAGCATTAGCTTGGGGGAAGTTTCGGCTTGCAGCCCTACAAATAGCAGTAGGTCCGCGACGGCAGCATCAGCAACCACTCCAAGCGTTGCATCGATTCTTCGCACTCCTGATTTGCCACGCCCACTAATCGCTTGGGGATGTAGCAACGACAAAGGTGCCAAGGCCACCCTTATACTCCCGTCGCCGATTCCATCAAGTGTTGCTGCGTCGAATTGGGACTTAAAAAACTCGCGTTCCTTTTCAGACAACAGGTGATAAATCAAAAAGCTGCCAGCCAGAGTGCTTTCTATCAACGCCTCAGTCGGCAGAGACTTACCGCTCTCAAATGCCAATAGCGCCAATTCTCTAATGCCAGCGTTTTCTGCATCGCCTTGCGCAAAAAGGGCCGGCAAACCAAATTCAACCGCTTTATCCCACAAATTTCCGCTACCTAGACTTCCCAACTCCATAGCCTTACGGCGTATAGATGAAGGCACTTCCTGCAACAAAAACTTTTCAAATGAAGCTGCCAACTCGCGCTGTTGGTCTGAAAATTCTAGAGACATTAGATCATTCCAAGCATTGCTTTAACTTCGTCTGAAGGCTGCCAAGGTGGTGTGAAAACAACCTTCACGTCCACACTTGCGACACCCGGCAATTGACCAACCTTTGACTTCACATCGTCGATTAACATCGGTCCGGCTGGGCACATGGGTGAAGTAAAAGTCATCTCAATGCTGACTTTATCGCCATCGATTGAAATAGAGTAAATTAGCCCCAGAAACCAAATATCCAAGAATATTTCAGGATCCTGAACAGTTTTAAGGGCCTCGATAACTTGTTCCTTGCTAACCATAGGCCACAAGGATACACGAAATCCCCTTTAGATCGCCAGGGTTAGCCCCACTAGCACGGAGTTAATGCGTAATATGGTATTTTCCAGAATTTACGAGAGATCGCAGCAAGAGTCGGCCATTAAGCGGCTTTTGTACGTATTTGTCGGCTTGGGCCGCTTCATGTACTGCCGCGGCAGCCTCTTTTGGTCCGGTGACTATAAAAGTAGTACCTTTGTCCTTGGACTCCTCGCGCAGACGCTGCACCACTGCCGCGGTGTCCTTACCGGAGGCTGTACCATCGAGCATGACAGCGTCATACTCTTTGACCTGTAGGGCGCGTACTGCATCAGCGGCCTGTGAAACACCGTCTACCATACCACCCCAAGCCTCTATTAGCTTGCACATGGCTTGTCGTGCTCCGCTGTCTTCGTCCACAATGAGAAATGTTTGTCCCACCAACGGTTGAGCGCCGCCGCGTATTCTTGGCTCTGGGGTTGCTATCTCACGTGGAGCTGCAACCAACGGGAACACAACACTAAAGGAGGTACCCACCCCGACTGTACTATCAACGTAGATTTCACCACCGTTTAACTCTGTCAGAGTTTTAGTGAGTGCTAGACCTAGCCCAACGCCTACATTGTGCTTGGTTTCTTCAGACTCATAGCGCGTATAGAGCTCAAACAGACGCTGACACTCCTGGGCTGGAATGCCAGGACCTGAATCTTGAACCATTATGCGCGCCTTATCCCCGGAGCTCAACAAATCGACACTGACGACTACCCTGCCCTCGCCTGGCGTAAATTTTATGGCGTTGTGCACTAGATTGAATACAATCTGCTTAACTTGGCGCGGGTCAACGCTGCAGAATACCGCCTCTGGTGCGCCCACAAAGCGCAGGTCCAAACTTTTCTTAATTGCACTAGCGTGCAGCAGCCCAATTACAGACTCAGCTATTTTGCCAAGCTCGCTTTTTTCACGACAGCAGTTTAAGTGGCCACTTTCAGCTCGGCTTACATCCAAAAAATCGCTCACCAGTCGAAGTAAGTTCTCACCGTACTCCTTGATGTATACCAGAGATTGTCTGTGCTCTGGCTGCATGGATTTACCAAGCAGTAAGTCGAGCGTCTCGGCTGAACATAAGATTGCGGTTAGCGGATTCTTTATCTCGTGTGCAATTTCATTGGCCAAGTCACCGCGTCGGCGCAACGTCTTTTGGAGTCGCTGAAGGCGCAGCTCAAGGCTGGCTGTCTCTCGCCGCATAGTCACATGGTCACGCCAGGCGCGCCCTAGGGCACACAATGCCACTGCCAATGCACTTATTGAAATTCCAATTCCGGTCACTGCGAACTACTTTGAACAACAAATTTCGGTGGGGCTGGGTTGAACTACATGACGATGGGCGCATCCTACCAAAAGCGTCTGGCAAGGTGTTTAGCGTCGCAATACAAATATCGGATTACTAGCTGAAGCTCTAAAGGCCATATCGATCTAGTAAGCGCAGAAACACCAGCGGCTTAGCCCTACGAAAAATTACTAGCCGCCCAGATCTACTCTCAGAGACCGCGCGCAAAATAGACTCAGAGTATGAGATTTGAGAGCAGGGCAAATTGCCAATGATTTCAGCGCTTTTCCAAAATTTCTCGGGGCGCCGTGTTGCTATGCGCTCTTAGAATTATGATTTAAGAGCGTACTTCTTTCTCTCATCGCTCCAATTTTTCAAGGCATTCACCCTCTAACTCAAGGAAACTACTACATATACTAATACGCGTTAAGAGCATACTTTGACGGGAAAATCACGCGCCGTCTCTGAGAGAAGACTTGGGAGACTTCCGTTTTGAGCTAACTCACCAACTATATTCTGTCTTAGTTTGGTTACCTAATTTCCATGTACTAAACGCTCAGCAGCGCTATAGGGGTCGATTTTTCGAGCAGCACATTCTGAAACTAATGCCTGGAAGCGCTCTGATTGCGTACTGCTTAGCCCTTCCACTACCAACTCCTGCGCTATTTGCCTAATAGTGTGTTCCAAAATCATGCGTCGCCGCTCTATTCCCTGTTGGGACAAACTCAACCAATGTAAATGGTTGTTAACAGCGTGCAACAGTTCATGCACCCCAACCGAAGTAGTTGCAACGGTCTGCACAATTTCTTGTTTCCAGGCCTTGGGATCTTGATCAGCTAGAGAAATTAACACCCTCAGGTCCTTTTGTACCTGGTCAGCTCCTTCGCGATCAGCCTTATTTATGGCAAAGACATCAGCGATCTCTAAAATGCCAGCCTTGAATGCCTGTACGCTATCTCCCATCCCGGGCACCAGCACCACGATGCAGGTATCAGCTAGGCGTACGATATCAATCTCGGCCTGTCCTACTCCCACAGTCTCAACAAGAATGACATCAAAGCCAGCAGCATCCAAAATCTGCACTGCATCAATAGTCGCACGCGCTATGCCGCCCAACGAGCCGCGCGTTGCCATACTACGGATAAATATATTTTGATCTTCCGCCACCCGACTCATGCGAATGCGATCGCCAAGTACAGCCCCACCAGAGAATGGACTGGTAGGGTCAATCGCCACTATAGCTATTTTCTTGCCTGAACTTTTCCAATGAGCGGCCATTGCATCGACAAGAGTAGACTTACCAGCGCCTGGGGAACCAGTTACCCCAATCACCTGCGCACGGCCAGTATGCTGAAATAGCTGTGCCTGAATCTTTTGTGCACGAGGAATTTGATTTTCAGCGAGTGTAATTAAACGTGCCACCGCACGGGGATTGCCCGCCAGGACACCATCGATTAGCTCTTGATCAGAATACTGCATGCCTTCTTGTACACCACCACGCCCAAGGCGGCAATCAAGTGGCAAACCTAATTTAAGCCACGACAGCTAGACCCAGAGTCCTATTCAGACCGATCACCCAAATCATGACCGGCATGCCTTGCATATATTCCGCTACGGGAGCGCTAGCATCCACAATTTGCTAATTGTGACGCACAGACACCAGCCGCCCAGTAGGCGCGTAGCAAAATCATGCGGCTTGCCGCTCTTCGCTCAAAAAAGGCGCATTTTGGGTGTGCCTACTGCTTTTTTGTTACCAGCTCTAAGCTAGCTGAATAATGTCATTTAAGAGCTGGTTAATAGTAGTAATAATACGCGAGTTGGCCTGGAACCCTCTCTGTAGAGTAATCAAGCGTACGAACTCTTGCGCGATGTCAACCGTGGAAAGCTCCACACGACCAGACTCAACACCGCCGAATGTACCCGTAAGAGGCTTACCTACTACAGGTTCACCGGAGGCAGTGGACTGCTGTAACAACTGGTTACCAGTTCTAGTTAAGCCTTCCGGATTGGCGAAGTTAACCAAGCCGATTGTTCCAATGACAGCGCTCTGTCCGTTAGACAAACGCGCTGAGATCTCTCCATCCGAGTCAATACTCAAGCTGACAACGGTTCCTACACCTTGACCATCCTGAGAGATGGAGAGAATGTTAGAACTTCCTGAATACTGAGTGAACGGATCAAAGGTAATATTGATTGTGCTTGGATCTGCTCCATTATTCCATGGAATCGAAGCAGTCAAATCGTATGATCCTGTGGCTGGCGGATTAGACCTTGTGCCATCACCATTATATGTAAGCGACATGATACCCGTAGATCCGGTATTTCCATCATAAATTAGACGTGGGCTACCCGTACTATTTGGACCACCACCGCTAACGGAACCGTCTACATCCTCTGAGTTAACGTAACCGCGCATTTCCCAGGCATTAGATCCAGTATGGAATGCAAAGAAGGTCACCGTATGCTGGGCACCGAGCGAGTCAAAAACCTGCACAACAGTTGAAAAGTCAGCCAAAGCGCTAAGCTCCGAATACGTGTGCGGCTCTGAAGATGGGCTTGTTCCATCTGCTAAATTTTCGCTTAATCCTGATGTAGAAACGTTGCTCGATGAGGCATCAAGATTACCAGCCAGGCTGACTGAGGTAGTGGCCACACTATCCTGGCTCACACTATTGACGTTTATTGGCTCGAGGGCTCCGGAGCCTCCAGCAGGGAAGCCTAACACAGTTAAGTCATTCTGATTGACTATATAACCCGATGAATCGATCTTGAAGTTACCAGCACGGGTATAGAAGCGCTGCGCTCCATTCGCAAGCACAAAGAATCCGTTCCCGTCAATCGCCAAATCTAGAGCGCGATTTGTGAATTCAAGAGTGCCTTGCTCGAAGATGGTACTGACGGCGCTAATGGTTGAACCGCTACCAACGACCTTGCCGGCAGTCTGACCACCGGCGATCAAGTCTTCAAATTCGGCACGACTAGCTTTGTATCCGATGGTGCTGGCGTTTGAAATATTATCGCCCACAACCGCAATTGCTGTACCATGGCTGGAAAGACCGGAGCGACCTGAGAACAAACCATTGACAATACTCGTCACGTTTCATCTCCTTTTTAAAGAGAAGGATTAACCTACTATCTCGCACACCAAGGACTTAACAACGCGCAACATCACCACTACAAGCTACAGCGGGTCCAAAAAACAGACTCGACTTAGCTTGGTACGCTCACTTCTAACACCGAGCTTGGATCCACTTGCTTACCCCCTACCAACAACTTCGGGTCCGGACCCGGAATGAAGCCACTTACCATACCCGCAGCATGCACAGTTGGTTGGAACGCCGTTCCAATCGTGGATTGTGCTTGCACCCGCACATGGTACTCACCGTCATTCGCGCCAATATTTGCCAAATCGATAGTTTGGCTACCTTGACTCATTGCTCCGAGGGAGAAGGAGTCGGCGACGGACCCATCATCCTTGACGAGTTCAATTCGAACATCTGCAGCATCCCTTGCTAAATCAAACTTGACGGTGCCGCCATTGTGATTGGAGACACTGGTCGTATCGCTATTCAGTGTCACCATGTGCCCAAGATATGCAGCCATGGAGTTAAGGTCGGCTTTTTGTGTGCCAATTTTATCGTTAATTGATACTAGCTGCTCTAGCTGGCTGAATTGAGCTAAGTTTACAGCAAACTGGTCATTCTTCATTGGGTCTAGTGGATCCTGATTTTTCAACTGTGTAACAAGAAGATTTAGGAATTCGTTCTTAGAAATCTCGGCGTTCTTTATTTGATTATTTGTCTGCTGCGTAGGCGTGGCCTGAGTAGTACCGGCGCTAATGTCCGTCCCACGAAATAGAAGATTATTAATTTTCGAATTGTCGACCATAAATCCTCTCTATGCCACCCATCCGTTATCAATAACGCTTTTCTTCTCCGCGTCTGCCTCTAGCTTTGCTGCTGTACGTTCGCCTTCCACGGTTGAGTTCGAGAAAAACTCAGCCCTGTCCTCATTTTCTCGCCGTACAAACTGCTCCATACTAAAACTTGACTGGCTGTCGCCACTAACAGAGACACTGATTGAGTCAACGTTGAGGCCCAGCTTCCTAAGGGCAGAATGTAGCTCATGCGCCTTCTCACGTAGCTGCTGATAGACTGCCGATTGCTCGGCTACAACTCGTGCACGCAGGTTTCCGTCACGCAGTGATACATCAACTTTAAGCGTGCCAAGGTCCGGCGGATCGAGGCGCAAGGAAATTGTTTTACCATCTCTAGCACGGGCAGCTTCCTTGAGTGCTTGCTCAACTTTTTCCATCGTGCGTGCCATATGGGTGGGGGGAATTCCCCGTGCTGCGCGAGGAGCAGACTCTCGTGCATTCGATGTTGTCGATTGTGACTGCGTTCCAGTATTTAAAGTGCTTTGTTGCTTAGCTCCAAGTCCAGTAACACTTTGAGCCGCCTTACCCTCGGTTAATGAACGCAACTCATCGCTAGCTCTTGCAGTATGCGCAATCAAAGCCTGAATTGGAGTTTCTAACGCCTGGATCAGAGCTGCTATTTCAGTCTTAAGCACCTGCATTTGGTCCGGCACATTTCCGAGCATCGCGCGCGTCGAAGCGGTCGCTGCGGTTGGTGCCTCTACACTCTTTGTGCTTGTTGCATCGGAAATCGCTGGCACATCCACTGCTGAGATGCTTTGCTCAACACTGTTATCGTCAGAAGCTTGCGCACTTTGAGTCTTGGCAGCCTCAGCCCTTGCCGGTGAGCTCTCTACACTTTCAATAGCCTTACTAGAAGCAGCTTGTGTAGTGTTAGCCTTGCTAATCGTCTGGGCGCCCTCGTTGCTAGCTAAAGGAGTCGGCAATTCGGGGGTACCAACTTCCTCAGTCGCAACCGTTTCTTCTTGTGGTAGGCTCTGCGGGGAGGCACTAACCTCATCAGTCACAAGCTCGCCGTCTGAAGTCTGCGCAACCTGTTCTGTGCTATTCTCCTCACTGCTTTTTTCGACAGCAGCCTTTGTCTGATTTGCATCTTGGCTGAGGTTTGATTTTCCGTCTGAGTCCGCGCTTTTGGCTGCGGAATCCAAAACCGTCTCGCTATCGTTGCTGTCTGTACTCTCTACTTCGCTCGAATCATCTTGGTTTGAGCGGCTATCACGTTGGGGCTGGTTCCTTTCCTGATCGCGCTGAGTTCCCACGACCATAGCGCTCGAAGCCGCTAAGGCGGTAGTTGTTACCTCACTGCCTTGAGTGGCTTGGAGGCTAGGAGGCGCCAAAACACTAATCTCGCCGCCAACTTGTAGGGCCTCGGCAAAAGTTGAGTCTGCCGATGCATCTGATGCAGAGCTCTGAGCGGCAAAATTGTCCACTATTTGAGAGAACTGCTGGGATAGTGTGTCTGCGCTGGAATTAGAGGCTTGAACCTCCTGCACAGGCTTAAGCGCCTGAACAGGCGATGCTTTTTGCCCTCTTTGTGCTCGTCCTACACGCATAAAACCCTGCTAAATTCCTCTTACTTGCAATCGCGCAAGAAAGTGTCGCAGGGAATAAGAGCAAGACTTTTGCCAACTATCGAAACGGGCACCCAGAACAACAAAACTAATCAATTCAGAGCATTACAAGGCCAACCAAAGAAGCTGCTACCTTTTCATAAGTGCAATATTTGCCGATAAGCACTCCAGGATGCCCATCCAGTCCTTGCCCCGCTTATTGAGTGAATTTATGCAACCCAGGGCCGGAATCTAAAATGCCCTGCGCATGACTATAAGCCCCGCACCTGCGCTCTATATCGGTCGCAAGAAATAATGTCCCAAACTTCGTTCAGCTGTGGACCTTCGAATAAGCGCATCTTTAAGCGGAAGGCGTTTGGCTCCCGTAATTTAGCCATTGAGACCGCTATTTGTTGTCCCTCCCGGTGGTTACCGGCCAAAAAATATGGAAGAGTTATGGGACAAGACTTTCTGCAGCCGGTATATACACGCAACCAACCCGACTCATTTTCTCTGTAGCAGGCACTATCACATGCCCTAGAGCCGCAAACCCCGAACTAGCGACGCGGTGGCAGAGAATCAATCTGGCGCTCTCGCAATAACTGCAGCTCACGCGCTTGGGCCTGTCCCAAGAGGGTATTGAGCGCATTAAACTCAGCTGTCTGCGCCCGTAACGTAGCAGCCATATCTGCGAAGCCATTCATTTGAGCATCAGACGCTTCACGCGCACGACGTTCCCAATAATCACCGGCCTCAGCTGTTCTAGCATTATAAGCAGCGGTGGCAGCGCGGACTGTCTGCTGCTGAGTGTTATCGCCACCAAATATCAGCGCACCCAAGTAGAACAAGTTAGTATTACCTCCACCACCAGCCTGGCCCCACATTTCTGCCTCTTGGCGTCGTAGGTTAAAGTCTCGCTCGGCAGCTTCAAAATTAACATAGGCTCGCTGACGCTCAACATCATTTTGATTGCTACGAGCATTTCGCGCATCTTCACCCAGACTACGTAAGCCCTCAAGGCGCTCACGATTCAAATCGGCCAATACTCGGCCTCGATCCTCAATAGCTCGGCGCATATCTTCAAGGATTCTCGCTCTACCCTCGTCGCTACGCGCCGCAGCAATCTGCTCTGCTTCAGTGGCGCTGGCCGAGGCAAGTCTCGCATCCGCAACATAGCGGGCAAGGATCGCTCTACCTTCAGCTTCAGTAATTTGGGCTTTAAGATCTGGCTTTGGAGCTGCAGCCTCTCCTTCTGTACGGGCACTGACTCCAGAACCTGCTCGCCCTGAGACAGGTGTTCTCGCTCCACCACCCGAACCCTCTCGTAGCAATTCTCCTACTGTCTTGCCCCGAGTAGCTGGGCGCGGGGAAGCCTCTGGGCCACTAGTAACTGCGGGGCCACTCGCTGGCGCGCCAGAAGCTGCTGCAGCCGGCTCATTACCACGCGCTAATAGTCCAGGATGTGCAACCAAGATCTCTCGGTAACAGCTGTTCAAAGCGCCTGAAGCTGCGGTAACTCGTTCCTTGGCCCCAAGCGCAGCTGCAGATCCATCTCCGCCTGTCTTAACAGCCAAACCCAGGTCACGATTGGCAGAAACGACCTTATCAATCGCGTCAGCCAACTTTGTTTTCTCAGCATCTGAAAGCTTCGCCAAAGCAGTAGCTGGAAGATCTGAGTAAATCTTCAAAATCTCATCGCGTTGAGGAACAGTCATTGCCTCAGGACCTTGCTGTGGCTTGGACGCTGGGCTAGCGAATTTGGCATCTTTTAGCTCCGGAGCACCAGCTGCAGCTGTGTCTGTGCCAGCCTTTGGCGCTGTCGAACTACCTGTTCCGGGCTCAAGTGGCCCAGATACTGGAGGAGGATTAATGTCACCTGCGGTTGGACCAGTCTGCTCGGGCGCACTTGCGCAAGAAGCTCCGGCTAAAGCTATTAAAGCTCCGCTAACAGCATTTCTAATTTGTTGCATTGATGCCATAAAGCCTGACTCGCATTAGAAAATTCAAATACCTATCCCTAAGTAGTTATGCCAATTCCAAAAAGCTTGTGCGCTAGAAAACTACTTTTGTGGCACCCATTGTAAACCAGACCTTATCCTTAATCTAACCGACCAGACTGCTGGATATACTTTACCTGGCGCCAATTCATTTATCGACTTAACTACTTTAAATTACTCACTTTTTGTCGAACTGCGACATTCCTGTGAGCGGATATAAGTTCGCCTTCTTTGAGCCAAGCGCTAGAACTATACCTCATAAGGTAAGGGCGTCTTGTAATTTGGGTAAGCTTGATACAGCAAAGTGCGAATACGATCTTTCGTCACCTTGGCATGATGGATTACCAATGGTTCACTCTATTGGGACTCTTTAATCAGGCCTGCTCAAATGTACTGCGCTGCTCACGCCCAGAATAGTCTAGCTGCCACTTTTGGCTTCTTAATGCAGCTTCTTATCCTGTTACCGATCGCCATATTTATTCACAACCAAACTGAATTCAGCCTTGGGTTACTTGATTTACTGCCACTGTTAATTGCAATTGCGGTGGGTGCTTTCATCGCAATTATCCTAATCGCTGCCTTTCTGCCAGAGCGGCTATCTCGCGCTCTGACTGTAGTACTATTAGGTCTTTCAATCCTCACTTATGTCCAAGCCAACCTCATGCCAGGAAACTATGGCCAATTTGATGGTCAGGATATCAAATGGTCTGAGTTCCAAACCTTGCTTATTGTGGACTTAGCGTTTTGGATTATTGGTTGCTTTGTTATAGCCGCTTTGCGTGCTTGGCTTTTTCGGCAGCGGGTGCGAGTAGCATTGGCGCCAGTACTTCTTAGTTGCCTAACTTTGGCACCCGAGTTACTGCAAGGCGCTATTCGCTGGCATAGCACCATCGAGACCGAGCAAACCAAGAGCTTTTTTGATTTCTCGCCTCACAAAAACATCATCGTGATTGTGCTCGATGCCTTTGCCTCACCAGCATTTGAAACGCTTGTGGAAAAGGAACCAGCTCTATCCGAGAGCTTTCGTGGCTTCACTTATTATCGAAATACAGTCGCTGGGTTCCCAACCACCTCTCCTAGCATCCCAGAGATTCTATCCGGGCAACTATATGCCAACGATCGTCCCTTTAGCTCATTTCTTGAGAATGCACTACGCCATGACTCACTGCCAAGCCTACTATATGCAAATTCATATCAGGTTGATTTGGTTACTCTGCAGCACTACTGCTTTCATCTACAAAGCTCTTCTTGCCTAACTCTTGGCGATCTAATGCGCTCAGATCGGCAGAGTTTTTCGCTACGCGAGAGCGCTGAATTACTTGATGTAACTTTGTTCCGAGTCAGCCCCCAACCAATTAAGCGCCTACTTTATAACCAGCAAGATTGGTTTCTTCAAAATTTAGTTTCCTCCTCCAGCGGTCCGCGCCATCAAGCAGACTCCATTCAGCTGGTGTCCCAAATCGAGCGCGAGGCAAAGCTAGGTCAAAGTGCGCAGGCCTTCAAATTTATACATCTACTTTTGCCACATGCTCCCATTCGCACGAATGCTAGTTGCGAATTCTTACCTGCCAAAGCTCCAAGCTCTCAGCGGAATTACCTAGGACAAGCCCGCTGCGCGCTACTTCTTGTTGAACGATTATTTGCAACTTGGAAACGCCTCGGGATATTCGATTCTTCCACTATAATAGTTTTGGCCGATCATGGAGCTCAGGCTGGGTTTACGCAGCTCGCTAGAACCAAAGACTATCCGCGCCTCGTCAAAGCGCTTCCTCTGTTGCTAGTAAAGCCGGCTAACTCTAATAAAGATCTGCACACCTCTCGTGCGCCAGCCCACTTAATTGATGTCGCAACTACAGCCGCAACCTTAGCTGGCATAGAGAGCCGCTTTCCTGGACGTATTTTGGGTGAATTAAAGGAAGATGAATCCCGCCAGCGCTCATTTAGCTACTACTCCTGGAAGGACCATATGTGGAGCGGCGAGAGCCTCCCACCCACTACGCGCTATAGCACCACCGGCGATGCCTGGGACTTTAGGACTTGGCGGCAAGAGTAGTTCAGCCAGTGGACCTATAAGCACTCTCATAGCTCCAAATCTTTCCGGAATATCAAGCAAATCTATCACTTGGGGATTTTGCCCATCTCTATGTCAATCCGCGCGCGTTTATGGCATAACAAATCATGTAGATGGCCTAAACCAGTGGTCCTGATCGGGGCAACGGCGGGGAGTCATAGGGGGACCGCGCCTACACGGGCGCACCCCGACGATGTTTCGAACAGGACTACTGGGGCCATCTCATTTATTCGCTACCGGCAGATACAGCTCTAGCCAATAGAATTTAAGAGCGCGCACAGCTCTCGTACTCGGCTTTCCTCTAGAGTCGGGAAGTTTCCAATATAGAACCCAAAGAAGTGCACGTGTTCTACTTGCGGGAACTTGCCCAAGTCCTGTTCGCCCAGCATACGCTTTAAATATGGCTGGCGTAGGTGATTACCGCCTCCCGCTGTTCCTCTACGAAACTCAACATTAGCCGCCTTTAGCGCTGAAATTACCCGATCGCAAAAGGCAGTATCAGGTTTACGTAGCACCAAGACAAAGGCATAGTTACAGCTACCTTCACAGTCAAACTCGGTAAAATATTTATCCTTGTCTAACAGCTCTAGGAACAGGGCAAAATTCCTGCGGCGCACTTCATTATTAGTATCCAGACGAGGCAACTGCGATAAGCCAATTACCGCGTTAATCTCGGTGCTACGAAAATTAAATCCCGGATACGCAAATATGAATTCTGGGCGTAGATCTGGATTTTCCTTGGCATACTTCGCCCTCAACGCATCATTCGTCACTTCACGCACCATACCATGCGAACGAAACATCCTTACCATCTGATATAGATGTTCATCATCAGTGCAGACCATGCCACCTTCAATGGTACTGAGATGATGCGCAAAGTAGAAAGAGAAGTTTGAAACCAACCCATAACTTCCTAGCTTTTTCCCTTTATAGGTGGCGCCGTGAGATTCACAAACGTCCTCAACTAGCGGGATATTACGCTCCCGTAAAACCTTTAGTAAGCGATCACTTAGGCCATTAAAGCCAAGCACATGCGTTAGAAATACAGCCTTCGTGCGTGGTGTAATTGCGCGGATGACCTGCTCTTCGTCCATGCATAGATTGCGCGGATTAATATCTACAAACACGGGAGTAAAGCCAGCTTTAGTCACTGCAACAATGTCAGATATCCACGTTAAGGGTGGAGTAATTATTTCACCTTCCCCATACAACTCCTTTAATACGGCCATGGTCATGATGTTGGCCGAAGCGCCTGAATTAACAAATACGCTGTACTTCACCCCCAACCAGGATGACCATTGTTCCTCAAACTCGCGACACTTCTTAGAGTTGGTGAGGATTGGCTCGCCCTTAAGAAACTCAATCACCGCATCCAAGTCTGCACGGGTGATGTTGTTCTGCATTAGGGGTAGGTCTAGCACTTGCTTTGGCATACAAACGTTCTCCAATTCGGTCAGCAACTGAGGCTCAGGTCATTTTCCACTAAATGTAAGCCATTGAAAAGACACTGAATGTTATAGCTACACGCAATCTTCGTGTCGGTTCAGCGGGATCGCAAGAAATACGCGAACCACAGGTGGATTTTATTACCCCTCAGGGGTCGATTTGCAAAGCAAATCGGGGCTGACAAGAACTAACCGTTCCGAAATACTGCAAACTCGGTCAGCATTTGACCATCCGAACTGCCTACAATTTACGGCTCTAACCAGCAGAGATATTTCAGATTACTACCAGCTCCTGAAGGGTTACGGCCGTTCTTTTGATGCTCTCCAGATGACAAGGAGTTCTAGGCACTAAGGAATTAAGGCGTAGCACTTAAATGTGACTAATTACCATTTTGCGCAGCTGGGTAGACTGGGACATCTTCCCGTTTTTTAAAGTCCGTTTGGCGCTCGAATCGGTAGCGGGAACAGGTCCCGCTTAAACAGTCGGAAAAGATTGCAGATCTTATCTCCTAAATTCACCTACTCACAAATCCCCCTAAGCTAGCACGCTATTTGCACTACCGTTAGGAGTAGCCTTTTTTGGTGCGTGTGTCGTGTCGTCCTAAGCGGTTTCACGGGTTGTGCATATGTATAGATATTTTATCAGTGCCTCCTTGCTACTCGTACTCTCAATCGCCTTGCCGTGTCAGGCGCAGTATTTAGCCGGCGAAGCAGAGCTGGCACCAAGTATCAAAAGTTCTAAAACCGCCCTTGCCAAGCCTCTGGCGATCTCCAGCAAACTAAGCTTGTCCAGAAAAATTAGTCGCCTAAATCGCGCATCAAAGAACAAACGTCAGAGGACATCCGGCTCTCAGACTCCTACCATCAAGTCATTTGTTCCTGCTTCGCCAGTAGACTTCGCTAAGCTTACGCCTGACGCCAAGGGATACTATGTCTTCAAAATCATTGGACAGAGTTTCTCTAAAGATATGTCGCTGCTGGCTACCTACAAAGACTCGAAACGCAAAGTAATTGTGCCTTTCAAGCTAATATCTTCAAGCAGTATCTCCTTCAAGACCTCCTCCGTCTTCTCTGCCCTAGTTAATTTCACTTTGATAAAATCAGTCGGCGGGATGGTTCTTGAGTCTAACACAGTGCTGTATGCCTTTCTTGACTCATCCGGTGGCGGCAAAGGTGAGACTCCAACACCAACTGCGACTGGCACAGCCACCCCACCAGGAAATGGCACGCCTACGCCAGGACCTACAAACACACCGACCGCTACACCAACGGTAGTTGCCACAAGCACCTCTACCCCTACTCCGCAACCAACTCCAATTGTATCAAATCCAGGCGATCACATTGCTACCATTGAAACCGACGCCAATAGTGCAGCAAAATTTGTACTTCATGCCGTGCTGCCAATTCCTCGCAAGAAGATAACAGAAGCCCAGATCAAAGCTGGCCAATCATTCTTAGCGGTTGAAGATGCTAATGGCACGCTGATTCCTGGCCAAATTGAAGTTGTGACTAAGAACGCTGGTGCCTCACTAGGCGACACCAATCCAGACGTAGCTGAAGTAGAGGTTATTGCCGAAGTTTCGCAACAAGCAGGCCAGACCCGCCCAAGGTACAGAGTATTTGAGGCCTCCAGCACACAGCCAGCGCGACCAGTCTCTGGGTATAGCGCACGCTCCGTCCTGTACTCCCCTCCATTCTTAAGTGAGGGCACAGTTACTGCTCTTTTCGATGCGCCCGGTAAAATAGTGCTGCGCGCGCATGACATTTTCGGAAATTCTTACTCGGCCGATCTTACCGAGCAGAGTGAGGGCTTGCCGAAGATAATTAAGTACGGGGCGCACCAAATTCAGGTCAGAACATTCAATATAATGAGGCCGGATGTAGTGGTTAGTGGGCCAACTGGCACCTATCCACGTCTCTTCGGTGTGCACGCCTACTTTACGATCTCCAAAGAGACCAAGGCCCTTAAGCTTGACCTCAAGATTGGCAACACGCTGGCGGGATTGAATACCCAGCAAAGCGATGACGACTTCATCAAAGAGTTCTACTACCAAGATCTCAATCTTGAAGTTGGGGCAACTGGTTGGGATATTAAACACCTATTCCCTACCCTTTATGATGGCACTAGCTATAACAGCGCTGGGAAAACAATAATGCCTCTAGTTGTCCCAATGCCGGGCAACAAACCGCACTACATGCCTCGCCTAAAAAACTTACTGCTACGCACTGCGCTTTTCCCGAATATAGCTGGCGGCGCGACAGATGCCGATATTCTAGTCATGGAAAAGGGCTTGGGCTTCTCAGTGAAGGGGGTCAGTGCCAATCACGCCAACCTCCAGCTGTTCTCATACTTTAATCCCGGGCTGGCGAGTTATCTACCTCAGGGCACCTACATTCCGGAGCTAACGCACGTCTCGGGCGGGTTGGCTGGAATAAGATCGAACTTCCAGAGCGATCTAAACAAGTTTAGTAACCTGATCAGTCAAGAGAGGTGTAACTCAGTATGGAAGGTAACTAATGGCGTCGGGGCCTACGAGTGCAACTATCCGGTAGTGTGCGGGGTAAATCCATTGGACCCGAACGACCCAAATGACCACCTGTGCGGTCCAATCTCAGCCTGGGGTGTCACCTACGGCGGAATGACGAGCGGCACAGAGACCAGCAAAGTTGAAGGTGCAATAGTAGCGTCAGCTGCTTCACTAGAAGGATACCGTTGGCTACTTTTGCAGCACAAGGAGCGCACTCAGCGTAACGATCAATTCCACAAGCGTGATGGCGAAGTGGTGTTTCTGCGAGATTTAGAGAAATCTTCAACCTGTGGAATTATCGCACCGATTGACTATTTCAACACCCTCAACACCAGCCAAATGGACCCATTTGGAGCCAATCAGTCACCCACAGCGATGAGAAGCTATGCGGTGGCCAATAACCTACAACCAGACTATGAGTTCTTTTGGGACACATCGCTGCCATCCAGCTATGATAACGAGGACGGTCAGCACTCTGTGCGCTACCAGCGTACAAATGATGCTCTAACCTGGCTTGGCAATGACAGCGTCGCCAAAGACAGCACACTGGCAGCCGCTGCGATTGTTACATTCCAGCATCCACATCGACCAATCAAGTGCAACGGCACAGCACCGGTGTTCGATTCTCAGGATGTTTACAGAATGGCTCCAAGTGTCCCCGGAACTGGAGTTTCGATCGGCCGAGAAGAAGCACACATGTGGAACACCTTGGCCTCCGCCTATGCGGTTGGGGACAGTTCCTTACGCTCGTATTTACGGCCACCTTACTTCGACTACGTAGTTGATAATGTTCTTGCGGCCGCGCAGATACCTAGCCTCGGCTTCATTAGCAAAAACAACAACTACAGCAAGAACTCCCCGGTCGGGCGTTGTTGGACAGTGGCCGTTAACGAAGAAGGTTTCCTGCAAATTGCAAACATATCTATCCGCCGCCGTGTTTATGATGGAGCAGATAGCACACACAGCAACCTAATGCAGGGAATGATAACAAACGAAATATATGCAAACATGACCTCACAGCTAGCCTGGGCTGATGGTTCTGGCAACAATGTACCTAACTGGTTCAAAACTCACTATCGAGTTCCAATTGCTGAAGAAACACAACCTGCAGCAATCTTTGCAGACTGGAGCAATGTTCCGGTGGACTGCCAGAATGACTCAAACTCCATGGGAGCTAGCTTTGGTGAGTACCTGTTTGGATTCTCGCAAGTACGAGAATGGACAGGCGATCCAAGCATCTCAGCCGCCGCAAGCAGCCACCTAAACCACAACTCAACGGCATCACTGCTTAGCAAGCTGCAAGCTGTAAGTCTGTCTAACCTAGAAAGTGGCATACACCTATCGCTACTGGCGTGTGCACAGCAAGGAAAATGCTAGACACCTTCTGTGTAGGTCAAACTGTCTCTGTGTGCGCTGTGGTTTAATTTGAAATATGGCAGAACACGCGATCTTTACTTATTAACCATAGAGCTCACAGAGAAAAGTTGGTTTTCAGGATTCATCAAGAAGCTGAGCCCCGCTTCCCTGCGAATACTAGCCTCAAAGATCCAATTACCGTAAGCCGAATAGCGCAGTACACTACTTGGTCAACGGCTTCGCCGGGTAGGGGGACAGTCACTACTGAAAAGGGTTGGCCTCTCGAAAAATGATTACGAAACTGCAGTAGGCCATATTTCCGCATTTCCCAAGCCACCCTAAAACCAGTACAAACTCAACTAGTTAGCCGCCCACACCATTCTCCATGGCGTAGATAAATCTACCCTTAAGAAGTTTCTGTCGTAAGTCGTTGATACTAATATGGCCCTACTGACAGCTACATTAGGCATTACCCTATTCATTACCACTGTCCTATTACCGTGGGGAAAGGCGGCGCAGCAGCGCCAACAATTAGCTTTCAGCAAGCGCGTCCATGATTTCAAGCTGTATGCAGTTAAGCACTATCATCCTGCGTTTCAGCGGATTGATGCGCTAAAAAATCTTAGTTACGAAGAAATCGCTACCCGTTATAACGTTAGCCATCTATACGACCAGATCGGTCGCTAGGCATTCACCAAACTTCGCTTAGAATGTTCCGATACCAGAATTGCTGCTGCCCTTGTCATTGCCTGTGGCACGGAAAGTGCGATCCAATCGCATGTCGATACGTTCACCTTCATTCTTGAATGGCAGAGTATACAAACCCGTATCAGCTTTCCATGGATAACTGCGTACCTTTGGATAGAATGCGTAGGAGCGAACGAACTGATTTCCCTGGTCGTCATACACTTTGAAAGTGTAAGTACCGCGACCATCGCCAAGCGTGTAAGAAAACATTCTACGATTAGTCAAAGCATCTGGATCAAGCGGAGCAGCATCACTGACCAACTTGTCGTCGTGATAAATCTCGAACTTGGTTACATCCTTTCCTACTACAAAGCCCTCAAAGTTAATGTACACAGGAGCTTTTTCATCGAAACCACCGCCTAGCCCAGCTGGCTGTCTAATCTCTACTGAAGAGATCGTGAAGCGTGGATTAAAGGGCATACGATATTGACTCTTTGTGCGGGCGTTACGGCTAACCCTCAACTCATCGCCAAGGGAAATGGACGCCCACTTCAAGTAATCAGAACGATCAACACGTTCACGGAACATGGCACGCGTAACCGTTTGATCCATACGCTCAACATATGCGATCGCATCGGTTGCTTCTCCAAATTCCTCGGGATTCGCCAGCACCGCACCTAAGGCGGAAACATATCCGTAAAGTGCAAAACGGGTATCAACAGAAGTCTTAGGAATCGTGGTGAGTAGAGTAAGCGCGTCACCACGTGCCTTGTTCAAGAGATACTTAGCATCCTGACTCTTAATTTTATCGAAGGTAAGCGGCACCTCTGACAGCACTTTCTCGGCCTTCTTTTCAGGAGTATCTTTGATAGTTGCAGCAACACACTTTGCTACTGCTTCTGGATCTGCTGTCTCGCTTGGGACTTCAGGCTTCAAGGAAGCGCGCCCTTCTTCCATAATACGCGAGATTGCAGCAAGTGGAGGCTCTTGAACTTGAGCAGATCTTTCTGCCTGGATGGCACTGGGCCCAACATCTGGCAGCCTAACTGCTTCCGTCTCGTTTAGCACTTGCTCGGTTCCTGGCACCGACTGAAAGCGCTGCGCAACTCTATCGTGCGACTTCTGATATCCGATGATTTCTGGAATGAAGAACAACGCGAACACTACCCCAACCACGATCAAAGTGGCGAGCAAGTTACTCTTGCTTGATGGGACTCTTACTGAACTTGACGATACTGCCATGCGCGCTTCACCTATTTGCTGATACCCAGACTATCCAGGCATCTGCTCCTCCAACCGGAAAAAAACCGCGCACCTTAAAACCCTGCCGAAAATGCCCATGCATTTCCTGCGAATGCCAACTTCCGCCTGATACATCAGCGGATCAACAGCAAGAAAGAATTAGTCATAGCTGGGCGAAATTACATTCAGTTTGCAAATTACCCAGCCACCACTTCTCGCTACTTCTAAGAAGTATAAATGTTATGAATCCACTACTCAACCATGTGACACAATTGAGGAAAAAGCCTATGGCCCCCAACTGCCTCAACTTATCGCATGATATCAATATGTTACGTCCGGGAGGCCCGACCACGTGGCAAATTACACAAAGCGCCTGCAGGCCAAGCGATGCTCTCTCCACTCTCAGCCAGGCTCTTGGGATTAAGGACCCGCAAAACATTTTCTAAAGCCAATGTTCCCTGCCGCTCAACACTCTCCACAGTACGGCTCCCCACATGTGGCGTTAAAATTACGTTGCGCATTCCGCGCAACGGCTCGTCGTCGGCGACAGCCTCTTGTGCCAATACATCTGCTGCATAGCCGCCGACATGCCCGGAGCCGAGGCCATCTACTAGTGCACGCGCATCCACCAGGCCAGCCCGACTGACGTTAATAATCAACACGCCAGGCCTACACAAAGAAATCTTTGAGCGATCAAGAAATCCTTGATTCTCTCGGGTAAGGTTCATATGCAAAGAAATGAAGTCGCTCTCCTGGAGTAGAGGTTCAATCCCTCTCACATATTTGAACTGCGAGTCGCCCGCACCCATACTAGAATTCTGGAACACCGAATTTAGTTCGCGCACCCAGTCGACCTGCGAACGTGGCCAGGAAGAGTTAAATCCAATCACATTCATGCCAAAAGCCATGGCGCGCAGCGCTACTTCTCGGCCAACACGCCCCACTCCAATTATTCCGAGTGTCTTGCCGTATAGTTCGATCCCCGTAAGGCGCTTCCACTTGCCAGCGTGCACTGCACTATTTTGTTGAGGGATGTTACGTGCCAGGGAGAGTAACAATCCGAACGCCAACTCCGCGACCGAGCGATGATTAACTCCAGGCGTGCTACTTACAACAATATTGGAACGCCCCGCAGCTGCCACATCAATACGATCTACCCCAACTCCATACTTACTGATCACGCGTGTAGCTGGAGCAAGCGCGGCGATAACCGACTCATTGACTTCGTCTTCGCCGCATATGAAGGCATCAAACGGTCCCTTTTCAGCTATAAGCGCACACAATGCTTTAGCATGTAGTGGGCCTCTTGCGGGTTCAAAGCTAAGCCCAGACTGCTCCAAGAGCTGTAGATGTCGCCCCGGGGTGTCGAAAAAACTTGTAGTTGTAATAAGTACTCTTTGTTTCACGTACTTCTTCTTAGAGTGCGTACCAAAATGAAGCGTATTGCTTCGTTTTTCTCGTAATACAAACATCCTAGGCTGGGGGCGGCCTCATACTACCATTGCAGTGAATATAGGCAATCAATCCAGGCCTAACCAGAAAATTTACAATTCTAGACCAGTTAAAAAGGGGCCAGTGAGCGATTCTGGGCTAGTTCCGGATCTGCTGTATATCAAAAATCCCAAGGGACTTAACGGGCTGGAAGCGTTCCTCAATCCATGCCTTTAAGAGTGGGAAGTCCTGCAAACGGCTCTGTGTCCCAAATAAAGAAGTTCGTTCCAAAACGATTTTTCTGACTCCGTTTTTCTCGAGTGCTTGCACGATTTGCCCGTCGAGATTTGGATCGTACTCAGCTGGGTAAGTAAGACCTTTGTGGAACCATAACAATGGCTGCGGTGATGGACTTGCTGTCAGTGCATAAATAAAAGTGCTGTCAGGGAAAATGAAGTACGGCTCTGGCTCCTGGCGCAAGTATGCCAAAAGTTGCAGTAAGTCTGACTCAGATAAGGGGGCCTTCTGCCCTACTCGATCTCCGTCTTGGAGCAGCGTCGGCTCTGCCCAACGCATCGGCCACAGCGCAGAATCATCAATTACATGACCAAAAGAGGCTCCATACAAAGGCTCGTGCACTACCCTCGATATTCCAACGAAGGCTCCAAAAGCCGCGATTAAGACAAAAAGCACGCCCCACTGCTTAGTGCGTCTTACAACTTGCGAAGGCTTGGCTCTCCTCGTGCTGATGCTGGCAAGGAGGGCCAGCATGATCCCGACAAGCGCATCAGATATGATCTGATTATTAAACATGCTCCGCTTTAATATCACCGAAACCAACAAGAGGTAGAGAGCGATGAAGAGGGCCTGGATATCGGATGAATCAAAATGTAAATCGCGCATCAACTGCGTTCTCACTCTACCTAGCAAGGCAAGTAACGCAGCAAAACCAACGGCGCCTAACCCGAGCAGTCCCCCCACCCCCACGGATGAAAGAAAGGGTAGGCGCCTAATGGCAGTCTGGTAGGGCAACTCAAAAGTAAACTTCAAAAATGTCGGTATTGCTGAATGTGCAAACATCCACAGCAGCATTGTCGCCCAGACTGCCAATAGGCCAAAAAACATCCAGCATACTCGCCTCAGTACCGGACGACTGTCGGATAGTGGAAGTAAAATAAACAATGGAAAAATGAAAATGGCTATACTTTGCTTAGTAAAAAAAGCGAGCCCGAGACAGATACCGCCAAGGAAAAATCCCATGTTTGCCAGCGTAGGGGTGACACAACAAAATACTCCAGCCAAACACAATAGAAATGCGGCGGGTTCTGCGAAGGGAGTGCCAACTGGGGGGAACAGCCAAATCGCTGTTAGCACTCCTGCGCCGACAGCCCAAGTATAAGCCTGTGGGTAGATTGCGAGAACGAGGCGCATCGCCAATAGCGCTCCAATTGCATTCATAAGCGCAGCAGTGGCGAGGAACGTGGAAAAGCTTGCTCCCCAAATTCGAAATACTAGTGACTGCGCATAAAGTAGCGCCACTCCGTTGGGTGTGTAGAAATCGATAAACGGCACTTGCCCGTGCGCAATGCGATAGGCGCCGTCCCAAACAATCGATTGGTCGAGTGGGAAAAATCCTCGCGAGCCGCAAAAGGTGCAAAATAGCGCTGCAATCAGAGCAACGATAAGTCCAAGGCCCGCACGCCGAGATAGGTTGTTGGCGTCAGGCGGGCTTCCTGGAACAGCAGCCTCGATCATTTCCCCGCTTCATCCTCTTCGACAGGCTCCTCTTCATCTGGGGCCTGGCCGTCATAAATTAAACCTTGTCGGTACTGATGATAGGCGCTTTGCATGAAAAGATAGTAATCAAGTGCGCTCTTCTTTGCAGTCTCGATGTTTTCAAGCATGCCGGCACGAGTATCAACCAGCTTAAGCGCAAGAGAACTATCGAACACAAGCGGCTTATGCCCCCACGAGCCAACAAACTCTAGGAAGAACAGTGGATCCACAGCAAAATCGACCAAACGCCCCAAACCATCGCGAACATTTGAAGGCCCCAAAATTGGCAACACCAAATATGGTCCTTCTGGCACTCCGTGATAACCGAGGGCAACGCCAAAGTCGTCGTCGTTCTCCTCAAGTCCCATGTCTGTAGCCGGATCAAATAAACCAAGCAGACCTAGGGTTGAGTTAACAACGAACCTGCCCGTTTGCTCAGCGACCTGACCAAACTTCAACTGAACTAAGCTACTTAGGAGCACGATCGGATAGCGCAGGTTAGAGAAGAAGTTCCCCACACCACTCTTGGCTTCCTGAGGCAAAGCTTCGTCATATACCGTGGCAACCGGCTTTATCGCATATCTATCAGCCTGCTCGTTGAACCAAAATGTCCCTCGATTCATCCGCTCCCACGGATCACGCGCAGGATCTGATGGAGTGATGCTTGAGCATCCAACAAGCAGCGGCAAAAGCAACGCAAATACAACTCGACTAAACATACTCACTCTCAATTTACAACCAGATCTAGAGACTCACTCTTTCAGGAGCGCGGTTCGGCACGCAACGGATCACCGTTCAACTTGAACTCCTTGCCATCTAAAATCCCATCCCCATCTGAATCAGGATTGTGCGGGTCTGTCCCCAAGGCTGCCTCTTGATCATCACGCAAACCATCTGAATCGGTATCTGCCAAGGCTGGACTAGATCCAAGTCTAGCTTCAGCTTCCGCACTTAATCCATCGCGATCCTGATCATCGATGGGACGAGCGGTTTTGTCAGCTGGATCAGAGCCGGAAAGGACCTCTGCCCCATCGGAAATACCATCACCATCGCTGTCAGTGGAGTTAGGCTTAGTCCCAAGCCGCTGCTCATCAATATCTTTTAGCCCGTCATAATCAGAGTCAAGGCCGCGCAACCTATCTGCCAAACGTGTGCGTGGGCCTGGTGGCATATCCTCAGGATCTTGTGGATCCGTACCACTCTCACTTTCAAGCGCATCACTAAAGCCATCCCCGTCCGAATCTATATCTGCAGCGCTGTGATCCTTGGCATACATGGTACCGAGCCAATTACCTACATTGCCTGATTTCCCCATAGCACTAACAGAACCAGTTGCTGACAAAGGCTTGTCTAATGATTTATCAGAACTTTCCTTTTCTCCACTTTCGCCTAGTGCTCGAAGAATAAGCGAGGATGCGCCGCTGGTTGGTGTAGCAGTCGGAGTCACAGTCACCGTACTAGCTGATGTCGGAGTTACAGTGGCAGTGGCGGTCGGAGTTGGCGACTTCTTCACAGTACCGTCGTCTTCAGGAGTGTCGGTCGGGCTAGCCGAAGGAGTTACCGCGGTCTGTGCACCAAGCACGTAGTCCTCCTGACAAGCCTTTGTGCCCCCCACCATTAAACCAAGCCCGAGCAAAGCCGTACAAAAACTCACATACTCGAAAACACCGGAGCGACTCATATCTGCCTTGATAAATGGCCTAGGCGCAAAGAAAAAACACAAAATCAGGATATCTCTTTTTAATACTGATTTGTTCACTAGGACAATGCTGATGATTGAAGATCGCTAGACAAACATCGTTTGCCTGCGGGTCGCCTTAAGCCGCCCAGCTAACTGGGTGGCTTAAGGTTCATACTACTTCTCGAGGCTAACTAGATGTAGCAAAGGGGCCAAGAATCAGTCCTGCAGACTCGTGACAGCTGTCTCAACAACCTTGCTTACTACTAACCCCAGCCAGTCTGGTGAATCGTCGATTTTTTTGTTACGAGTTCCTTAACGGAATATTCAAAAAGAGGCAGACGCAGCTTTGTGGAAAATCCTGTCGCTGTGAGATCTGAGCTCTCTGTGGTTTAGGTGCAAAAGAAACAATAACTGATTCGACTAGAACTTACCTATTAGATTGGATACCTTATTGGTTGAGCTCTTAGGACTGCCGCCTACCCAAATGGGCCTCACAAATTGAATTAACCACGGAGCTATCGGAGACCACTGCGAAAGAAATGCTTGATTTTCTGCAGAGTAGGCAGTTACCTATTCGACAAACAAGTTACAGTCTAACCGGAGATTATTTATGGCGCATGAACTTCCACCCCTCCCCTACGCATACAACGCGCTCGAGCCGCATATCGATGAAGCAACGATGCGGCTACATCACGACAAGCACCACCTGGCTTACGTAAATGGGTTAAACAATGCTGAAGCTAAGCTAAACGAAGCTCGTGACAAAGGGGATTACGCGCTTGTTAAACACTGGGAGCGTGAAGCTGCCTTCCACGGCGCAGGGCACTTTCTACACTGCATTTTTTGGGAGAACATGGGCCCCAATGGCGGCGGAAAGCCAAGTGGAGCACTCTTAGACGCCCTTACGAGTCGTTTTGGCAGCTTCGACAATTTCATGAAGCACTTTAAAGCTGCTGGCACGGCGGTTGAAGCTTCCGGTTGGGTGCTGCTTGTGCGCAACAACATGACTAAAGCGATCGACATCTTAACTGCGGAGAAGCATCAAAATCTTTCACAGTGGGTGGTGACACCCCTATTAGTATGCGACGTCTGGGAGCATGCCTACTATTTGAAATACCAGAACAATCGTGCTGCCTACCTGGATGCCTTCGCCAACGTCATTAACTGGGATGATGTAAGCAAGCGCTGGCAGCAAAAATAGCTGAAATTGCCGAGGATTTGGCTGGCTATGATAGCCTCCAAGTCCTCAAAGTACTGAGCTCACCGGTAGCTATCGCTTTCTTACTTACGGCCTATAACCTCAGTCGCCTTAGCCTTAGAGCACATCAAGACTGGCCCCCTACATAACCAGGCCAGGTGTTGTGTATAAGGTTCGTTGACTATGACTTCTCCGGGACAGTCCCATGAGCTTACTGGGGCACTCCAGCTAGCTATTAAAGAAATCGATCGCAATTGTAGCCTTCCCTGTTCTGACCAAACTACTAGCGGGGAAAGCCGCATGTCTCGCGATGGATCAATAGTTACCGCGCGCTGGGACCTAAAGGAATTCGGTATTGAGCCTCCACTGACCGAAGAGACTCGTCAGGCGATGCTGGTTGAGCTTGTAGATCATGGCGCTTCACTCAGGTTCAATCCAAAAGAAAATCCTACTCAGCTCGAGTTAAGTGTCGACCTAGCTACTCGAAGCATTCATGACTTGGGTCGAGCCACAGTGTCCCTGTGGCAACTTGTGCAAACATCGGATGCAGTAAAGAAAGAGCGGGCTGGTGTTTTTGCAGATTATCAAGAAGAACGTGTGCCCGTCACAAACGTTTATCTTCCTGATCTGCTTTCTACAGATCCTGACCTCCTAGTGTATCGTGCCGCTGGTAGGCTAACAGCGTACCATTATAATGGCGAGATTGTCGTAATATTTGACACCCTACTACAAGCCGGCTCAGCCGAGGCTACTGAAGTAATACGCATACTCCAGCAAGCACGGCTTGAACTAACACTTGTATCCAACCCCAGTGGTAGAACTACAGCGCAAATACGAAGTGCGCCTTCAGAAACGGGATCTGATCTAAACGACGAAAATGTTCGTGCTCAAGCGCTTGCCTCGGCGCTTATCAATCACCGCGATGCATTAAAGCCTCTCGCTTCCGCCCAGTTGGAGGGGGGTCTGGCACAGCGCGCTGCACAGGAAATGATCGCGCCTGACGCAGAGGGACTACGTGAACCGCTAGGTATAATTTTGGCAAGATTTCCTCAACTTCATCGTCTTTGGCACTTTAATGAACAGCCAACCACATACGATATTGGCAATGGCGCCGGGCTACTGCTACTACTACCGGAGACAGATAGGCCAAATAATGAGCTAGTCAGCTTAGTGCTTCAGCGAGCCCAATCCTTTGGTATTGAAGCAACCCCTGTGGCAGCCGAAGGCAGCCCTATTATACGTGCATTGGATTGCAAAGTGTTCTGGGCACAAGCGTCTTTACAGGTTGGCGTTACGCGTCAGCTGCTGAATTTTCTTCTGCAAGTTGAAAAGCTGATTCCAAGCGCTTAATGGAATAGGCATTCTAGCGCATGTGCCTAGACTCGCTAAGTTTCCTAGAACAGCAAAAAAACAGCACTATGTTTGATGCATTTTTTGATGAAATGCCTGATCCTTATGGTATAGCGATCCATGAAAGTGGCATCACTAAGCTAACTCTGTGATTAAGCACTATCAAAGGTAAACTGACCTTTATTCCTTTCGTTGAGGAACGAGCTTATGGACAATGCGGGTGGAACAGCGGAGATTGAAAAAGTTAAAGGCCAAATTCTGGCAGCTCTTTCGCACCCTGAAGCAGAAGAGGGGCTTTATTTTCGTAATTTTTATCATTTGCATGAAGAAGACGAGCGTCCACAAGTCTGCGCCGAACAGATCGCTATTCTAGATGCATTAAAGGAACTGATCGCCGATGGCAAAGTCCGATTGGACGAAACCGGAGACGAGGCAATTTTCTTTCTGAACTAGTATAGATGCATACTATCCCCGAGCAACAGCGAGAGATCTGCTGCTATTATTTCTTTCTGTACGCCACCCACTTACCAACGAAGGTAATTAATTAAAGGCACTCTGGGTAAGCCAGCTTTCGCGGGCCTAACAAATGAATGGGATTGTTTAGCCTTGCTAGCAATATGAACTAATCTAGCCTTAGCAAGGCGTGTCCATTATACGCGCTTAATCTGAAACCCTATCTCAGTCCCTTCTATCGGAATTTCCTTTACCTGCACCGATTTTACATTTGCGTGGCGCGGACCCTGCTGCGCCAGAGTCTGTAGATGCAGTAGCGCTACCATTTCCCCTTGCGCCTCTGCTTCCACGTCGCCGCATTCTAGATTGCGCACCCAACCAGTTAGGTTTAATTGTTGTGCCTGCTTCTCAAACCAACGCCGATAGCCAACTCCCTGCACCAGCCCTGCTATAAGAAAGTGCACCCTATGCATGTGCTGCGACCAATGCAGGAATTTTTGCAAGAACTCCTGCAACGTACTGCGCGTCTACCGGCCCGCCCTTTTTCAAGGCTAAATATAAAAGCTGCTTCTTGTTTGAAAGATTTACTACTCCTAGCAGGTAGTGCGCCTCGTGAGAGGTTTCGAAGGCTTCAGCCAATAATCTGCGCTCTCCGAGAGAAAGCTCCAGCTTGTTTGCCTTTTCCGCTGACAAAGTATTGAACTGCGCCAGCACATATCGACAGGCTACTGGCAGTATCGCTGCCTCCCTGTCGGGGGATCGTCGGAATGAATCAATAACATCCAGGACATCAGGTATGGGGCCGTGGGCGTCGCTGATAGTCGGCCCAACCAGCATTAAAGAGATTTTATGCAAACTCTGCGCATCAAAGAACTCTCCCACTACTCCCCCCTCTATGTTGAGCATAGAGAGAGCTTTGAGATTACCTGAGCCTAGCGGGCCAAAAATCGCACCAACCTCTGCGCGACTTGAGCCAAGCACATGCCTTACATAAGCAAATGTTAAAATTAGCGAGACGAGTGCGCTGCCCACAAGCAGGGCAAAACCAACACGTCCATTGCGCACTGCGTCTCGCACGTGTGTTTAGCCTTGAGCGCGTGGGTAGTTTTTATCGAGCACCGAGTTCCACTGATCCAGCGTCGACTTTTCCTGTGCGAATAAGGCTTTAGTGTCGCCGTGCACCGTGGCTTTAACAATTTTATCACCCTGTCGGATAGCATTGACTACCTCCTGGCCCTTGGTGACATGCCCAAATATCGTGTGGTGTCCGTCCAGCCAAGGTGTCGCCACATGAGTGATAAAGAACTGGCTGCCGTTAGTGCCAGGGCCTGCGTTGGCCATGGAAAGAATGCCAGGTCCCGTATGTTTCAGAGCAGGAGTAAACTCATCTTGGAACTTGTAACCAGGTCCACCAGTTCCATTGCCGCTTGGATCGCCACCCTGAATCATGAAATCAGGAATAACGCGATGGAACGTCAATCCATTATAAAAACCACGCTGACAGAGGTTAACAAAGTTGGCTACCGTCATGGGCGTCTTATCAGGAGTAAGGGCTAATTCGATGGTGCCCTTGCTTGTTTCTAAAGTGACACTTAGGGGCTCGGCTTTTGCGTTCATAGCGTTCAATAGTACTCCGGCGAATAAGGCTAATTTGAAAAGGCTCTTCATGGCGGCCACTCCTTTGTTAACCAATTAATAGAATGTGTTTTAACTACAATAGGAGGGCCCTCTTGAGCAACTATCGTCTGATGCTGATTGTGATTGTGCTTTTTAGCGCATCTGGATAGTTTATAGACACTATATAAGCAGCAGGGGTAAGCACCAGAGCGCTTACCTAAGTGCCTGTATCAAATCAACCCACTGGCATAAGGTGGGTGTTAATTTGGTTGGCACTTTTGAGTCCCCGGCTGAAGTTAGTATTTCATAAAGATAAGGATTACCTACATGACAATTAGAGCTTCATTATTAGGTCTCGGCTGCCTGGGTCTTGCACTCGTTGCCGCTGCCCAGACTTCTTTCGCTGATGACAAAGTGTTCCAGCAAAGTATGGATAAATATTTAGCCACCGACACCGGCCAACAGGCTATTGGCAAGGCGGTAGAAGAATACTTCAAGAAACGCCAAGAAGATGCTCGCAAAAAGCAAGAGGAGCAAGTAGCTGCTCAAATGGAAGAGCAGTTTAAGAATCCTACTAAGATCGATGTGGGTAGCAGCTACGTACGTGGACCAGCTGATGCAAAGGTTACGATAGTTGAGTTTTCCGATTTCCAGTGTCCGTACTGCAAACGTGGTAAGGATACTATGGAAGAAGTCATGAAGATGTATCCGAAGGATGTGAAGGTTGCATTCAAACACATGCCCCTTCCTTTCCATAATCAAGCCATGCCAGCCGCAAAGGCAGCATTGGCTGCTGGCAAGCAAGGCAAGTTTTGGGAGTTCCACGACGAGCTCTTCAATAACCAGGGAAGTTTGAGCCCAGAGTTCTTCGTGCAAACAGCCACCAAACTTGGGCTTGATGTTGAGAAGTTCAAGAAAGACTCTGAGGACCCAGCAATTGAAAAGGCGATCAAGGATGATATGGAGCTAGCGCAGAAGAATGGCATTCAAGGAACGCCTGGCTTCTTCGTAAATGGCGTGGCAGTTAAGGGTGCTTACCCATCTAGCCACTTCAAGAGCCTAATCGATCGCTGGCTGAACGGCGGCAAAGCTGTAGCGACAACCGGCCAAACGAATCAAAATTCGTAATGGCGTTTGACCCAAAAGGTCAACCCGCACCGCCTAAGTAGAAGTATTTGCGGATGGTGCGGGGGTTCTAAACGAAAAGCCCCATGCGAAGCACTCTTGCATGGGGCTTTTTTGTATCTAAACCCAGCCTGATTCATTTTTGACAGAAAAGGGATCAGGCTGGGCGAGCGAGATCTTGGCGTAGCCAAGTCGAGCCGCAGAAGACGAGTAAGCCCTAAGCCCCAATCGGCAAATACCGAATAGCCTCAAAATCACCACTATTACTTCCTTAGGGCCATCAATATAGGCTTTCATTCTGTTACGCACGCTAAGAAGTACCGCCACTTGTCGATTGGGTTTGTGTGCTCTACTGGTCCACTTGGCTTCGCCAAGATGGCCCTGCTATTGCGAGTGAGTTTTTATCAAAACTCACTCGCGCAGGGTTTATCTTACAATTTCATCCCAAGTACAGTAGATTTAGCTCCTATCACAACGATTAGCAGTGCGTAACAAAACGACCCCTATTGCTCCGCTTCGGACGCAATACGGGTCTGTTAATTACAACTCGGGCATTATTGTTACGGCTCTAAGCTATTATTTGAGAACCTATGATCTTCGGTCGATCAAGTGGCAAACACCCTCTTCCAAAATTTCCACCAAAGCTGATCTCGCGCTTTCGTTCACTATGCGAAAGTTTACCTATTAGCTCTCTAAGCCAATTACGCTCGGAGCTAGTTAAGGCAGTAGAAGCTGCGCGGACCCAATCCGATAGAAACCCGCGCGTGAATAGAAAGCGTCTCGAAGATATCGCTTCACGTGCCATGATGCTAATTGATGTGTACGGGAATTTCCCCCCTGACAAGCAAGCGCTTATTATCGGAGCACTGCGCTACTTTGCTATTGCCGACGACGAACTGAGCGATGAGGTATTTTGTACCGGACTGGACGATGATGCGAAGGTATTTAATCACGTTCTTGAGCAGCTGGGGATCGACGAGCAGTATATCGAACTATGAGCCAATCTTAGTCGAGCTGCCCCAGGCAAGTTACTTGGACGAAACACTAGAATTGACTATTGCGGCGAGAAAGTCCGCCATCATAGACGCAGACACAAACACTTAGCTGCTCCGCCTGCCTTCATATATTCGTCAAGCTCCACAGGTGCAGCCTCGAAGCCTTCTTTAGCAAGCAGCTCGTAAGTTGCGCTACAACCTGCGGGAACAACCACTCGCTTACCTAGGGGAACCATATTGCACGCAAAGCGTCGTGCATCAGCCTCGGGAATCTCAATCAAACGAATATACTTGGCCATGCGCGCCAAACTAGTGGATGAAAACGCTCCTGGGTAAACCAGCGCCCGCTCAGCATCAAGCGGACAAAAACAAGTATCTAAATGATAGAAATACGAATTTGATAGTTCGCACATCACCAACTCTTTCGCGCCCGAGAGCTGCTTTAGCTCCCCTTCCACAGCCGGATCGGTACGGAATCCACATCCTACAAAAAGCGTTGTTCCGGCGAAGAGCGCATCACCTTCCCCCTCGAAGAATCCGCTCTTAGCCACAACAACTTCATAACCCTGCTGCTCGAACCACGTGCGATACCCAGCTTCCTCGCCCTGTCGCTCAGCATGCTTAAAGCGGGTAAGTATACAACGCTTACCAATGACCAAGCCGGCATTAGCTGTGAAGACCATGTCAGGCTGCTTTGGCAACGGATCTACATATTCCACCCAGGCACCCAGCCTAATTAGGGTGTGGTGCAACGCTTGCCACTGCTGCTGTGCGCGGGTCCGCTCCGGGGTGCGCTTGAGGCTCATCCACGGATTAATTTCATATGTGACATCGAAGTACTTTGGCTCACAAAGTAGCCAACGTCCGTTCGGGAATAACGACTGTGGTACCATACTAGGCTTTTATAGCGAGAAGCATGGATTTTGTCATGCTTCCGTCAAGCAAAATGGGCAGCCTACGTCTCTAACGCCGCTGAGGGCCTCTGGTTGAGGGCCCAGATCGTAGGGCAAGCTGCTGCTCCAAACAGGCCAGGGTAATATCGCTAATATGATGCTCAATCCCCTCACTATCCAATTCAGCTACCTCTGAAGGCACTCCAATTGACACTAGGAAGTTAACTACGACCTGATGCCGATGTCGGCTCATTGCTGCCATTCGCTCACCCTTGGCAGTAAGCTCCACCGGCCGATGAGGCTGCACTGAAACCAACCCCTGCTGCTTGAGTCTCCTAAGAGTTCTAACAGCAGTAACATGCGAAACTCCTAATAGACGAGCGATCTCACAAGTGCGCGCCTGCCCGTTCGAGCGCAGGAGGTCTGAGATTAGCTCCGTATAGTCCTGCGCCATCTCAAGCGAGTGCTGAGATCGGGTTGCTTTGAAGGACTTTGTACGTTGGTGGGTCATAATAGCTGAACGAATTTACTGGCACTTATCGCTTAAAGCTCGCGCATGACGAACGGATAAGCGTCACGCGTTTAAGCATGCTTGACCGTAGCCTATGCTACATGTAGCATAGGCTACATGCGCTCGCAACTCTTCGTAACCATACTTAGCATCTTTCTTCCTCTGTTTTCTGCCGCTGCCGAACCACCACGCGTAGTCGCTACCACTAGCATTGTTGCTGACCTTGTAAGAAATGTCGGCGGTGACCTTGTTCAATTAACAAGCTTAATGGGACCTGGAATCGATCCCCATTTATATCGCGCTACCCCCAGCGATCTAGAGGCACTGCGCAGTGCAGATTTAATTCTCTACAGTGGGCTGCATCTTGAGGGCAAGATGCAGGATATTTTCGACAAACTCTCGCGCTCCAAGAATGTCGCCGCGGTTACGAGCAACTTACCGCGAGAACAGCTGCGCACCCCTCCTGAATTTGAAGGCAATTTCGATCCGCATGTCTGGTTTGATGTGCAGCTGTGGAGTCAGTGCGCAGCCGTAGTGCGCGACAAGTTAAGCGAGCTTTTACCATCAGCCCACTCTACATTTCAGCAAAGACACGATGAGTACGTATCGCGCCTTATTAAATTACACCAAGATATTAAGCAACGGATTCAAACCATCCCAGCCGCGCGTCGCCTCCTTATCACAGCCCACGACGCCTTCGGTTATTTTGGCCGGGCCTACGGTCTAGAGGTGGTAGGTCTGCAGGGAATCAGCACAGCTACTGAATATGGCCTGCGCGATGTTAGTCGCGTCGTGGACATTATTGTATCGAGCAAAGTACCTGCCATATTTGTGGAGTCCAGCGTCTCTAGAAAGTTCGTCACTGCCATTCAGGAAGGCGTTGCTGCCCGAGGCCACTCTGTAGTGGTAGGAGGAGAGTTGTACTCCGATGCCTTGGGCGCTGAAGGCAGCGGCGCTGATAATTACATCGGGACAATTGAACATAATGTGCGGGTTATTGTGGAGGCTTTGTCATGAGCATCCCAGCTGTAGAAGTACACGATTTAACGGTCGCCTATCGGCAACGCCCAGTGCTATGGGACATAGACTTTAGCATTCCCGAGGGATGCTTAGCAGCGGTGGTTGGCCCCAACGGTGCAGGAAAGTCCACACTACTTAAAGCAGTTATGGGCCTTCTGCCTAGCACAAGTGGCTATGTTAATATTTTTGGTGAACCAGTACTAAACAAGCGTTCAATAATCGCTTACGTGCCACAAAGAGAAGAGGTCGACTGGGATTTCCCGATCACGGTGCAGGAAGTAGTCATGATGGGCCGCACAGGACGGCTCCCATTTTGGAGACGTGTGAGCACTCATGATAGGAATATGGTGGAGCAAGCACTCACCGAAGTCGGCATCTTTGACCTAAAGCACCGGCACATCAGTGAACTTTCCGGCGGACAACAACAACGCGTTTTTATTGCTCGCGCCCTAGCCCAAGATGCGGCCATATACTTAATGGATGAGCCCTTTGCGGGGGTTGATGCGGCTACAGAAAAAGCTGTGATTGAGCTATTTCGCAAACTCAAGGCTGCGCGCAAAACCGTCATATGCGTGCACCATGATCTACACACACTCGCGGATTACTTCGACTATGTGGTGCTGGTCAACCTGCGTTTAGTCGCGGCCGGGCAGACTAGCGCGACACTCACTCCAGAAAATCTTAACAAAACCTACGGTGGACGGCTGGGGCTACTAAGCGAAATCACAGAGCGCGTACGAAAGCGCCAAGTCGATATGTAGATTATGACTGGCATGATTCAAGAACTAGCTAACTTTTGGTCTCTGAGTGACCGGAATGTACTGTGGGTGTTACTTGGCGCGGCGCTGCTTGGACTAAGTAACGGGATCATTGGCTGCTTCGCCTTTCTGCAACGAAAATCGCTAATCGGAGATGCCCTAGCCCACGCCGCCTTACCGGGCGTAGTTTTTATGTTCTATTTCACACATAGCCGCGATCCTTGGCTTTTGCTGGCGGGCGCAGGTCTTAGCTGTATCGTCGCACACGTCTGTAGCGAATACTTAATTAGGCGCACTAAGATCAAAGAGGATTCAGCGCTTGCGATTATTCTGTCGCTCTCTTTCGCGCTGGGTGTGTTTATGTTGTCCATGATCCAGAAGCTACCAATCCCAAATCAGGCCGGTCTCGATAAGATCTTGTTTGGTCAAGCTGCTGCTATGAATAGCGCCGACGTTAAGTTGCTTGCTATTAGTAGCTGCATTCTTGTGCTCTTAACGCTACTTTGCTTTCGTTCCTGGCGTTTGTTAGTTTTTGATCCAGTCTATGCCACAAGTATCGGACTGCCGGTACGCTGGCTGCAGGGCGCATTATCAGCAGCACTGGTGCTGGCTGTCGTGATTGGCCTTCAACTGGCGGGGGTGGTATTGGTAGCAGCGCTAATCCTCACACCTGCAGCGGCTGCCCGCTATTGGACAAATAAACTTGGCACAATGCTGATATTGGCTGGAATGTTTGGGGCTTTGTCAGGCGTTTTCGCGACCCAAGTATCATACCTAGCTCCACGAATGCCTACCGGTCCATGGATGGTAATGGCAGTAACGGCCATTTTTGCGGTTTCACTACTTTTTGCGCCTTCACGCGGCCTGCTCATACGCGCACTGCGGCGTCACCGTCAACAGTTACGTATAAATGAAGAAAACGTGCTTCGCACGATGTACAAACTTTTAGAACAGCATCGCTCACCCCTACCCGGCCTCGACTCCGCTCAGATTCTATCTTTTCGCTCCATGCTTCCGCAGCAGCTAGAACTAGTTTTGAAACGTCTTAAACGCCGATCCGAGATTGTGCAGGACGGCGCTTTAATAAATTTTACCAGCTCTGGCTATCAACATGCCCGAGCCCTCACGCGACGTCATAGACTATGGGAGGCCTACCTAGCTGAGCGACTGGGTCTAGCCGCCGACCATGTTCATAGAGATGCAGAAGAGATAGAGCACATTCTAGGCCCAGATTTAGAAGCTGCCCTGCTTGATGAGCTGGAACAGTCAACTAGTGATCCGCATGGACGCAGCATTCCTCGTAGCATTTCAAAGGAGCACGAGCATGAGTGATGCTACTTGGATTATAGCTACCGGGGCACTTGCTGGCATTTCTTGTGCGTTGGTTGGGACTTTCTTAGTGCTACGTCGTCTCTCAATGTTGGGCGATGCTATAAGCCACTCCGTACTTGCCGGCTTGGTCTCTGGGTTTTTGCTAACCGGGAGTCGCTCGCTGCCAATAATGTTCATTGGTGCAATTGCGGTAGGAATATTGACAGCTTTTATTACTAACTTACTGCACGAACGTGGAAAGCTTCAGCAAGACGCGAGTATTGGCATTACCTTCACGTGGCTATTTGCGTTAGGAGTGATACTCATCTCGGCCTTTGCCGGCCAAGTTGACTTGGATCAAGATTGCGTCCTTTTTGGAGAAATTGCATTTACACCACTAGACACAGTGATGTTTGGAAACACAGATATAGGCCCACGTGCATTCTGGACTCTGCTTCTGGTACTGTCTGTGAACTTGCTGACAATCGGCGCTGGCTACCGGCAGCTCAAAGTATGTAGCTTTGATCCGACCTTGGCGCGCTCCTTGGGGGTGAAGGTAACTTTCTGGCACTACGTACTAATGACTCTGGTTTCGTTAACCACAGTTGCAGCTTTCGAAGCGGTTGGGTCAATTCTCGTAGTTGCCTTGCTTGTTGTCCCAGCTAACGCAGCGTTCCTTCTGACGCATAGGCTTGGGAATATGCTGGCCATCGCAAGTCTAATCGCTGTTATTGCATCGTTCAGCGGGTATCACCTGGCAGTACACTTCGATGCGTCCATCTCAGCAGGGATGGCCCTAAGCGCAGGGTTACTATTAGCGCTCTCGCTATTTGTCCCACGAGGACTCCGAAGCTAGTAAAGCTATCCGTGACTTGTGGCAAGTAATTTGTAGGGGATTGCTTCGTCGGTCTGCTACGCAGCCTTCGTCGCAATCACAGAGAGCTGTCATTGCGAAGCGACGTGCCGGTCGTGTGGGTTAACGAAGCAATCCCTTGCTACTAGCAACTGGTGCTCGAAGTCGGAGCAAGCGCAGCCGCAGTTAAGCTCTGATCAAGCTTCTTCTTAGCGGTGCTCAACCACTTCTTGATGTCAGACTTCTTAGCCAGACCCTTCTTTTTGGCGTAATTTGTCAACGAAGTTACTAAGCCTGAAAGTGAATTACTGTTTGTTACGTAATCACTTATTTTGGCTCCAAATGTCGCGGTGACACATACACTAGTGGTCTGGGTGCAGCTAGTTACAACTGTTGGAATACTCCAAGTTGTTGTCCAGTTAGCTGTATATAACTTCTTAGCGCTGGTGCTGATGGACTTTATGAACTTCTTACCAGAGGCAGATTTCTCCTTCTTTAGCAGCGCCTTAGATATCAGCCCAACGTAGTTAGCCTGACTTAACGCGTTGCCATCCATTGCAAACAACAAGGACGACACATCCTGGTTACTGCAAATTGGCACCACTGGCGTGTCTGTAGGCACAACCGTCGGTGTATCAGTTGGTACAGCGGTCGGAGTGTCAGTTGGAGCTGCCGTAGGCGTATCGGTTGGCACTACCGTTGCCGTATCAGTCGGAGATGCTGTGGCAGTCACCACTACTGTCGCCGTCGGCGATGGAGTGTCAGTCGGTGTACTGGTTGGAGTATCCGTTGGCACACTAGTAGGTGTGTCGGTTGGCACCACTGTCGGCGTATCAGTCGGAGTAGCCGTAGCTGTCACCACCACTGTAGCAGTAGGGAATGGTGTATTAGTAGGCGTATCTGTAGGAGTACTAGTCGGAATAGTGGTTGCCGTATCCGTCGGGGTTGCGGTCGGAGTATCGGTTGGAGCCGGCGTTGGCGTGTTAATTGTCACCAACACTTGATCCTGATTCGATGTGACCGGATTATTCAGCGAGTCAGTTCCGCTTGCAACAGCGGTATTTAAAGTATCAACTGTCAAAATCATTGTGCATGTGAACACCCAGCTCTCGCCTGGATCCAGCACAAGATCGTTATTGCCGGTTACTACGTTCGCGAATATTACACTTGCGCACTTATCATCGCTAACGCTAATGGAGTCGATCTTATCGTCGCCAGTATTTGTTACCAAGTACGAATAGGTAATCGTATCTCCGGAATTAATACTTTGGACACCAGTGCTCTTATCTAGCGATAGAGCCGGAGCGATAACTGTAACTTTTGCCGAGTTGGAATCTGTAATCTGCAACTGCGATAGTTGATCTAGTGCAGTGACAGTTCCAACGTTAATGGTGGTTTGATTCAGGTTCTGTGCGCAAGTGTAATCCCACACCTCGCCTGGCTCAAGCAGAGCATCATTATCTCCCGTGAGATAACTAGAGAACACCACTGGCGAACACTTATCATCCACTACCACGACATTGGTCGCAGCTCCCAATCCGGTATTTGAGACCTGGTAGTGATATGTCACCAGCGACCCATTGTAGACCACATTCGCATTAGGCGTCTTGTTAATATCAATAATCGCAAATGGTCCCGGAATTTGAACTCCTGTTGGTTGGCTAGCAGTGTTGTTTGCCAAAACTTCATCATTAAGGCACTGCACACTTACATTGTTACACAATGCCTCCGCACCCGTACATGGCGAAGGTCCACCCGGACCAACTTGTGCAGTTGCTGCTACAAGCACGGTCACACTGATAGTAACAGTCTCGAGCGGTGCTAGGTCATATAGTCGACATGTGATAACACCGCCACTTGGTGCCCCATCATGAACACACTGAGTGGGCATGCCTGTGCTATCGGCAATCGAAAGCGACGCAAACACAGTATTTGGATCAAGCGTATCTGCAAGCCGCACGTTGTGGGCATGCACATTTCCTGAAGTGTTGGTCACTTCAATCTTATAACTTAGAGTCCCTAGTAAATCTGCCGGATCAGGACCATCCTGCTTTTGAACTCTTACATCTGCGTGGCGAGTTTCAAATGAGTTTACAAGAAGCGGAATGGTCTGCTGCCCAACGTTAATGGGCTCAGGATTTGGGGCTAAAGTATGCGCAGTGCTTAAACGCGACTGAACTACCCCTGTAGCACCAGAAGGGAACACCCCGTCAAGCGCTAACCAAATTTCTACAATGGCGCAGTCTCCCTGCTCCAATCCGCCTACTTGAAAGCTCCCAACAATATCGTTGCCAGACGCGCTTGATGAAAACTGCAGAGTTTCATTGCCATCTAAACTGTCTGAAGCAGAGTCACTTGGATCAATGAACGCACAGAGTACCTTCAAATTTCCATCGTACCCGAAATTGTCATTGCTGGTTGTGTTTGTGCGCCAGCCAGCATCAAATTGAATTGCTCCATGCTCAGGATCCTGAGAGGCAACTAAGGCAGTGCGACACACCTTAACCTCAAATGCCACAACTTGCCCAAGCGAAAGATCCTTCGGGGCAAGAGACTTCACCGCATCGAGCGGATCACCAAAACGTGCGTCATCACTGGGAGAATTCTCTGGTGGATTAAGTGGATTAAAAGCTATTCCATTAGGGTGATTGGGACAAGCAAGTTGGGCAGGAAGCAGGTGATTGTAACTTAGTGGATTAGCAGCTGCGAAAGTTAGCTGATAGTCCGTCCCTGCAGCATGCGCCGAGAATGGCGCACATAAGCTAAACAGGCAGAGTAGAATCACTGCCTGGAAAACTAAGCTTGTTGGGAATAAGAAACTAATATTGTGGGAGGAACAAAAGGAACTAGGACTGGACTGACCACTCTCTTCCATGAGCACACCTTAATCTAATCGATTCCAATGAACACTGCGGAGAATGTAGTCCATGCTATGCACTAGGCAACGGGACCGCCCCACTTCACCGCGTCGAACTCCACCATAGCCCCCCCCCAAAGTCTATAGATGAAGCGCAGGGGCACCTTATACCTCAATAAGTAATTAAGTCCACCTCAAACTGGCCAATTTAGTAAGGCAGGCAAGTCGAACTGATGAAAAAACTGGGAAATTTCAAGCTCTTGCTGATAGGCTCAGAAATTTTCGTATTTTTATTGGAGCCAGTCTCTCCAATCCACTAGGAGCGGGCCTTGTCAGCGACACAAAGCACTCAGCTTGGAATTATGTCCGATAAATAGAGAAAGAGAAGCACATTGCCCCTAAACCCTAGCTCAAATCTGAGATCACATTGAGCGCTCAGGGCAGACTAAGACATGCCGGCACCTTACTTTTGCCCCTTAGGCTTGCCGCCTCCAGCCACGCCCTTTTCAGGATTTGGAGATCCCTTCTCGCCACCAGCCACGTCAGGGCCTGCTGTAACCTTGCCATTCCGCGCAGCCTCAACGGCCTGCTCAGCGTAGTGCGCCTGCAACCGGTAGTAAGCATCAAGATTGGCAATGTTGGGAGTATCCTTAAGACGTTGCTTAAAATCCTTTGAGGTCATGTCCAGCCCATTGGCCTTTAACAGAGCGATTACTTCGGCTTTCTTCAATACGGCAGGGGCGTTAAGAGTAGCGAGAATCTTTCCCGCCAAAACATCGGCAGTCTTTATGTCGACCTCAGAATTAGACTTCTGAGAAGCTGAGTCTCCCAAAGCGAGTCTAAGCACAGCCTGCCTAACCGCAGCAGAAGCAGGCTTATTATCTTGAGGACAAATGATGGACACGAAACTAAGTACAGCTGTCCTATCAACCGTTACTTTGCCTCCACCCTTACGTCGCAAAATGTCTCCAACTGAAGGCAAAGCTCCAGAATTCGCCTGCGCCAAGCTTGAAAGGCCATCAACAATTTTTTGATATCCAGGGAGCTCTGCGAGTGAGGTGACTTTTGAATCGGCAGCTTCAGCCCAAAGCCTTACCATATGCGCAGCTGAATCCCCTGCCCAACTTGGAGCGGTACAGGCATCCGGATTCCAACAAAACGTAATCCCCAAAAGCCCAACTTTAATCAGTTCGGAGAAAGTATTGACTGAGACTCCCTCTACCGCCGCGATAATATTACCATCAGTAGACCAGCCATTCTGCTTGCCTCTAAATGAGGCTGGAACACGTCTATCGAATTCCTCTTGCGGTAACACCAGAATCTTAATCCCAGGCGCAGGCTTTAGCTTAAACTCCGCCAGCTGCCTACAAATCATTGCTGTCACATCTTGCGCAGTTTGAACAATCTCGTCGTTACCTTTTCTACACTCCAACTCCTGTCCGGTGCTAAGTTTCTGCTTAACAAATTCTGTACCCAAACCCTGAGGGTCCGCCTTTGCGCCAGCGGCAGGCGGGCTGGCTATAGCTTTAGCATTCGATTTTTGTGCGTTTGCGGTCCCCGGAAAAATTGCGGCTAAGGCCACCAATGCAAGAGCACCAAATGTATTCGATGTGCTAGTGCCAGAGCTACGATGCTGCCCTGTGCCAGAATCAACCGCAGTGGTTGGCTCAGCGGCCGCTGCTCTTGTTGTTGATAATCCAGGATTCATAAAAACTCTCCCCAAACCCGGCGCTATAGGAAAAAGGCGCCAAGGACCTACTATTGTTAGCTACTTAACGGATATGCGAAGAAAGAGCGATTACGTGCGCCATTACTTTAGCGCAGCTTATTACGCTAAGAAACAGTTATATACCAAGAATTTGCTAGATATAATACTGTTTCGACTAGTCAATTTAGACAGGCTTTAGGACTCAAGCATTTCAGCTAATTTTGCTGAGATCCCCTCCACCGTAGGCAGCACAGACTCCATCAAAGTCGTGTTATAAGGTATTGGAAGGTCTGGGACTGCCATGCGCTCTACCGGGCAATCCAGCTTAAAGAAAGCTTCCTTAGCAACAGTTGCAGCAATTTCGGCTCCAAAACCAGCGCAAAGCCCGTCTTCATGGACGATCAAAATGCGGCGGGTCCTACCCACAGACGCCAGCACTGCCTGCTTGTCCCAAGGCATGATTGTGCGCAAATCCAATAGCTCCGCAGAAACCCCGCTTTGCTGAATTGCTAGATCGCAGCGCTCAACCATCGCACCCCAGCTCACCACGGTAACTTTCGTGCCTTCAGTGATTTGCTTCGCTTTGCCTAAAGGCAGTGCGAAATCATCACCTGGGTAAGGGCGACGTGCCCATGCAGCATCAAGAAGATGCCGGTGCTCGAAGAATATCGTTGGATTATTGCTACGCATTGCTGTTCGCAATAAGCCAACGGCATCCTCCGCGTTGGATGGATAACACACCTGCCAACCGATCGCATGCGCCCAAAGCACTTCGCCAGAGACTGAGTGCCACGGGTCGCCGCACTTCGCGAAACCACCAGGCATACGCACCACTATCGGGGCAGCGAATCGGTTCACGGTGCGCCAGCGCATTGTGCCACAATTATTTAGCTGCTCATGGGCCGGGTCGGCGTATTTACGAAACTGAATTTCGGCCACAGGCAACAAACCGCTAATGGCCATACCAACCGCGCGCCCAATGATCCCCTCCTCTGAAAGGCTCGTATCGAACACACGGTCGGCACCAAAGGCATCTTGGAGCCCAAGCGTAACTGCATGCACTCCACCTTTGGGCCCTACATCTTCACCGAAAACAAGCACCTTCGGATTAATCTTGAGCTCACTCTCCAAAGTGCGCCTTACCGCAGTAACTAGGTTAATGCGCGTCGGCTCAGGCTGGGCTGTTGCACTACTAGCTGGTGGATTATAGCCCGAAGCATATAAACCACCCGTTTGCTGAATCTCCTCATCAGCATAAACAAAACGAGCCACACCATTACAACTTGGTTCGGGACGCGCCAAGGCTGCCTCTAGGGCGGCATCAACATCCTTGTGCGCACGAGCCTCGATGGCGCTCCAATCGCTATCGGAGACCAACTTAGGCACCAAGAACTCCTTCAAAGCCTTTAATGGATCGCGCGAACGCTCCTGTTCAATTAGCTCTTTGCTCTTGTAAGCCTGCGTATCCTGGCCCGAGTGTCCTGACAGTCGCGGTACAGTCAATCGCAATAACGCGGGACCACTTCCATGTTCACGAACATGGCTCACAGCAGCGCTCATAAGTTCAAAGGCACCAGCCGGGCGAGACCCGTCCCCGTCAAATATTTTCAGATTTGAGAAGGAAGCCAGATTCTTGGCAATATTTGCGCCCGGTGTTTGGAAGGTTGAAGGCACGGAAATGCCGAAACCATTGTCTTCGATATAGAACAACATTGGGAGTTTTAGCGTAGTTGCTATTGTTAACGATGACCAAAACCCATTTGTGGCTACGGAGGCATCGCCGCCTAGCACGACGCCCATCGCTCGTTCGTATGACTTATCTCCCAGCACCTTCTTAAAGTAGAGAATTGACTGCGCCCATCCTGCAATGGGGGTATATTGAGAGCCAACATCTCCAGACATTGGCAAAACTACAGGACCCTTCCCGTTGCGACGCGGCAAGTTACACACGACACCAATATCACGACCATCGCTAAAACCGCCCGACTTCCCCATCGGTCCCGCAAAAGCATCCTCGAGAGAAAGACCAAGCGTTAGAAGCATTGGGCGAGAGCGATAATAGGCCCCGACAGCGTCATGGGGGTGTTGCAATAAACTGCCAAGCATTACCTGCAAGACATCGTGACCACGTGCAGTAAACTGATATAGAACTTTCTTCTCTGGAACTAGCCTGGTCTCCTCTATGCTGTCGATAGCACGTGAGGCAATGGATAGATAAACAACTCGCTGCCAATCAAAATCTGAGCGCATAAACTCCCCAACAAGCAGACCAATTCATGCCATGTAACCCAAAAACTATCAATTCACGGATGGCCCAGCTGTATCGAAATTAGAACAACAACAACCAATTACCCAACTAACTTGGCCCTTTCTTAATAGCCCATTTCCTTCCATTTTTTATGGTTAAGGGGTAGAAGATAGGCTTGGGAGAAGCATTTACATGGCACAAAAATTCATTGCTACCGAGTCCCAGGACGGAGTCTACGTCATCTCCTTCAATCGCCCCGATGTTCTTAATAGCTTTAACCGCGAAATGGCGCTCGAGGTGCAGTCAGCGCTTGAGTCAGCTGCCGGTGACTCGCAAGTCCGAGCACTGCTAATTACGGGGCACGGCCGAGCGTTTTGCGCTGGACAGGATCTAGCCGATGTAGCGCCTGCTGCAGATGGGTCTCTACCAAACTTGGGCGACATTGTTCGTGAGTGCTATAATCCAATCGTTCTTAAGATACGCTCAATCGAGAAACCCGTTATCGCTGCAGTGAATGGAGTAGCTGCTGGTGCTGGGGCAAACCTGGCACTAGCTTGCGACATTGTTTTAGCTGCTTCTTCAGCAAATTTTATTCAGTCTTTTTGCAAAGTGGGACTTATCCCTGATAGCGGTGGCACCTACCTACTCCCTCGTCTTATCGGTCTGGCACGCGCCAATGCGCTTGCAATGCTGGGAGAGAAACTTAGCGCAGCCGAAGCATTTTCGATGGGACTAATTTATAGAGTCTGTGAACCTGATGGTTTAATGACCGAGGCGCTGACACTAGCGCGCCGACTAGCACAGCAACCCACCAAAGGCCTTGGGCTAACTAAGCGTGCCTTTAACGCCGCCTGGACAAATTCGATCGAAGCGCAGCTTACTCTCGAAGGCAAGCTACAGGAGCAGGCGGGTCGCAGTCATGACTACGCTGAAGGGGTAACTGCTTTTTTGCAAAAGCGTAGCCCAAAATTTCGTGGCGAGTAGTGCTTCGATGCAAGAATTTTAGTTATATGGCCAAAGATATATGGAGAGACTTGATCAAACCCTTTTTTGCATTGAACCAAGCCTGTTTTTGCCTGGGCAGCGCTCTGGTCGAGCTTGCCTGATCTAAGCAGTTTGAAATCTGAATTATCTGCCAAGTGCAGTACTAGAGTAACTTGTATGCGTAAACTTGATATTACAACCCCAATCGCCATCCTTGGCGCCGGTGCCATGGGCGGCGGCATTGCGCAACTGGCAGCCAGCAGTGGTCATTCAGTTGTGTTATTTGACAGCAATCCTGAACAGATCATGCGCGCACAGAGTGCAATCGATAAAACACTGAAGCGACAAGTGGAGAAAGGACAAATAGATGAGGCTAAGGCACGATCGATTCTAAAGCGCATCATTTTAGCTGAAGATGTAGATGCAGTTCGCGAATGTGGGCTAGTAATCGAGGCTATCATTGAGTCACTCAAGGCGAAGCAAGACCTATTTTCACGCGTTGAAAACCTAGTCAGCACCGATACTATCCTAGCCACAAATACTTCATCGCTATCGATTGCTTCGATCGCGTCAGCCTGCCGCAACCCGGGGCGCTTGGTTGGGATACACTTCTTTAACCCAGCCCCAGTTATGCCGTTGGTGGAAATAATACCCGGAATTTTAACAGATGCCGACGTTAGCGACGCTGCCCGCGGGCTAATCGATCGTTGGGGAAAGACCACTGTTCTTGCCAAGGACACTCCTGGATTTATTGTAAACCGCATAGCACGTCCTTTTTACAGTGAGTCAATCCGTCAACTTGAAGAGGGAGTGGCGGATGCTCCTACCATCGATTGGGCTATGCGCGAACGCGGCTTCCGCATGGGGCCTTTCGAGCTAATGGACTTCATTGGTAACGACGTAAACTATAAAGTTACAGAAATAGTCTTCGAGTCATTCTTTTATGATCCAAGATTTAAGCCTTCGCTAACACAGAAGCGATTGGTGGAGGCACGCCTCTTCGGCCGCAAGTCAGGCCGCGGATACTATGACTATAGTGCGGGAGTGCCCGCCCCTGAGCCCAATAAAGATAGTAAGTTATGTGAGGCTATTAGCTCTCGCGTTTTAGCAATGCTAATCAATGAAGCTGCCGACGCGCTCTTCATGGGTGTCGCCTCAAAGATCGACATAGAAACAGCCATGACCAAGGGAGTTAACTATCCCAAAGGGCTACTGCACTGGGCAGATGAACTAGGGATTGAAAACGTACTCGCCCAACTTGAAGCGCTACACCAAGAATATGGCGAGGATCGCTATCGACCAAATCCATTATTGAGACGTATGGCCAAGGCTGGTCAGTCATTCTTTTAGTATGCAGGTCTCATGAGTGATCGCCTCCAGGCCCAAGCTATAGTCGAAAAGATGTATGCTTCAGATGGATTCTCTGCTTGGTTGGGCATACAGGTGCAAACAATCGCGATTGGGAGTTGCATCTGCAAGATGCGCGTGCGCAAGGAGATGCTGAATGGATTTGGAGTCGCACACGGTGGGATTGCCTTTGCCTTAGCGGATAGCGCACTCGCCTTTGCCGCCAACGGCCACGGACGAGTTGCAGTTGGTCTCGATAATTCGATCTCCTATCCAGCCCCGATTCGCCAGGATGACGAACTCACTGCTAAAGCGGAAGAGTTATCTCTTACCAACCGCACAGGGTTTTATAGGGTGACAGTGATAAATCAAAGACAGGAGATCGTGGCACTCTTCCACGGAACTGTATATCGGACAGAAAAGAAGCATTTTGGAGAAGCACAATGAAATCAAGTTTTCTAATTGATGGCCTGCGAACTCCCATTGGTAGCTTAGGCGGAGCTCTCTCCAGTATGCGAGCAGACGACCTAGGCGCGCATGTTATTCGGGAGCTACTGAAACGCCACCAATTCGACTATACCTCAATCGACGACGTAATTCTTGGGTGTGCCAACCAAGCCGGGGAAGACAATCGCAATGTAGCACGCATGTCACTTTTATTGTCGGGCATGCCCATAGCTGTCGGTGGACAAACCGTAAACCGCTTGTGCGCATCCGGAATGGCTGCAGCTTCCATCGCTGCTCACGCAATTGAAGCTGCAGAAGGCGAAGTATTTGTGGCTGGCGGTGTCGAACAGATGACGCGTGCTCCGCTGGTACTGTCAAAAGCCGAAACCCCATTTGCGCGTAATCAAGAATTATTTGATACCAGTCTTGGATGGCGATTTGTGAATCCACGTATGAAGGAACTCTACGGAGTCGATTCGATGGGCCAAACGGCAGAGAACTTGGCTGAACAATGCTCCATTTCACGCGCCGACCAAGATACTTACGCCATGCGCTCGCAGCTTAAGGCAGCTGCCGCCCGCAAGGCGGGGCGCTTCGCAGAAGAAATTGCCCCCGTTATTATCCAACGTCCTAAGGGTGAAAGCGTTACATTTGCGGAAGATGAATTTATACGTCCGCAAACCACATTGGAAACTTTGGCCAAACTGAAGCCTGCCTTCCGTAGCGATGGGAAAGGCAGTGTGACGGCTGGAAATTCCTCCGGACTAAATGATGGGGCTTGCGCGCTGCTTATCGCGTCAGGTCAACAAGCGGAAAAGCATGCCTGGAAGCCGTTGGCGCGCATAGTATCAACAGCCGTAGCGGGAGTTGAACCACGCATCATGGGACGCGGGCCAGTGCCTGCAAGCCAAAAGGCCCTTGCACGGGCCCGACTGACCATGAAAGACATGGACATTATCGAGCTCAATGAGGCCTTTGCTGCCCAAGTTCTTGCCTGCACTCGCGAGCTGGGTATTGCTGACGATGATGCAAGAGTCAATCCGAATGGCGGAGCGATAGCGCTAGGCCACCCATTAGGAATGTCGGGGGCGCGCCTATTGCTGACTGCCGGACGAGAACTACAAAGAACAAAACAGCGCTATGCTCTATGTGCCATGTGCATTGGAGTCGGTCAGGGAATGGCCACTATCTTGGAGCGCGTTTAATGGCTTCTATTTTCGAATTTCAAGGATTCCGCCCGGTAGTACATGAAAGCGCCTTTGTACACCCTAATGCGACAGTGACCGGCAATGTCACCATTGGTCGAAATGTATACATTGGTCCAGGTGCTGCCATTCGCGGAGATTGGGGAGAGATCATCATCGCGGATGGTTGCAATGTGCAGGAGAACTGCACCATCCATATGTTCCCAGGCGTAACTGTGAGGCTCGACGAAGGTGCGCATATTGGGCATGGCGCTATTATTCATGGGGCGCATGTTGGCCGTAACTCACTAGTGGGGATGAACGCTGTGGTCATGGATAATGTAGCGGTTGGAGCTGAATGCATTGTTGGTGCATTAGCTTTCGTTCCTGAAGGGATGCAGATCCCTTCCCGCAAAGTAGTAGTGGGCAACCCCGCTAAAATTGTAAAAGACGTTAGTGATGAAATGATCGGCTGGAAGAGTGATGGCACCAAGTTGTATCAGGCCCTTCCGGCACAGCTCCAAGCCAGCCTTAAGCCCTGCGAACCATTAAGGGGGCAGCCCTCAAACAAACCAACGATGAATATAGACTACAAGCCTTGGAAGCAAGGCAGCGCCAAATAATATGTAAAGCACGCTAATAGAGACCAGGAGCAAATATGCAAACACTAGAAAATTATGCACAAGGTCAGTGGATACGTGGCAGCGGTAAAATGCAGCCCCTCTATAACGCGATCAACGGTGAGGCCTTCGCCGAGACTAGCTCTAATGGTCTTAATTTTGGCGGGATGTTGGAGTATGCACGCACCGTAGGTGGACCAAAGCTACGTGGCATGACCTTCCACGAGCGCGCGCTGATGTTGAAGCGACTCGCCAAGTATCTAAATGACAAAAAAGACATTTTTTATAAAGTTTCTGCTGCTACTGGCGCCACTAAACTTGACTCATGGATCGACATCGAAGGTGGCATCGGCACGATGTTTGTATTCGCTAGCAAGGGTCGAAAGGAGTTTCCAAATGAAACCTTCTTTGTCGACGGCCCCATGGAAAATCTCAGTAAAAATGGAACCTTTGTAGGTCGACACATTTGCGTCCCATTAGAGGGCGTCGCGTTACATATAAATGCTTTCAACTTCCCATGTTGGGGAATGCTAGAAAAAATTGCTCCAACTTTCTTAGCTGGGATGCCAGCCATAGTTAAGCCAGCGACAGTCACATCCTTTCTTGCCGAAAGCATGGTCAAAGAGATTATTGCGTCCGGAATTTTGCCAGAAGGTGCGTTGCAACTAATTTGCGGCTCAGCTGGAGACATTTTTGATCATTTAGGTTGTCAGGATGTCGTAACATTTACTGGCTCGGCGGAAACAGGAAAGCGCCTCAAGCAACATGCCAACATCATCGAGCACTCCATTCGCTTTAACATGGAGGCTGACTCGCTAAACTGTTCCATACTTGGACCGGATGCGACTCCAGGCAGCGAGGAGTTTGATCTATTCATCCGAGAAGTAGCACGTGAAATGACAGTTAAGGCCGGACAAAAATGCACCGCAATCCGGCGAACAATAGTACCCGCACAGTTAGCGCAGGATGTTGCCCAGGCGCTTAAGAAAAAATTGTCTGAGATCAAGTTTGGGGATCCAGCTATAGAGGGTGTCAAGATGGGCGCACTGGCAGGACGCGCTCAGGTAAAGGAAGTTCGTGAAAACTTTGAGCGTTTGAAGAAAGCGGCTGAAGTCATTTGCGGAAATCCCGATAAATTTGAAGTTGTAGGTGCTGACCCCAGCAAAGGTGCATTCTTCCCTCCAACATTACTAATGTGCAACGACCCTTTCAAACGCGAGGAGCCGCACAGCGTTGAAGCTTTTGGTCCGGTCAACACGATCATGCCCTACAAGAATTTGGATGAAGCAATTGAACTTGCCAGGCTAGGTCGTGGAAGTCTGGTCGGCTCGCTGTTTACAAACGATGATTCGACTGCAGTAAAGGTAACGCTTGGTTGTGCCTGTTACCATGGTCGCCTACTATTGATGAATAGACATTGCGCCAAGGAATCTACTGGACACGGCTCGCCACTAGCGCACCTTATCCACGGCGGGCCGGGGCGAGCTGGTGGTGGCGAGGAAATGGGCGGTGCGCGTGGCGTTCTACATTTTATGCAACGTAGCGCAATCCAAGGCTCTCCTACTACCCTCTCCAAAGTTTTCAAGCAGTGGATGCGAGGTGCCGATAGGCCCGAGGTTCAGGGCCATCCCTTCCGCAAATTTTTTGACGAAATACAAATAGGCGATACACTCACCACCCACAGGCGTACAGTCACCGAGGCCGATGTAGTAAACTTCGCTGGAATAAGCGGAGACTTTTTCTACGCACACATGGATGACATCGCGGCACGGGCATCTTTATTCGAAAAACGCGTAGCACATGGATACTTTGTAATTTCTGCTGCAGCCGGACTATTTGTTGATCCAGCGCCGGGCCCAGTACTTGCCAATTACGGGCTAGAGAACCTGCGCTTTATCAAGCCGGTGTACATCGGCGATACAATCCAGGCTAAGCTGACTTGCAAACAAAAGACCGCTAAGGAGACCCCTGAGGGAGGAATTCCACAGGGGGTAGTGGCTTGGGACGTTGAGGTGTTAAATCAGAACGCCGAGTCAGTGGCGCTCTATACTATTTTGACCTTGGTGCAGCGCCGAGTTTCTAAATAATACGAGCCTACTAGCCAATTGTTCAGCGTTTCCCTAGGAGTTATCTCATAAATGCCCATCCGTGGGCATTTATGAGTCGCGCGAAATTCGGCTTGGGGCCATAAGTACCCAAGCCTCATCGCGCTCCTAACGCCTACGGCGTTTGCTGGACCGTCCTTGGCCCAGTAGAAGCTATCTCGAATTTATCAATTATGAGATGGCTTCTAGGCACTCTTCAGCAGTTGGAGCATTAGGGAAGGTTGTAAATTAATCGTATTAAGTAAACTTGCAGCCGTCTCCTGCAATATCTTAGTGCTAGTCATCGCAGCTACTTCACTTGCCATATCCGCGTCTTTAATTCGACTTTCGGCAGCCCCGTAATTTTCGCGAGTTGCCGTGATAACGCTCAGCGCCGACTGCAGTCGGCTTTGATCCGCACCTATTCGGCCCATGGCTGATCCCAAAGCGGTATGAGCTGAGTCCAATGTTCGTAGAGCAGCGTAAGCACCACCACGAGTACTGAGTGAAATTGAATTCAGATAGGAACTATCAGAGGAATTCGTTAACAGTGCAGTTCCGGTGCCACCACCGTCAGTGCTCAGCAAATCCGTCACTCCATCGCCATTAAAATCGGCTGCTCCAAAATACTCGGCTGCAGTAGAGTAGTAATTGCTCGCCGCTGCAAACGTGCCATTTCCATTGCCAGCTATGAGCTCAATCCCGGCCCCATCAGCCCCTATTACATCCAACTTGCCATCGCCATTAAGGTCCGATATCGCCACGTTAAAGCCAGGACCACCAATGGTAACCGCCGCGTTAGCAGTACGATTGGTCTTTATAGTGAAGTAATCTGTGTTGTTAACTTGGCCCACAACAATGTCGGACCGTCCATCGTTATTCAAATCCCCGACAGCAATCTCTGTAGAATTAGCGCCATTTAGTGCAATCTCTAGAGCAGAAGTAAACAGGCCATTGCCATTTCCAAATAGTACAAATGCCGACGAAGCGGAATCCCCTGCTACTACGATGTCTGACTTGCCATCTCCGTCAAAGTCGCCAACTTTAATATCACGAATGTCTAGGGCGGATCCGAAAACAGGTGTCGAGTACATGCTTGAACTGGAGAATCCACCGTTACTAGTCCCCGCATTAACAAGCAGATTCTGCCCATCACCAGCAGCGATGTCTAACCGCCCATCCCCATTGAAATCTTTAAGAGCGATCGAATGAACGGTGTTTCCGGCATCCGTGAAGATTCCGGTTTGACCATTTCTAAAAGTTCCATCGCCATTCCCAAGGAAGACCTTAAAGTCATTGCTGGCTGCAACAAGATCCAAAGTCCCATCGTTATTGACGTCACCGATCTGTACATCCTCGTAAGCTCCAGCGCTGTAGGTAACTGCATTTCGGAATGTTCCATCTCCATTGCCAAGACGCACTGAAATTGTACTTCCAGGCTCAATTCCAACGAGGTCCTGATATCCGTCCTGATTCAAGTCGCCGGTTCTAATTTTACTTACGTTCGCACCAAAACTAGACACAGCAAGTGCCGAGCCAGCAACACCGGTGCCAAGTTGCCCAGTCTTTAAGTTACTTGGATCGATATACAAGGCCGCGGCAGCACTTGTTTCTCCGGCCGCTATTCGCATTCTTCCGGTACTTTGATTAAGTATCCTTATGCCGTTAAAGGTCGTGCTATCGACGAGGCGGTTGTATTCAGTGCGCAGAGACTGTGCTTCAGTATCCATGGCCGCTCGTTGAGGCGAGGAATACGATCCATTTGCAGCTTGAGTCGCTAGTTCCTTGAGTCGAGTGATAATTCCGCTAAGACTTTCAGTCACGCCGCCAGCGATTGAGAGCGTGCTAATTCCATCATTTATATTTCTGATCGATTGCCCGTATATTCTTGATTTTGTGTTAAGAGTCGAAGCGATAGCTAACCCGGCGGCATCATCGCTAGCGCGATTAATGCGCTGACCAGACGCGAGCCTCTCGTTTACACGGCTCAACGTATTGGTCGAAGCAGCAAGAATCCGCTGCGCGCGCAGGGATGCTATGTTCGCTCCAAATCCGCTCATTGGTACAACAACTTCCATGTACAAGTGCGCTTTGGGGCGAAAAGCGTTCTCGTGCATTTCTACTATCGGCAAAAAACGCAAAGATCCTGAGACTTTAAACCTTCTAGAGGCGAAGCAGGGCGCGTCAGCAGCGACCCTCTCAGGAGCGCTAACATATTGTAATTATTATGCACAACGAGACTTAGCTTTATTTCCCCACGCCCTAAGGCCGCTTGGACTTGGGATTCTTAGCGGCCTAGTGGCCTGAGTGAGCCAAAAGTATGCATTCAACCGCTCCACAATCTGCCTATCAGCCGAAGAAGCAATTGGCGAAAATTCATGAACGAAACACTTTGTTTTTCTATCGCCCTACAGCCGAGGCTAGTGCCATGTATGCACAACGTCAGATATACAATTTGATCTGCAATAGTCGCTATTCGATTTGACAGACAGTGTCAGACATTAATGTAGCTAATTAAAAACCACAGCGAGCTTCGGTTAGATCGTACACTCCGTGTTTCATCAAATACAGATTTCTACAAATTATCCATAGCGGCTTTGTTGCCCTAGTGGGGACTAAAGATTTCGGGATAGCTCAATTCGCAGAAAATATTCTTGTTCCCTCGCAGCGCTTGCATCTAATCCATCAATCAAAAATGCGCCAAACCCATTTTCAATTTTTGGCCGCGGAGCAACTCTATTAGTCCCTGCAAAGTGGCGATCGCCAGGCTTCTCACTTATGTACACCGCCTCAAAATAAATGTGATCTGCTAGTCGATCCAAGGAAGCACTCAAGATACTTCTTCGTACCTCAATTATTCTAAGTCTGGCCTCATCAAGATCTCCCCGCTCTAGTGCTCCAGAAATTTGCCTGCTAAATCCCTCCAAATCACTTGATAGTGACCAAAGCGCATTGGCAGCGTATCTAACTGAGTCAGCCGATTCACCTGGACCATAGTAGGCTGGGGCCTTGGCCCACTCATGTACAAGCTTATAAAAACGCGCTGGCTCACTACCATCAACCAAATTCTCAGCATCATGCATTGCAAATGACGTAAATATTGAGTCTGCGCTGGTGGCGTCAACATCGTCAATCCGCAAAGCTAACTGGGCAAGTTCACTTGTACTTGCAACTAGCAAATCACCTTCACCTTCATTAAAGCGTTGCAGTCTCTCGGAAAAGCTCTGCAACTCCTGCGACGACATAGTTAAGGTGATGCCCTCTACTAGCGACATTCCACGCACAGCAAATTCTCTTAATGTTGCACTATGCGCCCGCAGCTCCTCACTTATTTTCTCACGCGCTTTAATGCATTGCCGGCTTTCGAAATTCTGTACAAACAAATCTTGCATCTGCGATGCCTCAGCCTGCGAACATTTCTGCTGCTTCTCAGGACAAATGCTAGAATCGACTCCTGCGTTTTGCTCTCCCCGATTACAACTGGGTAGCATAGGAAGCGCTAGCGCGGTTAATGCGATCGACCCGAGGCTAGCACTGATAGAGCTTCTCATATCAATCACCCTCCCAAAATGATAGCGCCCAATCCATGGTGGACTACCGGTGGCCCCGGATTGTCGACGCAGTTGCACACGGTAGCGAGAGTCGCTTGACTCTGGAAAAGATATTGCCAAACAGCATTGCTACATCCATTCGGGTCAATACTAGAATTCCAGATGCTATGCGCGATGTCCGAGCAAGTGGACGGTGGTAACGGGGGCAGGATCGGCATAG
>JAIBBV010000019.1 GCA_019694465.1 Oligoflexia bacterium
TCTGTAGGGTTCCGGGTCGGAGAAAGGTTAAAAAACAAGGTTGGAGGCTCGCAACACTAGGTGTTGCTGGTTCGACCCCAGACGTCCCTGTCCTGCGTCGACCTTGCTCCAACCACTTCGTGGTTGTCCGGCCATCCATGGCCGGCTAGTGTCCAATGCTACAACTATTAAATAAATCACTGACTCAGGACACTAGCGCCCCTGCACCAGCTTTGAATTTAGATTAACTATTGCCCGCGATAAGTCTTGAATCAGTTTCAGGGTGGTACCTGGTCGGCTTTCAATTAAATCTAAGAACTTCTCCTTAGCCACAGACATTAAGACTACTCTGTCGCGAGCCTTCACCGTTGCTGTGCGCGGGGCTTCAATCGCCACAGCCATAGCGCCGAAGATTTCATCAGGTCCTAGTTCGGCAACTTTGGTGCCATCCACGAGCACGTCGCAGTGCCCTTCTAATACTGTAAAAACCTTATCGGCTTTGCCGCCTTGTTGTATGATCACAGTCCCCGCGTCAATCGTTTGCACTTCCGGAGCAAGTCTTATTTCGCTGCGCATTGATGATGACAGAGCCATAATCAGAAGCGCTTGTTGGCATGCTAGATACTCGTTCCAAAGTTTGCTTGTTTGGGGAGTTACCCACACGGCATCTAAAAATTCGCTGGACTTGAATTCAATAACGCGTACGGCAAAATCAGCGGTTATTGTTAATAATCCCTTGGCAACTGAATGAGGAAATCCAACCAAATCCCCCTGATCGTAGAAACACACCAAGCGGTCCTCGTTTGTGCAAGGCAGCGCACCTTCTTGAACTACATATAGACGCCCGTCTGTCGCAGGGAATTCGAGGGACTGTTGAGCGATTATGGTTCGCTCTACTCCGTGAACTGGTAGTCGTCTTAGTAGCTCAGCCAGAGCTTTTTTCCCGCGACTATCAAGCTCAATAAATTCTTGTGGTTGTTCGGTTGCAAGATACATATGCCGCCTTAATATGGACTAGAAGCCAACCAAAAATATATGGAAACGCGGTTGCTCTCATATTGCGAACCCTTTTTTATGGGGCGTGGCAATCTAAGGGCGCATTTGGGACCCAATTCCCAGCATGCGCTCTTGTAATAGTACGATATTCCCTGACAGTCGTAGATGGCAAAGGTATTTTATGCCCCCAATTTTCAAGTATTCCTTGAAAACGCCGGCTTTTAGCCTCTATCATGTGAAGAACTTAGAAACTTATTCCAGTCGTTCTTTTCCCTTAGTTGTGCAGTAGAAGTTATTGCTTTGCTTCGCCTAATCACTAGCTTGGTGAGGTCGGCTCGTGAACAGGAGAAGCAGAGCTGTAGTGTTGCTCCAGATGGGTTTTTACCCTGAAGGTTCACTCGGCAATCCTGTTTCTTCGGAGCACACTGCTTACATTGTCACGCGCGTGACACAGTGCGTTCAAGGCATACGCTTGCCAAGCGTGCCTGTTGTCCCTGTCCCTTTGGCAAGGGGCGCCTGGAGATTTCCATGCGTGCAAGATCTGTGGGCCAGCGTATCGCGTACTTGGTGCGCGAGCGACTGCGGCTTGATGAGGTCAGTCCAGACAAGTTCTACTGGTCGGACTGGGCAATCGAGACGCTGCGTAGCTGCGCTCCATCCCGTTCCCCCAGTGATCTGGTCCACCGAGGTGTGTTGATTGGCCTCGCCTCGGCGCAAGTGGTACGAAGCCACAACGCGCGCAGAGGCGCGACCGGTCCGCTTGGGCCACGTCTGAAGGACGTCGTGGATCTCGCCCTCGCTCTCGATGCCCCGACTTGGGGGCAGCGTTGGGCACGGCGGGTGCAGCTCACCGTGGCGGATGGTCTTATTGGGCAGCTGAGAGCAGCGGCCGAGACCACCTGCCATGATTGGGAGGACCGGGGCCTGGTCGTGCGTGCATTCCCGGGCAACCATCCACCGCTTTCAAACCCTTGGGCGCTCCTGCGAGTTCTCACCTTCGGCGCTGCTACCGCAGTGCGGCGTGGTTTTGTCGACTGGGAGGGGCTCATGTCCGACTCACCGTATGCCCTCCTCTCGCTGGCCCTGCAGGGACCTGCCGTGCCAGCCTTCGTCAGAAGTGTCAGGGCCCATTCCCGATTCGAGAATGGCCCATTCCAAGTCCACTTCGCCCGACGGGCAGCGGTCTGAGCTCTTGGTGGGGGGAAGGATTAGGCTTGCGCTTCAGGGCTTGCCCCTAAAGCCTCGTCTTGGCATTTCCCGCGCGCTGACAGTGTAAGTAGAGAAGCACTACTGCTCTGTTTCCTCCCACCTTTCGAGTTTCGTCAAAAATTTACTTCCTCCCTGTATCAGGAGAATGGCGAAATAGGTGTTGGTGTTAAATTCTTATCCTTGAAGAAATCATCTATGGGGGTTGGTTCGGCATCTGGATTGCACTGGCAATCTATGGTCGGGGTCGCTTCCACAGTTGGGATGGGCGTTGGAGTAGGGGGTATTGGTGTAGGTGTAGGGTCAGGATCTGAATTATTGTTAGTGACAGAATTTACAGCGTCTGTAGCTCCAATCACCACCCCCGTCGCGGCGCCACCAGAGGCTACAGCACCACCAGCCACAATTCCTGTTGCTGCCAACGTGCTTAAAGCCCCTGGCGCAATGGCTATGCTCGAAAATGAGACTCCTGCAGCACTTGAACTAACACTAAAAGCACCAGGGGCTACATTCTCAAAAGCTGCTACGCCACTCTTGGCAGTAACAGTGCTTACCTCACCTGTCGCTGAGTTTGTTAGAGAGACTTGAACATTGTCTAACGGGTTGCCAGAGACGTCAGATACGTTCACTTCTATGCGATTGAGGCTATTGGGCTTTACACTTTTTGCAGCGCGCGTAAATCCTTGACAGTCGGTAATAAGAAGACTTTGCCCGTAAGTTGGCTGAATGTGCAGTAATTGCACGAGCAGAAGTACTATATAGAGTAGACAGCGATTCATAAGGATGCCAGCTTGGACCATTTATCCAGAGGGCACCCACCTAGCATACGTAATCTACTGCCGCATGGAAGGGCAAAAATCCCCCTTCAAGCAAATGAATTACTGGAATATCATGCGCACATGTTCCCTATTCGTCTAATGCTTCCCATTTTAACCATCCTTATGGTCTTCTTTGCCGAGCCAGCAATGGGCGCGGGCAAGCTTTTTGTGGAAGTTAGATCAACCAGTGTGCGCAAAGAGCCAAAACATTGGGCGCCAGCGGTTGCGCAGGTCAGCTATGGAGAGGCCTTAGAGGAGATCTCAACTAGTTCAGGTTGGGCGCTTATTAAGCTCGGTAACGGTACTCAGGGCTATGTTCATCTTAGCGCGTTAACGCCGCGCACCATATTACTTTCCGGGGCCAAGGCGCCCGCTGTTGAAGCCGATGCCTCCTCGATTGTGCTGGCTGGTAAGGGCTTTAATAAGGATATTGAAAAACAGTATTTTGGTCGTGAAAACTCGCTAAACTATTCGGCTGTGGACAGTATGGAACAGCGAGTAGTGGCGTCCTCAGAACTTTATAAATTCCTCACCGAAGGAAAGCTGAGCTTAGAGGGGGTGTCATAGTGATTGCTTCTAGTCCAGCACTCCGCATGATTTACCGATTTTTATGTTGCATAGCTTGTTGCTGCCTGTTTACCGCTTGTTCTCAGCAGGGACAGGGCACATCTTCAGGCTTTCGTGAATTCGCTACCAAGTTAGCGCAGTTTGTTGGACTAGCCCCCGCTACCGCTTTATATGAGGCTAGCAGCAGCGTTAACAGTATTTCTACGCACATGACTAAGGAACAGGAGTATTATCTTGGAAGAGCGGTAGCCGCTAACATTCTTACCCGTTATCAGCCTGAACCTGATCCTGCATTGAACGAGTATGTCTCTAGAGTTGGGGCAGCTGTCTTATCAACTGGTGACGTGCCGGAAACTTTTGGGGGCTTTCACTTCCAAGTACTTCGTAGTGATGAAGTTAATGCCATGGCAGCCCCCGGTGGCTTCGTGTTCGTAACTACTGGGATGCTAAAATTGTTGCCGGATGAAGATACACTGGCAGCAGTTCTGGCGCATGAAGTTTCGCATGTAGAAAAGCGGCATGGAGTTGATTCCTTATCGCAGGCAAAAATGCAGGATATTGTTTCTTCACTGGGGCAGCTCGCTGGGAGTCTTAACTGCAGTGAAGTTGTAGCACAGGCTACGCTTATCTTCTCTGGAACAGTGGATGAGGTAGTAAAGAATTTATTGCAGGCTGGCTACGGGCGAGATCAAGAGTTTGAAGCTGATGCCGGCGCACTTACATATCTAAATGCGGTTAACTATAACCCAGTAGCACTCGATGTCCTGCTTGAACAGCTTGAAAAGGCCACACCCTCGGACTCAGCAGGTGGATGGTTTAAGACCCATCCTTTGGCCAAGGATAGGCGGCTCGCGATTGAGCCACTGATAGCAAAGCTAAATCCAACATCAGCAGAGCTAGGGCGGGTAGTGCGCAGTCAACGCTTCCAAAGTGCGATCTCCGGCAAGTTGTCTTAAGCTATATGCACTAGCCTCGCGGGCGCTAAAGATATGCACGGCGAGTTTCACCCAAGGCTTACGCGCGATTGATGTCGCTACTGTTCCGAAATTGAGTAGGGAGCTTGATCTGTCGCCTCTGGATAGCTGCACTCGCAGGTAGCCGAAGCCCTGCAGCCTACAAAGCAATCGGGCTGATGCATGCTTTGATCTCCGTCACTATAGTAATCAGATGCAAAGGCTTGAAGATCTACGGAACAGTTTTCTGGTTTCCCTCCCCTTCTGTGGCAGGCCAGAGAAAAACTGTCTATCGCGTCTTCTGCGATACTTTCAACAGAGCGGCAGAGATCCGCAGCCACTTCTATAATTGCAGGAAACTCCTCCACCGGAATCTCACTACAACTCGTTCCGGCGTATGGGCGAAGGGAAAAAATTCGATCGGCGTAGCCGATAAGAAAGTTTTGATTTTCGCCAGTGGAATGGAATTGTGCTTGGGCAAACTGCGGCCAAAGTATTAGCAAGAGCGGAAGCCAAATTTTCATATGCAGTCTCCATGTGCATAAGTTGCTAGCGTGTTTCTAGTCAGTTGCAGCGAGATGGCTCGGTATCAGTGCGGGAGCCCCACCAGGGCTCCCGCACTGATTTAGAAAGCTCGCAGCAAATATGCCACGTTACTTAAACGTCCTGTGCTAACGATCTTCATCCTCATCAAGGTCCACAACTTCTGATCCAGTTGCGCGCGCTATGGGAGGCAGATTGTTAGTTGGCCCAGAATTTGGGGTAGGCGTGCCTACAACCACTCCTCCGCCATTTCCACTACTTCCGCCTCCGTTGCCATTATTGCTACCTGGATCTGTTGGCGAAGTGCCCGAGCCAGGGTTGACCGCTCCTGGATCAAAGCCCGGTAAGTTGCCTGAGGGTAGCCCAGAGTTAGGTGACCCATCGCTTACCGGTGGTTGTGATAGCAGTATTGGTTCTGGCGCTGGGGGAGGCCGTTTGACAGAAACGCACTTTATGTTCTTACGAGTAAGTCCAGGAACCTTAAGCCGCGCTACGGCAGTAGTAAATTTTTCGCAGCTGCGTCTCAGGTTTCTTGTGCCAAATGCCCGACTGTACGCAGTGAGCGTACTAAATGGCACATAGCTCGCGCCTGGCTTGACGCAGCGACCATTTGGGCAGTTGGGCACAGCTGCTCCGCCGCCACCGCCATCAGGAGGAGCGCCCTGCGAGCCAGGTTCAACTCCCGGAGGCCCGGAGTTTGATGCCGGAATTGGTTGGGCAACATTGTAAGATACAGCCCCATCTTCTTCGGCGCACCATGCGTATTCGCGCATCCCACATCTATAAGTAAGATCCTTCTTCTTTTCCCACTTTCCAACCAGAACCTTAGACTTTTTATTGTCGAAGTAACGTTTGTTAGGATTCCAAACGTAGTGATCGAATGTGCATGTGGCTGTTTTATCGCACTCGCCATCCGTGCATTTACACCAATCACCGATGGGCCGGAATACTTCCTTCGCACCTTCAGTTGTAACAGGGGCCTTAGGACAACCACATAACTGTTCAGCTTGTTCTTGCGCGCGTACCTGCAGTGGTAACGCTAGAATGCAAGACACACCTACAATTCTTGTAACGCTGGAACCTTTCATAAATACCTCGTCGATAATTACCTAGACATTGCAAAGGCATAGCAACCCCGCCACGTGCTTACGCAGCAAGCGGCGAAAGAGTTAGACACTCTGCTTGTTAGAACGAAAAATGTGAGAGATTTTACAAAGCCACCGGATACCAGTGTCCCAAATTTCATCACATGGGGGTGACTTTTCTATAAGAGTTATGTTCAGAATAGTTCTTGGTGTGGCATGAGTTTCGAAAATTTGAGAATAATTTTGCTTAATCCCTCATTCGGCTTTAGTATTTAAAGCACCCCCAATATAGACACCACGAAAATGATTTATAAAAATTCATGGCCCCTGAGTGTAATTTTCACTGAATTAATCAAGCTTGCAATTTGCACGTTACTTGCGAGTTGCGGGCTGATTTCATTGACCTTTGCGCAAGATTATCAAGGTCCTAACTTCGGATTTGATTCAGAGTTTAACACAGTGGTTACAAGCTTGCTCCAGAAAATGGAATACAACTTTCTGCAAGAGACCGCCACGGATTCGATATTTTGCATGTTGGCTATTAAGGAAATACTTGACCAAACTAATTTTACATCCGTTCCCCGGCAGCCACTAGACTTACCGACCTTTGATCGTGCATTTGAGGAAGAGATTCAGGGCATTATGCAATTTGATAGAGCTTGTTATCGTTGGGACTGAGCGCCCTAGGTCGCACTCACTGGGCGGATCCTGCCAGCTAAGTTAGTAATATATACGTTGCTACGGATCTGGACTAACCGCTACACAGACGTTGGTACCGCCAGTGAAGGAACAGCCAATTTGCGTGCCTTCAACAGATCCGCCATCTGTTAAACTGGGCTGGTCCATGAGATTCTGTGAAACAGAAAAACTTAAGGCAGCACTGCGTTGCAGCTGGGAAATAGCGCCAATAGTAAGCAGGCAGACTATTGCTGAGAGCAGTACTAATTCAAAAGCTGTTGCGCCACGCGCCGAGATAAGTGCAGCACACCTACGTCTCATAACCACCACCTGTTAACCTAAACACCACGTCTACTCTACTTATCGCTCTATGTGCACAAGCTGATCCAATCAAACTCTTTTAGTCAATGAAATTAGAGAGTTAGAAAAGGCGCCGGGGGGACATTTGCTGGACAAATCAGTACTAGCTAGACCTGCCCGGTTCATACAAGTGCTAAAATTTGCAGTTAATGCGACAGGCTAGGGAGTACTAAATATGCTGGTTGCCTACGCCTGCTCAGGGGGAGTGTCGTGTTCGCTTTCAGTAATTGTGGGCATCGCAGTCCAGGAAAAGGACCCGAGAGCCACGCGACATGCTGCAGTACCTTCACTATCTCCTAGGCCGGGATTAATATCTGCGTCGCAGTTGGATAGAAATTTTCGAGCCTTTGCATGGAACTTACGACCTTCTCTCAACAGCCACTGGCGGATCTTGGGGAGGTCCTTTTTATAGACATTGTTGTACTCGGTGCGGATATGTAGATTTCTAGGATCTGGATTAAATTGAATATTGTGCTCAGCTGCTTCAACAAGAGTCTCCACATTTCTCCCAAGAAGCTCATAAAGCTTATCTGGATCTTGGCTAAGTGAAAGCGGCTTCGATATAAGCCGAAGGCCGCGGGCAGTTTTTTCTACACTCCCGGCCCGTAATAGGCCATATAGAACGGTTCCAGGATTTAGTGTCTTACTTACGTGGGCGACGAGTTCCTTGAATTCATTCTCGTCTCCTTCATAGCTTAAGAGGCGAGGCGCACCTGCTTTACTGCAGTAGCGACTGTCGTTCTCCCAGCGGTTAATTACACGCGCTAGGAGGCCGACTGATTTTCGGATGGGTGGACGGCGCTCCCGAAAAATACGCACTACATCATGTCGGTGCACGCCAGTTACAACCGAGAGGCGACTTACGTTAATTTTCTTCGTTTCTTTACTAAGTTCCTCCAGTGCCACCTCGACATAAACGACCTTCAGCGTATCAATAAACTCTTGTATGTGCTTGGAGTGCCGCAAGCAGAAGCGTACTAAGGGGCGTAGCATGTATCTTAGGGTGTTGGATTGGGAGGCCTGGGAGTCGTGCATATTAGTTTACGGTCGAGTAATGCGTTTTTTTGCTACTTTGTAACACTAGTATCGGTCAGGAAAGGGGATAACTGCAGCTTATTGGGCCCATATCGAGGCCTACGGTGGTCAATAACTGGCTGTAATATCAGTATGTTACTGGAGAAGGCGGGCAAGCTCGGGTCGATTTCAATAAAAATGCTAAATTTTACAACTTATATGCATCACTTCTCGTGGGCAGAGCATAATCTTTTGTGGGTAGTCTAATGCCTAATATGACTGTCCCCCCTACGGGGAGGGTAGGTTTTGCGTAGACGGGGGTGTACGCAAGCTTGCCCTCCCCTTTTTGTAAAGCTTGGCCTTTCAAGCGGACCAAGCAGCTAGGGAAGCTGTCTCGGACTTATTGGCGATTGGCTATCAGTATGCATGTTTTCTGGTTCGCTTTTGATTTTGTAGTCGCCTTCCTTCTTGGTTTGTACCTGCTCTATACGGCGTCAGGTCTTTAGTTAGGTTAGCGCAGTGAGGCTGGGTGAATTAGGGCCTTCTACGGTTTTTGTAATGGAGGTTGTATGAAAGTAAGTATCTTGGCAGTGCTTTTGTCCTCAGCGCTTTTTTGCTGCGATGCCCAGGCGCAAGTTAACGTTAAGTCGTTATACTGCTTTGTAGCAGCACATGCCTATATGGAAGCTATTGCCGAGGAGTATGAACATCCAAGTGTGTCCCAGCCAGGTGAGTTTCCACCCGCTGTTGTTGCAGCTGCAAATAGGGTTTACGATATTTGTGGTGAAAGCGCCTCAAAAGTTCTCACCATGGTGATAAACGCGCTTGATTTTTAAGTGCTGAGACCGGCACTCCATAGTTGTGCTAGCTACAGCTCCGCGATAGAAGTGGGCGACTACTTTAACCTATCGCGGAGACCTAAATCACATGCCAACTTCCAAGGCCTTTGCCGCGCCGAGTCCTTCAGGTGCACTAGTTGCTTCTTCAATTGCAAGACGAGATGTACTTCCAGATGACATCGAAATAGAGATCGACTTTTGTGGGGTTTGCCACTCTGATCTGCATACGGCTAGAAATGAATGGGAGATCTGGCCAACTGTGTATCCGTGCGTGCCAGGGCACGAAATTGTCGGGCATGTGACAAAGGTTGGTTCAAATGTGAAGACATTTAAGCCAGGCATGCTAGCCGCTGTTGGGTGCATGGTCGATTCATGTGGAAGCTGCGCTAGTTGTCGAGAGGGCTTAGAGCAGTACTGCGACACAGGTGGCACTGTATTTACCTATAATGCGCCAGACCCACATAAAACTGCACCTGTCACTTATGGTGGCTATTCAGAAAAAATCGTTGTTAATGAAAAATTCGCTTTACATATTTCAGAAAAACTCAATTTAGCTGGCACGGCACCTTTGCTCTGTGCCGGAATCACTCTTTATTCGCCACTAAAACATTGGAAGGCTGGGCCAGGTAAGAAAGTGGGTATTGTTGGCCTGGGTGGCTTAGGACACATGGGAGTGAAGTTGTCACATGCATTGGGGGCGCACACGGTGCTCTTTACAAGCTCGCCTGGAAAGGTAGCGGATGGCAAGCGCATGGGAGCTGATGAAGTGGTTGTCTCAACAAGTGCACAGGATATGCAAAAGCATGCTCGAAGCTGCGATTTAATTATAAACACGCTCGCAGTGCCGCATAACCTGGATGAGTATGTGTCTCTTCTTAAGCGGGATGGCACTCTGGTTTTAGTGGGAGCGCCATCGCATCCGCACCCATCACCAACAGTTTTTAATCTAATTTTGGCCCGTCGCTGTATCGCTGGGTCGGGCATTGGGGGTATCAAAGAAACCCAGGAAATGCTCAACTTCTGTGCAGAGCACAATATTACTTCGGACGTCGAGATAATACCGATTCAAAAGATCAATCAAGCTTATGAGCGTATGCTCAAAAGCGATGTGCGCTTCCGCTTTGTAATTGATATGAAGTCTCTTTGATTGATGACGGCTAGAGGGTGGAGCAGCAAGTGGTATAATTCCAGTGACTTATGCTCAGCTTTACTACGAACCAGGTTAATTATAGCCTAACTAAGGCCTATAACTTAAGTTGTTGTCACTCCTAGCTTTTACATGGAAACGAGTTCATCCAGCACATTCCAGCAGCTCTGCTCGCTAATCCATGCTGTTAACCCATATGAAAATTTTAGCGTAGATGAATATCCGACGGACCTACAGGGTTGGGGTGCTGATCATGAGAATTTTGAGAGGGTCATCGAGCGCTTAAAGCCTTCCCTAATTGTTGAAGTTGGGACTTGGAAGGGCGCCTCCGCCATTCATATGGCCAAGTGCGCAGAGCGGCATGACATTAGACCCACTATCCTGTGCGTGGACACATGGCTTGGTGCCCTAGAGTTTTGGAGTGACCATAAGGACCCTGAGCGCTATCTGTCGCTTAACCTTAACAGCGGGTACCCCACGGTTTACTACCAGTTCTTGGCCAACGTCGTTCATTCCGGGTTCAGTCAGCAGATAATTCCATTCCCAGTCACTGCACAGATCGCTGCTAAGTTCTTAGCAAAGCATGCCGTGCGGGCGGACATGATTTACATCGATGCCTCGCATGACTTTGAGGATGTATACGCCGACATCGCTGCATACTTCGGAGTATTGAGAGTGGGCGGAATCATTTTTGGAGATGATTTCGATCAATACTGGCCGTCGGTGAAAGCAGCTGTTCGCCTTTTCGCCCGTATTAACGGATTGGAATTGCGGACGTGTGGGCGTCAATGGATGATTGAAAAGAAGAGTGAACGGCCGGTGCTTAGCTTGGCCGAAACAATTTCGTCAGCAACAGATTTACTTACCTCCTCGGGGTTGGAGGGTTTTCCCATGGAACGACGTATGAAGCGAGAGAGTGTTAACCGTATTTGTATAGTAACCCCGGATATTATTGGGCCGGTGCGAAACGGCGGTATCGGAACCCACTGCTACTATCTGGCGCTTGAACTAGCAAAGCTAGATCGCACTGAAGTAACAGTTATGTTTACTGGACCTTATGAGCAAAGTTCTAGAGAGCAGATAATTGAGTCCTTCAAAAAGCTGAATATTGAGTTCTGCGATATGGAGGATGCACCAGGTTGTGGATTCAATCGGCATGGCTGTGAGTGGTTCATTGATCGCTCGTTGCGAGTAAAGGAGTTCTTGGCGGCGCGTCGCTTCACCCAGGTGCACTTTCAAGATTGGCAAGCAAATGGATTTGCCACGGTGCAGGCTAAGCATACTGGAGTCGCCTTTTATGACACACTGCTGACAGTCACTTTGCATTCTTCAAGCCAATGGGTGCGCGAAGGGATGAAGGCATGGCCACATCACCCGCTGCAGGACGCGATGCTAGACTACTGCGAGCGTTACGTGGCGCAGTATGCGGACGTGGTGATAAGCCCATCTGAATATATGCTCAACTGGGCGCAATCTAAGGGCTGGAAGTTGGCAGATGAGCGAAAGGTGATGCCATATTGCTTCATTTCCTCTACTGACCCTAAGTCTGCCCAATCAAACGCGGCTATAGATTATTCGCATTTAATATTCTTTGGGCGTCTTGAGACGCGCAAAGGATTAGAAATGTTTACTACCGGACTAGAACGAGCGCTGAGCTCTTCAACAGCACACGGTATCAAGCATGTTACGTTCCTAGGAAAAATTGGGAATACCCAGTATGGATATGATGCTGGTGTTCATCTTGAGAATCTTAGGGCAAACCTCAAAAAGCACGCTGTTGAAATTGACATTGTCACTGACTTCTCCTCAATCCAGGCCAATGAATTTTTGGTCAAGGCTCGTGGTGTAGTTTTCATTTGCTCGTTGCAGGATAATTACCCATATACCGTGATTGAGTGCCTTGAGAATCGGGTGCCATTTATCGCAACCAAAACAGGGGGAATCCCAGAGTTGGTGAGCAATGAAGCGCTCTTCGCTCCGAATATAAATGAGATGACGAAAGCGATCGTAAATCGAGCCCACCATATCGCTGCATGCTCATCCAAGTACGACCGTTCGAAAGCCTTGCTTTTGTGGAGTGCCTTAGGGGCAAGAACTGAAACTGCAATTAAGCCTGAGCTTGATGTTGCTAGAAAAGTATCGATCTGCGTAGCCTATTACAATTATGGAAAGTATTTGCCGCAGCTATTGGAATCTCTTGCTGAAAGTAGTTATCCCAACTTTGAAGTAGTGGCGGTCAACGATGGAAGCACAGATGCATCGTCAGTCGATGTGTTTAACCGCATGAAGGAGCAGTACTCGAACCGCGGGTGGCAATTCATCTCCAAGCCCAATGAGGGAATTGGCGCTACAAGAAACTTCGCTGCTTCACACGCCCGTGGAGACTACATCATATTCATGGATGCCGATAATATCGCAGGTCCACGAATGATTGAAACTTTTGTTTCCGCCATGCAGGCCTCCGACGCAGACTGCTTAACTTGCCACTTCACAGCCTTTGCTGGCGACGATGCGCCGGAACTCAACTTTAAGCCGGTTTATGGATACACACCCATTGGTCCATGCCTGGAAGTAGGGCCAATCGCAAATGTGTTCGGTGACGCTAACTTCTGCATAAGACGCCGAGTATTTGAGCAATTGGGAGGATTCGGTGCCGATCGCACAACTTCATACGAGGACTATGAATTCCTCGCTCGTTTGGCTCTATTAGGATTCAAACTTGATGTAATCCCTGAACCGATATTTTTCTATCGGCACTTGGAGGGTGGTTTCTCAAGAGTAACCAACTTAGTGGCGAATCAGCAACGCGTGATTGCTACGTATATGCAACACTTGGACAAGCTAGATGCCAATCGCCTGTTCAATGTGCTTCTCACGCCGCTCGCCAAACAGGTTGAACGCTTCACAGGCGAAATCCGTAGCCTACACGGAGAACGCACTGAGCTTCGCAAGCAACTCACCGATACTCAACGACAGTTGTCGTATTATAATCGTTTTGGTTACCGCTCAACTACCAAGATCCTGCGCATCTTGGATTCACATCCGGGCGTTAAATATGTTCTGCGTGATTCGATCAGAGCCGTTGTCCGCTCAGGGCGTTGGGCTATGCAGGCGGCAAGCAGTAAAGGGACGCACAAGCCGGCACTGTGAGAGGCACACGGCTGGCTCGCGTTTTGATTGGATCATCGCGAGTTCTGAGGCGGTGCTTTGAAAGTCAGCTAATAAACTGCTGAGGGATTCTACCTAATGTTGGCGGAGCCGACGGGACTCGAACCCCGGAAGCGTTGTTCGCACCTGGCACGCCAATTGGCGTGCGCGCTCACGGCAAAACGCTCGCCGGCTCGCGTTTTGAGTGGATCATCGCGGGTTCTGAGGTGGTGCTTTGAAAGTCAGCTAATAAACTGCTGAGGGATTCTACTTAATGTTGGCGGAGCCGACGGGACTCGAACCCGCGACCTCTCGCGTGACAGGCGAGCGTTCTAACCAACTGAACTACGACTCCATTTGCGAACTACCAGTGACCTCTCGACGAGCGAGAAGTCGCGGGTCCTCCGCTACGCTCCGACCCAAGAGGAATCAATCCTGCTGATAGTGGACGGATTTAACTAACCTAATTTACTAGGAAATGCAAGTGACCGGGACTAACAAGACCAGCTTAATATAGGCTAATCCACATCACTTCTTGGGAGGCTACTGCTTCCAGGAGCACAACCAGCTAAAGCCCAATCTGTTTAAGCGCATCAAGGCTTTGCATCGTAATGCATTCTACACTATTTTTGACCCCATTGTGTTTGCCAAAGCGAGGCAATTATTCTCAGCTTGCCTCGTCTCAACATGCTATAAGCCGCCAGTGCTTGTTGAGATCTAACGCCTAAACTATCGCGGTAATAGGGGATTTCTATGTCTGATGATGCAGTAGCAATGAAAGCTGAACTTGAACGCCTGCGCGCTGAAAATAGCGCCCTGAAGACTAATAAGGAGAAGGGGCTCAGCATGAAAATAGGCGAAAAGGGAGGGCTGTCCGTCTACGGATTGGGGCGCTTCCCAGTTACCCTTTACAAAGAACAGTGGACCAAGCTCCTGGCAATGAAAGAAGATATCTTGGCCTTCATTCAAGCTAATGGCGATAAACTAAAAACTAAAGAATAGCCCAACATTCAAGGCGGGGATGTCGGCGGATCGGGCCGACTTACCAGCCGCAGTTCAAATTAATCTACAAAGATCGAGCGCTGCATTACCTCAGCTTGCCCAGCGCTCACACGAGTACGCTCAAAGTCCTCGGCTCCGCTGTCAGGAACCTCAAGCGGGTAGGGGAACATAAAGTTTTCACGAATTGAGCTCTCCTCGCGACAGTCAGCTAACGCAACACAACTCATAGTATCGGTTAGGTTGTCAGAGCTCAGCACCTGATCGCCATCTAGATCGACAATATGTGAGAGACCTAACGCATGCCCGATTAACTGAGCAATCTCTTCCCCAGCCAGTCGTAACTCGTCCTCAACAACTTGGTCGGCGCCATCTCCATCAAAATTAAAGCGACCATCCGAGCCAGCTGTTTGCCGGATGCTCAAAACAGAAACTGATTTCTTTGACACCGCTACAGGCACAAGCCCACGCGCACGAACCGTGTACTCTTGATCGGGTGGATCGAAGCCTTCCAGGTCATAACAAAGCGCGATATTTATAGCGTCCGCACGTACTTGATTCGCTAAAGATTCATAGAAAACATCGCCGTCCGCAGGATTTGGGCAAGTCGTTGGACCTGATAGGCGATAAGTCCTAGCATCAAGTCTAATGCCAGCGCGCAATAGTGTGGTGCGCGATAAACTAAGCGCATCTCCTAAATCTGTCTCAAATTCTTCCGAGCCACCTATCGCACCTACCAAAATGATATTCACGCGCGTTACACCTGCAGCTAGGTTGCTATCTTGCTTGGTGCTAAGCTGAGCTGTTAGTTGCGCAAATGCCGCAGCGCCCTCATTCTCAGGAGTCGTAAGCAAGTACGTCGCTGTATATGCACCACTTTCAAGCGATTCATTCGTCACTGGAAGAGCTAGTACATTTACTGCTGCACGAGCAAAACGCGGGTCCACAAATGGATCGCCATATCCGCTCAGTCCCACATTCCCCTTTGGGCCGCGTAGAGAAACTAGCTGCAAACCTCCCTCGGCCGTAAACACTTCAAAACGCATTGCGGCGCTACCACTTGGAACGCTAAAAGTGAAGGAAGCCAGGCCAGCCTCACTAGTAAGTGCCGAAAAAGAACGCTTTGACAGGCTAAGACTCGATGTGGAGTTCTGAATGTCGCCACCACCACTGCCAGGTTCATCACTACCACCTCCTGTGCAGCCTGCCACCGCAAAGATAGACACAAGAAGCACTGTTAAAAGCTTGAATTGATGCCAATGCAGTTTCATATCTCTAAGGTACTCAACAACTTGAGGTTAACTAACCGCGTGATGATACTGAGAAGGCAAGACTTAAGATAGCGTCGGGGCGAGTCAACTCACCTGCCTGTGGCGTTGTCTTTTCTAGTAATTTCAAGTATATACATTTGATTGAATATCGTTTTTTTGACTTGAGCTTTTGCTCACGGGAGAGCCATCGTGGCCGAGTACGATCACTCATCAATCGAAAAGAAGTGGCAACAATACTGGGATGACAATAAGACTTTTAAATCTGGCAAGCCAGGCGCGAAAAAGTTTTACTGTCTCGACATGTTCCCTTACCCATCCGGAGCGGGCCTGCACGTTGGCCACCCATTGGGGTACACCGGTACAGATATTCTTTGTCGCTTTAAGCGCATGCAGGGTTTTAGCGTCCTTCATCCCATGGGCTTCGACGCCTTCGGGTTGCCCGCGGAGCAACACGCGCTCGCTACAGGTGAGCATCCGGCAGTTATCACGGAAAAAAATTGCGAAATATTTACCAATCAATTGAAGATGGTGGGCCTATCCTACGATTGGGATAGGAATCTTGCGACCTGTACACCTGATTATTACAAGTGGACACAGTGGATCTTCCTAAAGCTCTATAATTCCTGGTTTGACGATCAGTTGCAGAAGGCACGGCCGATAGAAGAGCTGGCGATACCTGAAAATGTTAAGAATAAGGGGGAGCGCGCCGTCGAGGAATTCCGTGCCCAGCATCGCTTGGCATATATCGCCGATGCCATGGTTAATTGGTGTCCAGCACTTGGCACCGTTTTGGCAAATGAAGAAGTCATTGACGGTAAATCCGAGCGTGGTGGCCATGACGTGGTTCGAAAGCCGATGCGCCAATGGATGCTTCGCATCACCAAGTACTCAGATCGCCTAATCCGTGAGCTTGATGAAATTGACTGGCCAGAGAATATTAAAGAGCAGCAACGTAACTGGATTGGACGCAAAACTGGGGCTGAAATATCCTTTAAAATCGCTGGACGCAGTGAGTCGCTAGTCGCGTTTACTACGCGCCCCGATACCCTGTTCGGTGTTACATTCTTCGTTCTGTCTCCAGAGCACCCACTAGTTGATAAGCTGGTGGTGCCAGAGTTGAAAGCCAAAGTTGAGGCCTACCGCGAAGAAGCTCGCAAATTGAGCGACCTGGCGCGTACTATCGAGAACCGTAAGAAAACTGGCGTATTCACCGGTTCATACGTGGTTAATCCAATCAGCAACGAACAAGCTCCGATATATGTCGGCGATTACGTGCTGATGAGTGTGGGTACCGGCGCCGTCATGGGTGTACCAGCGCATGATGAGCGTGATTTCGAATTTGCTAGGACCTTCCAAATCGACATTCGTCCGGTCATAAGGCCAGTGCAAGCCGAGAAAGATATTCTGCAAGCAGTGACAGATGGCGAGATGGCCTGGACCGATCAGGGCGTGATGCTAGACTGTGATAGTCCAGTGGCGGTCGACCTGAAACTGCCAGGTATTCCAAATGAAGAAGCCGCGGTGCGAATTTGTGACTGGCTTGAGCAGAAGAAGTTAGGCAAGCGCGTCGTTACCTATAAGTTGCGTGATTGGCTATTTTCGCGCCAGCGCTACTGGGGTGAGCCGATTCCAGTGATCCACTGGGAAGATGGACGCGTTGAAGCACTCAAAGAGTCAGACCTGCCATTAATCTTGCCCAAAGTAGCCGACTACAAGCCGTCCGAAGGTGGTGAGTCTCCTCTAAGCAAAGCCCAAGATTGGCTCTGGGTTAGCGATCCGAAAACTGGCCTGAAGGGCCGGCGCGAGACTAATACCATGCCTAACTGGGCTGGCTCGTGTTGGTATTACTTACGCTTTATAGATCCTAAGAGCGCCGAAGCGGCATGGGACCCACAACTAGAGAAAGCTTGGATGTCGGTAGATCTGTACGTGGGCGGCGCAGAACACGCTGTGTTGCACTTATTGTACGCGCGTTTTTGGCACAAAGTCCTATACGATCTTGGATTCGTCTCCACGCGCGAGCCGTTTAAGAAGCTCTTCAATCAGGGCATGATCCAGGCCTTTGCTTTCAAAGATCGTCGCGGTGCTTTAGTTCCGGTTGATGAAGTAACCGAACGAGCAGATGGTAGCGCAATTAAGAAATCAAGTGGGGAAGTTTTGGAGCGCATCGTCGCAAAGATGTCAAAGTCTCTGCGCAATGTGGTTAACTTGGATGATATAGTGCGTGAGTACGGCGCCGATACATTGCGCATGTACCTCATGTTTGCTGGTCCGCTCGACACGGGCCGTATCTGGGATCCCAAAGCCATCAACGGCAATTATCGCTTTATTAAGCGCTCCTGGGCCTTTGTTACTAAGGATGCTGAGTCAGGTGTTCGCGCCGATTTGGTGACTGAGGCTGAGGAGTCCGCTGATGTTAAAAAGGAAATCAATAAAGTGGTTAAAAAGGTTACCCACGATATTGAGACCTTGAATTTTAATACAGCCATTTCCGCTATGATGGAATTCCTCAACGCAGTTGGAAATGCTGCTGTTTCGAGGAAAACCCTTGAGCGTTTTGTGCTTATTCTGTCTCCTTTTGCTCCACATGCTTGTGAAGAGCTGTGGCAGCGTCTAGGTTCAACTAAGACCTTGGCATACGAGACTTGGCCAACTTACGACGAGGCCCTGTTGCGTGACGATGTCGTTACGGTAGTAATACAAATAAATGGACGCAAGCGAGGCCTAGTCGATGTGCCGGCCGATGTGTCGCAGGATGCCCTGCGTCAGGCCATCGTTGATAAGATGGCATCAACTGAATATAAGATCACGATTAAGGATCGCTTCATCACAGTGTTTAGGCCTGGAACATCAATTCCTAAACTTGTGAACGTAATGGCACTGAGCTAGCTCTCGGATTTGGCTATTTAAGCGCAGTTAGGCGGCCACAGCTCCAGCCAGACCTAGTGAATCGGCTTGGCCTTGCAAGGCTGTGATTACATTTGCGATGTGCGTCTCAAGTTCTACCCCTAGTTCCTGTGCGCCGAGGCGAATGTCGTCACGATTACAGCCGCGCGCAAAAGCCTTGTCCTTCATTTTCTTAAGAACTGACTTAGCCTCTAGATTGTGAATATTTTTATCAGGACGTACCAGTACGCTAGCAGTTACCAAGCCACTAAGCTCATCTACGGCGAAAAGAGTTTTTGCCATATTCGTATCGCGTGGAGTATTGGTATACAAAGCGTGACCCATGATGGCTTTACGCATGTCGTCCGGATAGCCACGCTCGGCTAGTATTTGGTTTCCCTTATATGGATGACCGTCCGGGGGAGTGGGGTTGGGATAGCGCTCATAATCAAAATCATGCAGGAGTCCAGTCATGCCCCATTTCTCGAGCTCTTCCTTGCTCAGTCCTGCTTTTTCCGCATACCAGCGCATGCACGTTTCTACGGCTAGGGCGTGTTTTAATAAGCTCTGAGATTGCGTGAACTCGGTCAGTAGTGCATATGCCTCGGCGCGGGTCTTCATCTGTCGCTCCTATTGTTGAGTTAGCGGGATTGTGGGCTTTTGCGATGCATAAAACTCAAAAAGTTTTAAGAAGCTTTGGGCTGTAACGTTACGGTCTATTGCAGCACGACTAAAGCGAGTATCAAACCGTCGACTTCCTCCCTCTATGCCTAGAGTTAAAGCAGGCGTTTGCTTAGTACTGCTTAACTGCTCGAGTGAGAATAAGCTAGCCTCTGACACTAGCTCCATCAAGCGCAGAATCTTCCGCTCATTATCGTTGTTGCCAGTGCTAGCAAGCGACCAATTCGCTTGTAGCTCCGGATAGCTAGAGGAAAACTCAATTCTCAATGCAGGCTTTTGAAGGTTGGAATCCTGAGACTCTATGCTGTCTCGGAGTGTCGCTAGCCATGCGTCATACGATATTTGTAGTGCACTCTTCGCTTGTTGCGGCCCTCTGTTGACAAATACAAAGAGAGCCAGGGTGAAGATAAGCAAGAGTATTCGAGCAAACGACTTAGACATAATCTGAGACAAAAGGGACCGCCGCCTAACCAAAGCCTAATAAATCAGCAGTCCTACATAGATACCACCGCTCCCGCGTGACATCCAGCCCCGCCCGCTGGTCTAAATGCTACACAGAACTCCTAATCATCCATAATCATCTTTGGTTGTGGTCTGCATACTGTATCCCCCATAAATACTTGTTTAGATAGCTTGTTACGCCGTTCGATTGAGTTGCATTTAGTCTCTGGCAACTGACTCGATACGAGCGTGAAGTCTCATTGGTTTGTCGCCGCAGTGCGTGCGAGTGCCCGTTTTATGTCTCGCGATCGCGAGGCTTAAGGCGGGCACTCGCCGATTGTGGTGAGTGTCCAGTCCCTTAACTGGGGCGGGAGAAAACGTTGAGGTTGCCAGATATAATGCGCAGCCTCCGTGGTGTCGTGCTCGATCTGGACGGACTCCTTGCAGACACGGAGCCGCTATTTCGAGCGTCGATACCGGAGGTCGCGGCGCAGATCGCCGGAAGGGCACTTTCAGATGATCTGCGGAATCGGGTGATGGCCTGCCTTGGCAGGTCGCACCGGGACATGAGCCTGCTGGTCTTGGCTGTGCTTAAAGAGCACGGATTCGCAAGCAGATGGGAAAATGGCGATCTCGCCTTCCACCGCCACTTCATCCACCAGCATCGTGGGTGGTTCGAAGCGGCGGCTAGGCGTGGCGAGATCAAGCCAATGCCGGGAGCGATCGAGTTCGTCCAATGGTTCGCCAAGAACTCGTTTTCCATCGGACTCAACACCGGGTCGCCCGGGGAGTTCGTGGATCTGGTTCTGGACGCGATCGGGCTTTCGAAGCTCATACCGGCGCCCGTTCGAGTGCACGGTTCGATGCTGCCGGCTGGATACGGCAAGCCGCACCCGTTTGGGTACCAGCTTGCTGCAGAGTTTCTCGGAATTCCAGCCGAGAGCTGCATCGCGGCTGAAGATCGCTGGAACGGAACAGCAGCCGCTTTGTCGGCGAGGTTCCGGGCTGTGGTGGTGGTCCCCGAAGGAGGTGACAAGGCGCCGTTCGAAAGTGGGATGGCGGAGTGGAAGGCAGTACCATGGCCTTCAAGAACGGTTCTCGGAAAGGGACCCGATAGGGTTTACTTCTTCGAGAAGCTGTCTGACGCTCTGCCGCCTGCGTGAGATCGACCCCGCTGCGGACCTAAAAGTCCGCAGCGGGCGTCCGCTTTCTTCATTCAATGAGGTTTTCTATAAGGTGTAATGACGCGCGCTCGTATCGATCTTTTCTTGCGTTTGGACCCTTAAAATTTGTTATGCCCGCGGCGACCTAGGTCATCTTGCTTCCCTAGGTATAGGCAGAAAAGCGAAGTTTCTAGAGCCGTCCAAACTTGCAGCGCTTTTTGCGTCACTACTAGTAACTGCAAAGCGGAATTCCGTGTACCGCTCCTAGTGTGCCAACCGATAGTAACGAGTCGTCTTTTGCCGGTATCCAAATCTTATCTCCTGGCTCAAGGGAATGGACTTTGCCCGTGGGAGACAAGATGCGAGCCTGGGTCATCGACTTATCAGAAAGCGTTACTTCCCAGCCGCTTTGCTTAGTCATTGCAGCGCTAAACTGTCGGCGGAGCTCCGGCTTCAGGCTGATTTCGAACGGGACATCGGAGCTACCAAGCACCACATGCGCTGTAGCGCCTTCACGCGGAAAGCACCGGTTTGAAAGTATCAGTGATGAGTTGTCCGGTAACGAGCGTGCCCAATATGTCATAATTGCCTTAGCTAAGGCTTTTGGGTCGGGGCTGTAGCGAGGGCCACCTAAGTCTGGTAATTCCATGCGAAATGTACCGCCTAGAGTGAGGGATCCTCTGTGGGCGAGGCGGATTTTGGTATTCTCCGGTAGTAGATAACTTGGAGCCCCCTCAACTACGCTTACAAGTTTGTGCCAAGTTGGGCCTCGTGGATGAGCTACCAGGTCGCCCGTAGATTCATCTCGTGTAATATCAAGGTGGCGCGGTTTTATAGAAGCGCTATCTAGCCTAAGGCGATCTGATAGCAGTAGCCTTGCGGCCGGCGCAAGCAGGTCCGGTCCTCTGCCCACTGAAACTTCTACAGGCGCGAGCATACAGCCATTGGCCGATAGTAGATGAGTAAGTGCCCAGCGCAGTCTTTCAGTCAGCTGTCGTGTTTGCCCGTGCTCCAAGTCATTGGCGCTAACATCGATGCGAGATAGTTGGGGTGGCATTGCAGGGGCGTTACTGCATTCGCGGCTTTGCCCTGGTTCAAGGATTTCAAATTTCCCAAGCCCTGGGATAAACAAAGCATCTCCGCGAGTATATGCAAAATCTCCTCGTTCGGTGGTGGCGATTTCGCGCCAGATGCGCGCCTCCGAATTCCAGTGAAATATGGGGACTGTAGCGTCGAGGGCTCTAATCCTATGATTGGAGAGCCCTTCTGGATCTAAGCAAATATCTATTCCTTCAAATTCTTTTGCTCTTGAGTACAACAATTCGATGTCAGCACTTGCGCTTGGGCCCAATGAAAAGCTACATCCCCCAACTATGCCATGGTTGATATGTAGAAAATCAGCGATTGCGCCAGTAATGTCGCCTCGAAAAGTTCGTGGAAGAGCGGGGGACTTATACTCTGCGGTTACCAAGTCAAAAGTGACTCTCTGGCCAACCGCGTGTAGCCCAAAAGTAGCCGCTTGGTGCGCTGGCTGAGGATTGCCTTTGGCGCTATCGTCTCGTGGGTGCGGATCTTGATTAGGGCTTGTCATGATTGCAGTACTGCTAGTAGCCCAACCCTCTTTTTCCGTGTTCTAGTCGTTAACTTTCCCCACCCTCTATTCTAGGATAGCTGAAAAAGGCATGGCAAAGCGATTTTTGAGGCAATTTCAAGCTGCGGCTTTATGGGTGAGAGCGTATCCGTAACGCAGCATTGCAAGGGCTAACGCTGCATTTGCCATCATAAGAGGGGAGTTGTGGTTGGGGCGCCAGAGGCCTGATTGAGTGTCAAACCATTCAGCTTCTGGTAGGCAATGCCTTGGAATAGTTACTGAAGTAACCCCTTTCCTGTCTTGTCTATACCAATCGAATTGGCTTTCTGTGTTGGTAATCATCGCTAGTGTGCGACGCAAATGTCGATCGGCTCGTACGAGCAATTGCCCATCACGGCTACCACTTGTAACGTATCGTCTTGCATAATAGGCAGCCAAAAGCGGGTCAAACAGCGACCAGCGCGCTTCGCGATAGTTAGGCACTGAGCCATCCGCAAAGTCTGGCCACATATGCTCCCGTCGTTCATTTGCATAATCTTGCCCAACATATGAGTCACCCGGCCAGCGCACGAAGCCAACTTCACGCATGTTTCGGTAAACCGTACGCAAGATTGCTGCTTCTTGGTTAACAGTAAGACCAATTTCGCCGGGGTAGAGTAGCCACAACATGCCTGAGTCCTGAGAGCGCCGCTCTCCAGTCTCGTCGTCGCATTCAATCGCCAAAGCACCAGGCACATCTGGCACTCTCCGCAGGAGGGCTGCTCGAATTTCCTTTTCGGCGCGGTCTACCTCTTCCCTTAGTCGTCGCTGGCATTCCTCGGTTGTGACATCCTTCCCGTAGCAGCAGGCAAACGCACCCCAGCCATTTGGGTGGGATGCAAAAAACTTTTGTGCTTCAATCAAGCCAGCTAGCATCATGCCGAGTTCCGAAGCTCGTGATTGCTTGAGCATATCTTCCCATGGCCCACGCCCAGACTGGTTCCAAGCTTCGATTCGATTCAAAAATTTTAAGGCTACTACGAACAACGATTCATCAGCATTAAATGAGTTCACCTCCTTAGTGATACGATCATTTAATGCGCCTAGATTTAGTGCTCCCTCGTTTGCCAATCTAAATGGCAAGAAGATTAGCCAACCTATGGAATCAAGCTGCTCATGGCCCCAAACATCCGTAGCCTCCTTTAGCCGACCATCGGCGGCAATATCGGTCATCGCATGTGGGTGCCTGACGCGCTTGGCATAATCTCCCACCGGATCTGGTGAAGTATGATAGTGATCGAAGCGCCAACGTTGCTCTTGGGCGCCATGAAAGCTCAGAATATTCCATAAAATGGCTTCTGCTTTGTCAGCTTTGCCATCGCGTTTCAGGGCTAGCGCTATCATCGCAGAGTCACGAAGCCAAGATTTGCTACTATAGTGAGTTGCTGCATTTGTAGAGGCGGGGACGGCGCCGACACCAAGTATTTGAGTGCTCACTGATGCCGCGAGCACATGACTAATTACCACCAAATCGCTTTCACCCAGTTGTCCAGGAGCACGCAGGAAGCGCTCCAAAAAGTGGCCGCTAACACGATCGGTCGGTACTCGTATTTGGTCGATGGCCGGAATCCCACTATCCTCTCCCAGCATAGCTGAGAAAGACGCGGCTGGTGCAGCTGGTGCATGACCATCCGCGTCGATATCCACTATGCTGCCCGTCGCCAGTGCGCGAACTGCAAGTTGTTCGACAAGGCTAAGTTCGGCACGATGTGGTGTGGGGTCGACCATGCCATAAAAAATACCAACGAATGAAGTGCTTACCAAGCAGGAAAACAACCGATAGCTAGCGCCGATAAGTCTTAAGAAATGTTAGTATATTGGCTCGTTCGTGGTGTATCAGTAGCCTCAGGATAGGGATGTTGTAGCAGAGTGCTTCTTTCTCTAGCGCCGCAAAAGTGAAGACGTATTAATTGCCAAAAACTTAACGCAAGGACCCAATTATTGGCGTCGTTCTATAATTTCACGAGCTTTCGCGAGCAATGTTTCTTTCTGATTAAGGCTAGGATCATCTAGAACAATTTCCTCGAGACCCCGTAATATGGCGCCGAGTTTTGGCCCTGGCCGCACACCCAGCGCCTTCAGATCTTCCCCGTCGATAGCCAACTTGCCGTATGGAGCGCCTTTAAGTCGCTCTAATTCAGTTTGATACATGGCATCAAAGCGCGCGAAGGCGGACTCTATTTCTGACTGCGTTGTCTTGGGTGGCGCGTCAGCGGACTTGAATATACGCCAGGCGTCATACCGTTCTCCGAGGTCGCGCATTATGCGACGCAATCCTGGAGGGCCGCAATCGATCGGGCGCATATGATGACGAACTATGCAGCGAACTGCATCTATTTCATGATTCGAAAATTTGAGACGCTCCATCACTTTTTGAGCGATCTCTGCGCCAATTTCTTCATGGCGATAGAAGTGTCGGCGGCCCTGTTCGTCGATGCTGAGTGTCATTGGCTTCGCTATGTCGTGAAAAATGGCACTAAGGCGCAGAATTAGATCATTTGGGCAGCGCTGTAGCACCCACAGTGTGTGTTCAAATACATCGTGAACATGAAAATCGTTCTGCTCAAAGCCAATACTGTGTATGAGTTCTGGTACTATGAATTGGAGCAGGTCCAGCTGCGCTAGTGCGCGTACTCCGTCAGCTGCATATTCAGATATGATAATTTTTTTAAATTCTTCACGAATTCTTTCGACACTGACCTTAGTCAATAGAGCTGCACAGCTCTTGCTAGCAACTAATATCTGAGCATCAACTTTGCGGCCCGCAGCTTGACCAAAGCGTATGGCCCGCAAGATGCGGAGTGGATCGTCCTTAAAGCGCTCCTCAGCAGGGCCGGTTGTGCGCACTATTCCTGCAGCAAGATCGTCCATTCCGTTAAGGGGATCTATAAAGCGCTGCTCAACCAGCGAGTACGCAATCGCATTGATGGTGAAATCACGATAGCCAAGATCCTGCTCGATCTTATCCGCTGGGTGCGCGCTGCCGGGGTGCCGATAGGAGGTAATCTCAATGTTCTGATCGTTAACAACAGCGGTAATCGTGCCGTGCTGCAAGCCTGTTTCTATGACGCGTATCGAGGCTCCCTCCAAAAGCGACTTTGTTCGTGGAGCAGGGAGGGCGCAAGCTAAATCGCAATCAAATTTATCCTGCCCCAGTAAGCTGTCGCGTACGCTTCCACCAACAAGATGAAGTTTTGCCTCTGGGCCAAGTGCATTAATAATTGGCTGCAGCAGCTGCTGCGTAAGCATACTTAAGGCATTTCGAGTGGATTCGAGATCACGTAAGTGGACGCAGGAAGAGTTGCCAGGAGATTGGGATGCGACCATTTAAGCGAATATTCAGAACAGGAAGCCAATCGGGGCGCACTGGTTTGGTGCGCAGCAGCATTCTAGCTTCAATAGGTGTTCTGCCTCCTTTCTTGCGATTACACGCACTACAACAACACACTATGTTTTCCCACGTAGTCTTGCCACCCTGACTGCGTGGGAGCACATGATCGAGTGTCGCCTCTCGCGGAGCCAAATCGCGGCCGCAATATTGACATTCGAAATTATCCCGCGCCAGCACGTTGCTTCGACAGAGCGGTGGGGACTTACGCCCCATTTTAACGAACTTAAGCAGCCGAACAACGGCCGGGGCCTTAATGATCAAAGAAACTGAGCGAATATTGTGGTCATATTCTTCGACCACTTCTACCTTGCCCATGAAGAACATGGTGACCGCGCGCTGCCAGGATATAATGCGCAACGGCTCATAACTAGAATTTAGTAGGAGAACTGAGCTACTAGACCTGTCGAAGGCAGCACCTCCATTACTCTAATATGATTATCTATATTATCGGCAGGTTACGCAATCAGGATAACGGCGATTCGTACACCCCCGGCTATACCCTTGGCTGAGCTAAATGCCCGGACTCACTTGACACTTCAGGCACTTATGTTTATTTTCAGCCCCTAATTAGTTGAGGACGCGACTTATTAACCCACCTAGTTGTGGGTCGCACCGGAAGCCCATTTGGGGCCCCAGCAAAAGTTTGTCGCCAACTCTTCTAGGAAAGTGGGCCAGTAGCTCAGCTGGTTAGAGTACACGCCTGATAAGCGTGAGGTCGGTAGTTCGAGTCTACCCTGGCCCACCAATTTTTTGAAAAGCGCGCCCGGGCTGTTTTATTAGTTAAGCGCAAACTTCAAACCATGCATGCGTGTGGGGTTTGAAATTTGGGGCTGTAGCTCAGCTGGGAGAGCATCGGCTTTGCAAGCCGGGGGTCAGGGGTTCGATCCCCCTCAGCTCCACCACCCTTCATTCGCCTTATGGCGATGCTTCGGGTGGCAATTCATCCGCCGCCAAGCTCCCAGTGCAGCGGCGAGTTACCTCGGGAGTGGCATGCTAGTGCATGACCATTCTGTTCAGGCTCCGAGGTTAATCAGAGCTATTGAGAGCACTTCACCAGTGGGTTCAATGTTTGTAGCTCTGCTACGGCGGCTGACACTTTGCTGGCCATGCTCTTGGCCTGTTTGAGAAAGGTCTTCTTCAATTTTGAAGTGCCTTTGTTGCAGCCACCGATATTTAACGCCTTTCCTACCAATCCATTAAGTGTGCTGGAGTCACTGTAAAACTGGTTGATTACACCGCTAATGTCAGCTGACACGCAGACTGTCAATGGCGAAGAGCAGATCTTAGTCTCAGTCCCATAGGACCAGGCATTCTGCCAAGTCTTTAAGTATAGCGCCTGCGCCTGTTTCTTAATTGCAGCCTGGCTAGATTTAGAAAGTGCCTTGCACAGCTTTGGAGACTTCTTAGCTATGGTTGAGCGTTCCTTTAGTGCTTTGCTAACCAACTTTGAAAGTCCAAGCGAGTTGCCATCGATGGTGGCGTTAAGAGTTGACAGATTTTTCACTGTGCACTGTAGTTGCCCAAACCCGGCATCAAAGGTGTGATTATTGTCCCCGGCCACTCCGGCTGTCGCACTAATGGTTGCGAAGCCATTCACTAGTTCGGCATCGGAGTCGATTGTAGAATCAGAGTTGCGTGGGATTGTGAGTACTAATCCATTAAGCGGTCCGCCGCTTGTATAATCACTTGGGTTATCAAGGCGAATGAGGTAAGTACTGCTAGGCTGTACGCCATCAGTATTGCCAAAGATATATGTTCCATCGCTTGCCGTCACTTTGGTCGAAAGCAGAGCGTTGGAGATAGCGTCGTATAGTCTAACTGTAACTCCGGCGATACCTGGGTCGTCAGCATCTTGGCGTCCGTTCCCATTAAGATCGCGCCAAATACGGTTCCCAATTTCAACCGGCGCTGGGTCGCACAGCAATTCTAGATCTCCTAGGCCGGCTGCCTTACCAAAGTACTCTCCTGTAGGAGGATATACTTCAAGTTTGCTTACAATAGCGCCAGTTTGATTATCAAAGCGTAGTACTCCGCCATCTTCGAACTCGTTGATGTCGTAGGCGATCGATAGCGTATGAGTGGCGCCTGGTCGAATTGCAGTGGCTCCAGTTGATGTTTCCTGGTGAACGTCAATATTTGTGCCGTTGTAGTTCACGTAAAAGCGATCCTCATAGTAGTATTCACCACCACCAGGGCCTTCACCATTATTACTTCCGGCAGTAGCTGCTGAAGCTGGGCAAGCGGCGTTATTCTCGAGCTCCCAAACACCAGAGCCAATCTGGCAGAGGCGCAATATGTCGCCAGCGCTTGGAGCGTTAACAAAACTTGTGTCAAACGGGGAGACATTCAGGTTATTTGGTCCAAACTGATGTCCTGAGCGATCCATGATATTCATCACGATCGAGCCGTCGTTATCGAATTCGATATTGGACACGATTGGTTGTGGATATTCAACGAATGCGTAAGCAGGGAAGGTTTGGAACATGTCGGTGATTGTTCTTGCCCATGGGCGCCAGAGCTGCCCTGTGTCTGGAAGCGGCGCTAGTGCAGGATGAATTCCATAGCCCTTACTGTAGGTGGATAGGTCAGCTTGAAATACCGTTGAGAAGGTAGAGCCGTTTAGGCGTAAGACGTAGGCTTTAAGATCTGAGGCCAGCTGGGACGTTTCGCCTGTGCAATTGGCTCCAACATAGACGCTGCCATCATGCACTGTTACCGCAAATGGGACAAAGTCATCGTTAGAGCAGCCTGGATTGCTAATTGGGTAGACCGAGATATCAGCAGCAGTGGGGGTTTGAGCTGGCAAATTTATCCTTATTGAGTACAGGGATCTATTACTAAGGTTCATGACCCACAAAGTCTTTTCATCTTCGGATATCGCCATATCTCCTAGTGACATTTTGCCAACGGCACCAAATGAGGCGTCGTCATGACTAGGATACTGGGCGTTCCCGGACAGGCCGGAATGAGGGTCTGTTCCAGTTGGGACTCCGAGTGTAGCGAGGTCTACAAAGAGCGAAGCTGTTGGAGTGCCAGAGCGATCTATTTTGTAAATTGCACCGGTTCCGCCCGGTCCGTAGCCGACGTGCCGCTTCTGGAATGCAGAGACAAAGAGCAAGTTAGATGAACGCTGAAATGCAGTTCCCCATGTTGGACCGATTTGAGAATTCCTAGCCAGCTGTAACGAAGGCGCGTTTACGCCGGAAGCGTTGTAGTCATATTCCACCAAGGCCTTTCCTTCCCCCGACACGACTCGGGCAGCTGCTGGAGGATTGAGCGGATCGCCATTTACATATACTGGCAGCGCAAAGTGTGGCGCTTCTTGGCAATATTGCTGAGGATTGCTAACGCCAAAATTGATGCTGCAACTGCCTGCTGAAGCGAAAGTTACGCTAGTAGAAGACTGACTGCCAGCTGGGCCAGAACGTACGAAGCTTGGCAGTTCACTAAATTGTACGCGAATCGATTGAGCTGCAGACGACAAGTCAATTCTGTAAGTGCCGTTGATATCAGTAAGCGAAGTTCCGAGCACGGCGTTGTTGGCGTCATAGGCTGTTACACGAATGCCAATTTGTCCTGGCTCTTGGCTGTCTCGCTGTCCGTTGTTGTTAAAGTCTCGATATACGACACCACCAAGTTGCGAAGCGCTGCAGGTAGGGGCAGGGCCAAATTGCGCCTTTGCTGTCGAGGCGTAGCATAAAGAAGTGCTAGCGATGGACAGTATTGCGAAGCGAGTTAGAGAGCAATTGAACGATAAATTCAGCTTTGATGAACGGGTCCACATACACATACATCTCCAGAACCGACCACCCCTACTCCCCCAATGATCCGTGTGGAGCTTTAGAGTGCTCCAGACAATGAGCAAAGAGTGTGCGAGCAGCTCCTTATGTTGGATAGGTTCCGGGTCTGGAGCCCAAATAAGTGCTGGACATTCAATGAGCTGCTAGATAGATGCGAAGAAATAGGATTTTTCAGAAAGGCTCGCTGCTAGGTGAGTTAGATTTGCTGATAAGGAAATATTCCTAGAGTTGAGTACTAAAAAGACTCAGAGGCAAAGGAAGATAGCAGGAAGCAGTGTATAGAGTTATTGGCGATGATTTGGAGTGTGTAACAGAATGAAGCGGACTGTTTCCCTTGCTCGCAATATAAGCCCTTTAAGCTTTTCTAAGGTGTCCTTGTTATGGACTCTAAATACTTTTTGACACTGCGTGGTATAACTTATAAATTTCGCTTCAAAATCGCTAAGCATTTAGCAGTTTAAAAGTAGTAGGTGAAGTTATGCCATCAGCGGCGAGTGGCCCCGAACCAGTGGGCGATGTACTTAAAGCAGTCTCTGTTGAAATGTCAGGCCCCAGAATTATAACAGCAAACGATGGACGCTGGGGGCAAGTAGTCTCTGAAGAGTTTAGTTATGCACAAGCAGCAGGTTCCTTCATAACTGGGACAGAAGCCCTAGTCGCTGATGCAGCGCGAACATTTTGTAACGAAAATATGGCTCCTCAGATTCGTGCTTGGGAGCAAGCCAAAGCATTTCCAGTTGATCTATTGCGGGTTGCTTCTCAGTCTGGACTGATCAATATGGCCATTCCTGAAGCTTATGGTGGCCCAGGCCTATCTGTGCGTGCGGCCTGCATTGCAACTGCTGAGATAGCAGCTTGTTGCGCTGCCGCAGCGACAACTTTTGCGGCTAATGATTTGGCACTGAAACCAATACTACTAGCTGGCACAGAGGCGCAAAAAGACGAGTTCGTTCGTGCCTTAATTGCTCGACAAGGGCTGGCATCATTTTGCCTTACTGAGCCCGATGCTGGATCTAACCCGGCTGAACTTAGAACTAGTGTGCGCGAGGATGGTTCCGACTTAGTGATTAATGGAGCCAAGCAATGGATAACAAATAGTGGCATTGCGGAGCTATTAGTAGTTTTTGTACGTGAGCCTGGGACTCAAGGGAATAAGGGCATACGTTGCGTGTTAATTCCTACTAAGACATCTGGAGTTAGCATCGGCAAACCAGAAGCAAAGATGGGGCAACACGCCTCTTACACAGGCGCAATTACATTTACTGACGTGCGTGTTCCCAAGTCGAATCTTCTTGATGGAGATGGGTTCAAGATAGCAATGCGAACTTTAGATTACAGTCGCCCGGTGACTGCTGCTATTGGCTTGGGTATTTGCATGGGATCCCTTGAAGACGCGCTACCTTACGCGCTAACACGGGTACAAGGAGGCAAGCCTATCGCCGAGCACCAGCTTATACAGCGTCGTATCGCTATTATGTCATCACTAACTTTAGAAACCAGGCTTCTGGTTTTACAATCTGCTTCGCTCCTAGATTTAGGACAGCCGTCTACTCATACTGCTAGTGTTGCGAAGTACAGAGCCTCAACAAATGCTGTGGAGGTAGCTGATCATGCTGTCCAGATTCTTGGCGGTTATGGGTACTCAGGTGAGTACGGCCCAGAGAAACGCTATCGTGATGCGCGCGTGCTACCAATTTATGAAGGTACAACTGAAATTCAAGAACTTGTTATCGCTCGTGAAGCTCTGAGGCCCTACAGAAATACTCAGATTTAGAGTTTATATAGCTAAGCCAGAGTCCCCAAAATGGATCGCGCGCTATGAGAGAATGGCACTGCTAAAAAAAGAGTGCTGCTCTTAGAACAGTCCAGGTTGCAAATCAAATCAGCTCGAATAAGTTAGGCCGAGCGTGGATTGCGCTTGCCGCCCTTATGCTTGTGAAAGCGCTTTTTATATGGGCGCTGCTGATACTGATCCCTATTTGCGCGTGGGTGTTCGCGACCTTCTGTTGCCTGAGAGTAGTGTCTTTGATCGTTGTAAGTCTCAGTGCTCGGTGCAGCATTTAATTCAGATAATCTCTCCCGCGACTTAAAGGGCTTGCGTTCACGACGATCGTTTCTGTCTCTATTAAAGGAGCGAGTATGTCCTTTTCTGTTGCCGCGATCGCCGCGCTGCTGCTCTCTCTCATGTGGGTCTCTGTCCGAGCGTTCCATTGTCGCGATTGCTCTATCGTTAAATAGATCTGGAAGCAACATATTAATGAATCGTCCTGCTACTTCTCTAGAGTCCATTGCCTGTAGTGCATTGTGCCAACGCTCGTCGAGCACATCTGCTGCTCGTTGATATGAGCCCTGTTGTTGGAAAGTTTCAAAAAGAGCAGCTACTTTCTTGATAGCTATTTGTTTACGCGAAGGCAGAATGCCCTCGCTAAAGGAGCTTTTGGTCAACTGCTCGATGCGTCCAAGCAAGTGGCGATGAGAAGAAGTAACCAGGCTTATAGCCTTACCAGATTTTCCGCTGCGCGCGGTGCGTCCGATTCGATGCACATAGCTATCCAGTTCTCGCGGGATTGAATAATTTATGACGTGGCTAACGTCTTTAACATCTAGGCCGCGAGCTGCCACATCGGTACACACAAGAACCTTGGTCTTGCGTTCGCGAAACCGCGCCATCGCAGCATCACGCTCGCGTTGATTCATATCTCCATGTAGGCAATCAACTGCATAGCCGCGTTCGGAAAGATACCGATGCAAATCGACGACCAAGGATTTAGTTTGGCAAAACACTAAGCCAAAGAAATCGTCGGCAGCATCGATAATTTTGCATAGAACTTCGGGCTTATTCTTCTCTTGCGTCATGAAGTATGTCTGCTCAACTGTAGCAGACAGCATGGCAGCGCCACGATTTACATGAACAGATTGTGCATCTTCCAAAAAAGTATCAGCGACTTTCTTAACACCAGGGCCCATCGTGGCAGAAAAAAGCCAGATTTTTCTCTTCTCTTTAATTGTCTTATTGAGGATCGTCTCCATATCCTCACGGAAGCCCATCGAGATCATTTCATCGGCCTCATCGAGCACCACGATTTCTACATCTTCAAGGCGCAGCGATTCGCGCTCCAAATGATCGATGATTCGTCCAGGCGTCCCGACTACAATATGAGCGCCGCTGCGCAGCCCACGGAACTGATCGCCGTAGCTCGCTCCCCCGTATATTGCGAGAGCCTGCACGCCCATATGCTTACCAAGCAAATTGAACTGTTCAGTAACCTGCAAGCACAGTTCACGAGTTGGGCAAAGCACTAGCGCTTGGGTACTAAAAAGTTGCGGATCTAGTTTTTCAAGCAGTGGGATGGCGAAGGCTGCTGTCTTGCCTGTACCGGTAGCAGCCAAACCAATGAAGTCAGTATTTGCCCCGAGTAAAATGGGCAGGGTTTGCGCCTGTATTGGGCTGGGTTTAATGAAGCCTAGATCGGAGATACCACGAGCTAGGAGAGGTTTAATATTAAGGTTTTCAAATGTTTCCATCGTAGAGGTTTACCATATTCAGAGTAACTTTGCTTGGATGGGGTCAGAATCTGTCTTTGCGCTGCAACTAAGCTAAAATAGTTAATGGTGTCGCCTAGTTAATGGGGCGTGAATCCGGTTGAGTGCATCAGGGGCAAAGGATTAGCGCTTCAGCGCCCAAAATTGTTCTCAGAGACCGCGCGCGAATTTGTGAGAAACTTATGCCCTAAAAGCGGATAGAGTGGCCAATAGTTTCAAGTTGGTTAGAGCTGTTATCCACACCTTCTTCATTGTGCAGATAGGTAGAAGTATGATTTCAGAGCGTACTTTTAGGAGTGATTTATCTATATTTTCCTCCCTCATCTTCCCTAAAGCACTGTATTGCAGAGTTTTTCCAGTCGACTTGAACGCATACTCTTTTGTGGATCCTACACGACGTCTCTGAGACAAGTTATGTGTTATGTGGCTGAGTTGAAAAGTCCTTGGTTAAAGGATTAGAGGAAGAGAGCAGAGGTGCTATGGGCGCTCCACAGTCTTGAGCATGGGATTCCAAGTACCCGCACAACCATGCCCACGTGAATATCACGATTATGTAAGCCGACAAAAGTCGCCGGATCGCACAAGCTAATTAGGTCTGGCGCAGATTTAACAATTCGCTCCCCAAGCGAGAGCGAAATATTTTCATTTCGAAAGTAAATTTGATACGTCTGACCAGATTGGCCTTGTAGGAAGGAAACTCCCTCAAGAAAACGTGATGATTCAGCTGGCCATACCTCCCTGGAAAGTACACGCATCTCGCCGAAATCTTGCGCGTTTAGCGAATGAATTAGCATGTCGGTGGGCCGCGGGGATTGCATCATTAGCTTTCCTACTTGCAATGAGCGTGAGAGCGTACCGAGTGACAGAACTCCAATTGCTTCCTCGGCGGAAATGGAATGATCGGCGCAGGCCACTAAGCCAGACTCAGAGTCGGCGGCAAAAGAGGCCAGTCGATCCTCGATTTCTTGCGCCGAGACAGCCCCTTCAATAACTAATGTACGCCCTTCCGGCGTGACGGCCACTAGCGGTAACGGTGTCCGCCCAACAAGCCAACAATTATCGCACAGCATTGTTGGTACTGCACGCCCACCAGTTGAGTCCGCGTCAACGACTGACACTTGAAGTTCGGTTGCTGCCTGGAAAGCAGAACTCTCTATTCCACTCTCTACCGGAAATATGCCACAGAAGCTATGACCTGAAAGTTGCTGCAGCGTTTGAACGGCTTGCGCCAGACAGCTTCGAAGTGAATAGGTGTCCCGCGCAGCAGAGCCAAGGGTGAATACCCCGCAAACATAATCTCTCGGGCGCAACTGTTCCAGACTTTTTAGAACTATGCCGCACTCAGAAGTAGGGCTGAACCATCGTCTCTGTTCTGCCAGTGGGAATCCGCCTCCCGTTGCGAAGATAGAGGCTCCCCGATAGATGGCTTCAATGTCATCTGCTCGCAAGGGCACGCCCAAATTCAAAGTTTGGTCGTGGCTTAGCGATGGTAGTCCAGACTGCTCACGCTTCAACACATTTCTCAGCTATTTCTCTATAAGTGGCATTTAGTGAGGGATTATTCACTGGCAAGAAATACAAGTTGTCAAATAATGATCTATTTTGCCACTTGGTCATCACTTGTTCGTGAGAGAGCAGCACCACCAGGTTGATCGATTTATTGATTTTCCTATTCAATGCTTCTACCTTCTCGTAAATTCTGGCCTCGTGTCTGTTCTCAACAGCGATGAGGCTAACCCCCCGTTCGTCGGCCGACTCAAGAACTGCAACTGCGTATCCGAGAGTGTTGAGATCTGTCCATGTGCGTGGGGCCGGTACCTCTTGCTTCAACACCTGATTCCAAATGGAAGAAGACTGACTTAATGCCTGACATGCGGCATTTATCTCTTGCTCGCTGTCCTTGCAGCCGGACTCAACAATTCTTGCTATAGTCGGTTCAATTCCCAGGAGTGGATCAATAGTTTGTACCTTCAGTCCACTTGGGAGACGCACACACAGTTCCCGAATTAGACAGGCTCGGCGAGCCTCAACAAGTTCACACCAGCGCCTAAAAAGCTGAACAGAAACAAGCCCCTTTCCAAACGCTGGCAGTAAATAGAGGTAGTATTCAAGGCGCGGGATATTGAGCGCCAAGTCAATTGGCCGTTTCTCGGCGATTGCAATTGAGGAGAGCAAACCCGAAAGCCTATTCAGGCTGTCAAGTTCATAGAGACTAAGATCGCTTGTGACTTGCAAGTCAACAACTGCTTCATCGATCGCTTGCTTTGGATCCACTATCGGCAGACTTTTTCCAGAGCCGACTATAACGCGCGCAGTTTCGGTTGACCAAAGACACAACCCGGTTAAGAGCCTAATACGTTCTATGTATGAACCACTCCGCCCGGTTGATATGTCGCGCAGCGAAATATAATGCTCGCGTTGACCGAACCGAACCCCAACATATGCATTTCGTCGTATAAGCTCGCGGCCTCGAAAATAGGACGAAACGATTGCGGTTCGGGTAAAGTTATCGGGGCTTGGAATGAGGCAATTCTGTGCGGCTCGTTCGACTAGTGCACGCATCTTTTGGGCATTACGCGCTGGATCTGAGTCTGCCTCCGTATTGCAAATAAAAGTGACGCAATCATTGTCTGCTACTGCTAGTTCTCTGGTAATCTTACGTTTCACCACGTGCGCTGGATGATCCAGACAGACTTCAATCAGACTAAAGGGGGAACTCAAATCTTGCAACGACGATTCGGCTGGTATCGGATTAGTTGTGGTGTTTAGCTTGTGCTCTGCCTGCTTTCGTAGTTTGCACAATACATTCTCTTCCTCCGTGCTGAATTCACTTGCCTCAGCAGTGGGACAGTGCAGTACAAGATCTGAATCTAGTAATACCTCGGTAACACAGTTCTGGAATATTCTGGAAAGCGTCTTATCTTCTAGGCGATACAGTTTGTTGAGCTCGCCACGAATGTGTTCAACTCTAGAGAAGATCGCTTCAAGGCGAACATAGCTACATTCTCTCTGTTCTATGCTCAATTCCAGCCCCAGCTTTCGAGCCAATCGCTGAAGTGTATCTATAGCTGCCGCCCCAACTCCTAAGGGCTTATTTACCTCGTACCCCGGCAACTCAAAGCTTCGTATATTGTTGAGGAATGCTCTATGTGCGCTGCAGTTAGGCTGCTTGGCTAGTCCGTCTATCGCCCACTGCGCCGCTTGGGCGATTACAATCTTGCGCAGCAGTCGTGCCTTTTGGATGTCACTGGACATTGTAGCTTGTGAGTGGGGTTACAAAGAGCCCTTCCAGCGCAGATAAGCAGGCGTGTGCGCGCTCAAGCGGTAGGCCAGCCTGCACAAATTCTTCAACTGTCTCCGAGATGCTGGCTTCCAACAGGGCAAGAAGGGCTGGCATCGGGCTTCGAGTGGCTGATGGTTCTACTGAGTTGCTGGATGTTTCCATGACCTAGACTCCCTGAAAGTTGTGCCCAAAGTAGCAAGAGCGGGTAATTGAAGAAACAATTCCACGGTTAGAAGTTTGTTTGAGTATAGTGAGGCGATATTGATGCAGGAATTTTGTGTCTTTGGATGCCCACGCCAGTTCAATTTGCTCGTCACGCTTTGCTTGAAAAACAGCTATTGCAAGAGATTGGTTAGGAGTGTGTTAAAGCGACTGTTGCTCATTGCTTATAGTAACTGAGATCGCGAAGATTGGACTGAATAGATAGAAAATCCAGAATGCTTGGTGGAGATCTAAATGCGAGTAGCCAATTTGTGCTGGGCCCCCAGTGTTAAGCGTGGATTGCAGGCAATACTGAACGCTGGCGCTGGAAGCGGAGAAGCGGTCGTTTTTGACTTCGACAATACGATAATTCTGCGCAACATGGGTGACCCGGTAGCTGAGCTTTTATGCCGACGTGGTTTGTGTCAGGCACTGGCCATTCCAAGAGGCTTGGCGCGTGAGGCGCTCAGCATTAAGTGTGGTCGACCCCTTGCACCTGAAGCAGATCTGAATGCGGTGTATGAGCAGCATCTAGCGCAGGCATCAACTTCTCAGGATTGTGATGATCGAATAGCTGATGCCTACGCTTGGGCAGTCTGGTGCCTAGCCGGAATTTCTCCTGCCCGCGTACTGGAGGTTGTTAATGAAGTATATGATGGCGGAAGCGCGCTGCAGGACTGTCACACGAAGGGCCAACCTTCACGTGTTAGCGACACGATTTACCTGCGACCATTCGTTCATCCGGATATGCTTGATTTGCTGGCGGACATTTGCGAGTTAGGGTACGCCGTTAATATTGTAAGTTCTTCAATGCCCTGGACTGTGCGGTGGGTAGTGCAGCATGTGCTAAATCCTGGACTAAGAGCACGCGGGGTAAAAAAGGAGATCTCGCCCACGGCTGTATTTGGGATCGCGCCTGAGCTTATCGATGGGAGTAGGCGGGTCGATGATCGAACTCTAGTGCTTGATGACCCACAGTATGCGGCCCAAAGCATACAAAGGTTGGAACAACTGCGCTTCGGCGAAGTCCTTAGCTATCCTATCGCTTGTTTTGCGGGCAAGGCAGAGATCGTTAAACGATACATATCGCAGCAACCTTACCTTGTAGTTGGTGATAGCCGCAACGATGCAGCGATGTTGGAAATGGCACGCTACAAACTGTGGCTTAAGATTGTGGAGAAACAAGAGACTCGTGTCCCTGAACTTATTGCAGTCTCTGGAGCAGAGCGCTCCGCCTGGTTCATACAGGCTGTAAATTCTGTGCTTAATCCGGGCTTCCGACAGGAGGAAGTGATGCTCAAGATTGACAAGACGGATACTGCCTTGAGCGCCGCTTAGTTTGTAAGTGAGTAGTATGCAAAAGCCAGATCCTCAAGGCAGTCTCAGGGCTGATAGGGACCGGAGAAATACGACGGTGCCAGAAGAGGCTGGTCCTGTGCGCAGTTCTCCAGAAGATCCTCATGATGTAGGACTTGGAGGCCCGGCAAGAACTATTGCGCCCATCACACAAGCCACATTAAGCACTGCCGGTGGAGATTTTCGCGGCCTGGCCCTTGAATTAGCCTGGGTAGCGGATGTGGTTAATCAGAACTGGAGTGTGGGTAGAGTAGTCGGCATAGAAAAAATCACTCGCGGTGTTGCTAATGACAGCTTCTTTATAGATGCAGAGAAGGATGGGGCTAGGGAGAGATACTTTCTTAGAATCTACGCAGCAGAAAAAAAGGAGTGGTGGCTGCAATTAGAGCACGATGTTTTGACGCATCTCACGCGGCACAACTTTCAGATCACCCCTGTCCTAATTACCTGTAGTAATGGGGGGACCTATGCCAGCACGCGTGATGCTAAGCACCAGCAACGCTTTGCCATGCTTACTAACTTGCTAACTGGAGAAGACAAATACGCGCACGAAAAAAATGATCTACCCTACTCTGAGCTCGAATCGGTAGGAAAAGTGTTTGCGCGTTATCATAATTTAGTGTCGTTATTAATTAGTGAACGCTACAGTCCAGCAAAAGAGCCGACTGAAGCCCGCATGCTACGCAAATTGAGGCGACGGGTGGAGGAGATCCCAGGTCTTATCGCGGAGATTAGAGGGCATTCTGAGTTTGAAGTTGCAAAAGTTGCTGAGAAGATGTGGCCAAGTGTTAAGAATATGCTGGCTGAAATCCCAAAACGGCTACCCCCGTCACGCTACCTGGGGCTACCTCATCTTCCAATTCATCATGACCTGCACCCAGGAAATATGCTTTTTTCACACGGTGAAGTTTCAGGGTTGTTTGACTTCGATTACGTGAAAGTGGATGCACGAGCCTACGACGTCGGCTTGGCGGCTGTGTTTTTTGGCACACGCTGGGTCGATGATCCAAACCTAGATGGGCAGATAGACAAGGCCCGCTTTGCTAGGTTTATAAGTGCCTACCAGCATCCAGCGAACATGCTTAATCCCGATGGGTTGGCGTATATGCAGCCAGCGGAAATTGATGTGCTTCCCGAAATGATGCAGATCGGGAATGGCATTCTAATTTATTGGTTTATAAATGACTTCGCACAAAGGCTGCGGGCGGGGGATGTTACGAGTGCGCTTAATTTGGACCAAGAATATTCACGTTGCCTGCGTCACCGCATGGCTACTTCTCTGTTCATTGAAGGTGATCGACCTGAACTATTAGCAATCGCTAGAGAAGCGAGATTAACTAGCACTGGCTAGCGCTTATTCTGCTTGCGACTTTTTTCTAGCGCTGAGGCAATCTCCTGATCGGCCCTTTGTGTGTAGCGCATAGTGATACGTACATCGCTATGCCCAAGTGCCTGTGATACCAGACGTATGTCATTGGATGAATCCAACAAGTCTATGGCATATGAGTGTCTTAGTAAGTGCGGATGTAACTTTGATTCGGCAGTGAGCTCTCGAACTGCGCGCCAAAGTGTCTTTGAGCCCATCAAGAAGGATTCCGACTTTCCAGGCTGTGCCTTATAGATACTGATGAATAGAGGTAGCGCTTTGTCGTGTGCGTTCGAGAGATTAGCATAAATGCGCCTTAGTTCTTTGGCGCGCGCCTCTAAATACTCACTCAGCAAGGGCCGCATGGTTGATGTTATGTAAACGTTTCTGTACCGGCGTCCTTTAGTCCGAACATTTCGAATCCACTCTAAGGTATCATCGAGTTGTCCAAGTTTTAGTAACCGTAGTTCATCCGCGCGTAAGCCAGTATCAAGTAGGAGATTGAATATAATTTGATTCCGATAGCGTATGAATGAGGGCTTCTGTTTTAAGCGCTCTAAGGCGCGTTGATGTATTCGCTCAATTTCCTTTCGGCTTAGCGCCTTCGGTCGAGTGGAATGAATTTTTGGGGCTTTTACCTCACGCGCGGGATTAATGTATCCAGCTACTTTCTCGGCCAGTGTGCGCCCCATGTGCTTAAGGGTAGCGAGTCGCCTTGAGACTGTGGCTGGTGCCTCACCGGAGCTAAGACAATGGTCGACAAAGCGCTGCACAGAAGAAAAGTCCCAATCCCGCACTTTTAGCTTGTCTGCGGTACTATAGCCACGGTACGAACGAAGGAAGTCAATGAACTTTTGTAGATCTCCTCTTTTTGCGCGAGCTGTATGACTACTCCCCGTTGCGTAGTAACGCACGTAGCTTTCGATTGTAGTTAGCAAAGCTGATTCGCCAAGTTTGCCAGGTGTGGCGGTACTCAGGAAAAGTTCATCCGCAGTCATATAATGTACGGTGGAGCCATACTTTGATATTGTCAAGGTAAATAAGGTTGGAGCCAAACTATGAGCGACCAGGAACTAATTACGCAAATGGAACGGGCATGCTTGCGAGCAGCACAGCGAATACAGGAGCGTCTTGCATCTAGTCCTATTGCAGTATCGCGGAAGTCAGACGGTAGCCTAGTCCTGTCGGTAGATTTGGAGAGCCAAGAATGCTTGCGAGCAGACCTGGATGGAGTTGCGCCTCAACTCTCGGAGGAGGACCCAGCTTCCTTCGCCAATCTTACTGCAGAGCGCTTTATATCTATAGATCCTTTGGACGGCACTTCTGCTTGCAAACGCTATGGCCTGTCTCAGCCAGGGCAACTTGGCTTCGGGCCGCTGCTTGGTCTATACACAGCGGGGAAATTACGAGCAGCTATTTATTGTGATATCCCAAATAGGAGAATGCTAAGCGCGCAGGTAGGCAAGGGCACTTTTTTTGTTGACCTTCGCAAATCGGGCAGTTTTGACGCCTCTTCGAATGAGCGACGGCAACTCCTGCGGCAGTCTTTCCCTGCACTCAGGGACTCAGCTGTGCTGTTCTATACTGGTGAACTTGGCGAGATGCGGATTGTCGAGGCACTGCGCCGCGACGGACTAATCGAGACAGCTTATCGCTACGGTGGATTTGCCAACGACTGTGCCCGCCTGGCACTTGGGTACGAAGACGCGATTATTCAGTTCTATGCCAAAGTTTGGGATTTCCCGGCAGTTCTCTTCACTGCTGAGGCTGGTCTTAGCGTAAGCTGCAATCCTTTGGAAGAAAACAAGCTGCTACATGACTGGGCAGTGCGTATGGATAATATGGTAATAATTTCTGCCGAGGCGCAGCGAACCTATCTTTGTAACTTTGCGCACAAGATTCTAGCTAATTAACCTGGGGCGGCTTCTGGCCCTCTAATCGGTTAATAGCTACTTTATTTAGTGATCTTAAATAGATATGGCGCTGTAGACCTATTCAACCTATTTAACTTAGTACATCGGTATTTGGGGTCTCTAGTTTAGAAGCCTTATTTGTTTTATAAGCATCTGCGTTAGGTGCGTAGGCGCCCTATGTTTCCAGCACAGATAGCCTGATTGGGACTTTATAGTGTCCGAGGTTGAAATTATGAAACGATTATTAATTCTTTCTTTTCTAACTTGCATTCTCGGCGCACAAGCTGCCTATGCTGGCCCCTTTGACACTTGTCAGTATTCCATCAAAATTAAGGATGGCAAGTATGGCTTCGTGTGGAAGCCGTCTGGTGCGCATCGTGTTCAAGCAGTGCTTGTGCTTCCTTCACGCTTCAAGGGCTTCCTAAGCGGAAAGAATACTTTGGTCGTACGAAGCGTTACTATTTATAGAGCAGATAATCTTCACAAGATCAGCCTAATGCCGATGAAGTCGCATGGAATTTGTGCGCCTGGCGGTGAGTGCCTTGACCGCCCAACATTTGCGGAGAAGCATCTTTCTGGGCTTCGGTTGGCGAAGCGTTATGGAAACATCCGCATTCGAGTTGTTACAAACCTTCCAGATGGCAAGACTCACGTACATTGCACCAAAGAATTTAATCCGCAGAAGCGACAGGATTAGAAGGCTTTAAAGCTCTACGCGCAGAGTCATTCCGATCTGTCGCGGATCTCCTAGTTGTATGTATTCCTTGGTTGGAAAATCCGGGGGCTCAAGACCGAAGTAAAATCCTCTGACCGCATAGCGGCGGTCCAAAATATTATGGGCCCAGACTACCCAGGACCAGCGTTTGCCTTGATAGCCAAAGCTGGCGTTAAGCAAATGGTAGGAGCCAGATTTCTGGTCGTGGCTATCATCAAAGTAGAAAGCGTCACGCCCACTTAGATCGGTTCTCACAAACCATGAATCACTAAGCTGGTAGCGCAGTCCTGTGTCGTGTTGCCAGCGTGGAGCATAGGCCTGCGCCCGCCCTTTTAAATCGCGTGCCCCAGATGGATATTTGTCGAAGCGTGTATTGAGCAGTGCGGCGTTTGAAAAAAGAGTAAGGCGTCTAGCTAAATTCCATTTAGCTTCGAACTCTAAACCTTGATTATGGCCCCTTGCGGCATTGTCGGTAAGATACGTAAACGCAAGTGGATCCTGGGGGTCGCTCTGCAGGGCATACTTCACTTGTTGATCTCGGCGTAGACTATGGAATGCGGTGAGTTTGACTTGTAGGCTTTGATCAAGGAGAGCCGTGTCAACACTAGCTTCGAAGTTATAGATTTTTTCTGCCCCGTAATTCAACTTGTCCGAAGGAATAGCAAGCCCCGTGTTTACGCCACCACCCTTATATCCTCGCGAAGCTAATAAACTTACAGTCGTTAAGTCTGATAGTTGCTGTTTGATCCCCGCAAGGAATCCAAATAGCGCCTCATGTGCTGAGGAAGCGATGGTACGAGAATCCTTGTAGTCTGACGTGCGGTCTTCTCCGCGTAGTCCAAGAGTAAATGCGGTACCAGCTACAACAGGAACTTCAAGCGCGCCGAAAGCGGCATTAATTCTTGATCCAAAGTCGCTTGCAAGGTCATCGTAGGCAAATTTATCTTGGAATTGAGTTTCAGCGCTCGACTCCGTCAGGCGTTGTTGATAGAGCCCCGCCAGCCAGTTCCACTCCTGGCCGAGGCGCGAGGCATGCGGAGTGCTCAGTAGGCGTAGTTCGTGTGTCGCAGTGTGGCGTGTTCGCTGAGTGCGAGAAAAATAATCGTATGGAGCATAGGAGCCCCAGAGCTGGTTATTTCCCCAATCCCCATCATAGCTATAATCAGTTGATGAGCGCATGATAGTTGATGTGGCGATCAGGCTAGAACGCGGAGCCAAATCAAAAGATAACTTTAACGCTGCTCCTTGCGTACGTTGATCATCAGTGCCTGGCTGATCAGACTGAGTAGTAAATCCATTATCCACAGCAAAAGCGTCATAACCATTGTTGGCTTCCAGATGCATCACCTGAAAATCTATTGCGGTTATTGTGGAAGGGCTCCAGCGCAATTTGGCACGAGCCAAAGCTTCGTTGCGTTGATTAGTACTGTCTGAGCTAAGAAAGTCATTATTTCTGAATCCATTGCTATAGGTCTGAGAGGCTGATAGCCGATACTGAAAATTAGTTGATTCCTTGCTCAGCGGCCCGGACATCGCAGCCCCAGCAGTCCAAAGCCCATCACTACCAATTCCTGCCTCGGCGTTGGCGCTAAAGTAAGGTGTTGGATCCTTTGTCTTCAATTGTATGAGTCCCGCCAGACCACTTGGGCCAAAGCCAAAGCCTTGTGGGCCACGAGCTACGGTAATTTTATCAAGATCGAACAGCGTGCCCACCGCCCCCATTCCACTAAGATCGAAATCATCAATTAGAAATGCGACTGATGGATTTGGGGATCCCTCATATTGCTCGAGTTCGCCCACTCCGCGGATTTGAAAGAATCGCGCCCTATTCGTGCCACCAGCCCAGGTTAAATTAGGAATCGCGTCGCTGATATTATCGATATGCTGGCTGTTGCTTTCTTCGAGCGTCTCAGACGTGAATTGGCTTGTGCTAGTCAGAGAATGTGTTAGGTCCTGCTCCACTGCATCAGCTGTGACGAGAATTTCTATCGGCTCGGCATATGCGCTAGTGCAGCGCCAGCTGAGACTAAGCCAAAAAGCAACAATCAATGAAAAAATGAGAGAGAGTAAGTTATCGCGCAGCATGCCAAGTTCTCCTTCCTACGCCGGTATTATCCGGATCAGGTTAATGCCGCTGAAATTTTAAGCCATACGAATATACGACTGGCCTCGTATTGCGACCCGTTTTATGGGGCGCAGCAATCTATGAGCGGCAAAGGGTTTGCTCATTCGAGCATCTCAGGCGGGACAAGAGTTGTCCCTACCACCCCTTGAGTGAGCGTTACACTCCTACAGAACAAAAGTAGGGTCAAGTGCTGGTTCAAATGCGCTAGGAATATCTGCCGTTTGAGAAACCGCAGAGGGAAGGGCTTAATACCAAGAGTCTGTAGCAGAATGAAGCGAACTGTTTCGCTTTGCTGGCAATACGAGGCCGTAAAGTCTGCCTAATGTGTTTTTGTTTTGCGCTCTAAGTAATCCCAACTTCGTTAATTATTGCTAAAATGGATTTGGTTTCAACTATGCGTAGATCGTCGTCCCAAGGCACTTTTACCCCTGCGTCTTTTGGAATTAGCACCAGCGCTCCGAGGGGGATCCCACTTACATTTGTCTCCTCATCGGTATGGGAATCAATTGCACTGGCGACTTCGATTACTTCTGCAAGAAGACTTTCTGCCATCGCAGACTTAGCGCCCTCTGGTAAGTATAAGCCAGTATCTGTCTGATTGCTCTCTTTACGAAGAAGCACAACAACTCGCATTCCTACTGGGCTAATCTTACGTATGCGTTTTGCATCGATGTTTGTACGTGAACGAGAGGGGATAAGCTCTGGCAACAGTTGAGGGTCCACGGGGTGCTCTTCAAGGAGGAACTGCTTTTTCTTTCCCTTTTCTGACATATTGATACGACCCTAAATCAATTTAAATTGCAGAAATTATTATATTGAATTTGTAGAACAAATGCGAATGTGCCAGATCAATTACCTCTTGCCGTAAAGCAGCACAGAAAGCATCGCCATCTCTAAAATAGTTTGATGTCGTTTTCTGATCAACTTTTGGGGGCGCGCTGAAAATAGTATTAGGTGCAAAACTGAAGTCATTCATGCTGGCGCCCTAGGGCTTGGGTTCCGCCCACATTCGTAAACCAGTGTATCTTTTTACATAAATAGGACCATGTCTGTGCACAAACCGCTCCCAATAAGTGGTCGAATCAGGCAAACGCCATTTTATATATAGTGGTGAGGCAGAGTGCTCGCCAGTAAGGCTGAAATTGTCGACGATTTATGTGGAGAATCTGATAGATAAATGCTAATCCTAAAGCTATTAGAATGATCATTCTAATAGCTGGCAGCGGCATCATATATAGCAGTGAGATGTAGGCCGAGTTAGCAGGTAGCTAATATCTGTGTTGCTCGTCATTAGTTTTACGAGTTGGCTTGTATATCACAGCAGTTTGTGTAACCCGAAGCTGAGTGCCGGACTCAAAATAGGAGAGGTCACGTACTAGCAAGTGCAGTCTCGTATAGGGGAAGCACAAGACCGGAACGCCCGCTTACCTCAGGGCGCGCAGTGTACGTGGGCGACAATAATCGTGAGGACGCCATGACAAATTCTTCAGTAGAACTTAAATATCAAAATCAGTCGTTACAGCTTCCCGTGTTTGAAGGAACTGAGGGAGAGAAGGGCGTAGATATTTCGCAGTTGCGCGCCAAGACAGGGTTGATCACGCTTGATCCAGGATTCGTTAATACAGGTAGTTGTACAAGCGGAATTACTTTTATCGATGGAGATAAGGGTATTTTGCGCTACCGCGGAATTCCGATTGAAGTTTTAGCCGAGCGCTCAAATTTTTTAGAGACCTCGTATTTGCTGATTTACGGCAAGTTGCCAACGGCGGATGAGCTGGAGAAGTTCACACAGCGCGTAAAGCGGCACACAATGCTGCACGAAGATATTAAGCGTTTCTATGATGGGTTCCCTAGAGATGCTCACCCGATGGCCATCCTTGGATCGGTGGTTTGTTCACTTTCAGTGTTTTATCAGCATGAAACTGGCGATCCGGCGTATTTGGCTGAATTGAATCGTGTGCGCTTGCTGGCCAAGCTTCCTACGATTGCAGCCTATGCCTATAAGAAGTCTGTCGGGCAGCCGTTTATATACCCCGACAATTCGCGTAGCTACTGCGAAAACTTTTTGTACATGATGTTCTCAACGCCTGCTGAGCGTTATGAAGTTGATCCTGATCTGATTGATACCCTGAATTTGTTGTTAATTCTGCACGCCGATCATGAGCAGAACTGTTCAACTGCTACAGTGCGTATGGTGCAGAGCAGCGGCGCGTCAATGTGGGCCTCCATTACTGCGGGCATTTGTGCGCTTTCGGGACCGCTGCATGGAGGAGCTAATCAGGAAGTTATTGAGATGCTTGAGCAGATTCATGCTGATGGCGGTAACGTCAAGAAGTATGTGGATTTGGCGAAGAGCAAGGAAAGTAGTTTCCGCTTAATGGGATTTGGCCACCGTGTGTATAAGAACTTCGATCCACGTGCCAAGATCATTAAGACCGCTTGCGACAAGCTACTTAAAAAGATGAAAGTCGCTGATCCGCTTTTGGATATCGCCAAACAGCTTGAAGAGGCTGCACTCAAGGACTCGTACTTCATCGAAAAGAAGCTTTATCCAAATGTGGACTTCTATAGCGGTATTATCTATCGCGCGATGGGTATCCCCGTTAATGCATTTACGGTGATGTTTGCCCTTGGACGCTTGCCAGGTTGGCTCGCACAGGCCAAGGAGCTTAATGAGGACAAGGCCACTAAGATTGGGCGCCCGCGCCAAGTTTACACTGGGCCCGCTCTGTCGGATTACACCCCGATTGAAAAGCGCAAAGCTTAGTAAAGCTGCCTTTTACTACAAAGATAATGCGCATTAAGTAGCGATGCTCAGCCTTTGGCTGGCTCCTACAACTGTGACCAATTGGTGCCGCGGTAGTGGTTGCCAAGCTTTCTGTAGTGCGCAGCTGAGTCGGCGATGCTACGAATCTCTTCCGGTGATAGCTTACGTACGGGTTTGGCCGGAGAACCAAGCGCCAGATGACCAGCGGGGATGACTGTTTTCATAGTCACAAGTGAGTTCGCGCCTATGATGCAGTCTTCCTCTATTACTGCTTGATCCAAAATTGTGCTGCCCATCCCAATAATGCAGCGGCTCTTTACATGTGCTCCGTGAATGATAGCGCGATGACCTACAGTAACATCTTCCTCAACTATGCACGGGCCAAGTCCATTAGAAGTATGCAGTAGGGCATGTTCTTGAATATTGCTGCCGCGGCCGACAGAAATTGGATTAATGTCGCCGCGCAAGACAACCCCAAAAAATATAGATACTTCAGCTCCCAGACTAACATCGCCAATAATCCACGCGTCTGGCGCTAAAAAATCACTTGGCTCAATTTTCGGTTGGTGTTGCTTAAATGGGAGAGTCGGCATTTTTAGCTAGCGCGCTCCCAATAATACTTCCCGTGCTGCTGCCAGGCAGCGGTCACGCGATGGCAAAATCACCGTTTCGAGTGACTTCGCATATGGAAGAGGGGCTTCTAAGGCTGAGACCAAGCCAACAGGGGCATCGAGCTCATCCCAAATCTTAGTGCAGATCAAGTGATGCAACCAGGCACCATAGCTTGCTATCTCGTGCTGCTCCTGGATGATAAGAACTCTATGAGTCTTGGCTACCGAACGTAAGACGGTTTCAGTATCTAGTGGTCTTAGAGTGCGCAGATCTATAACCTCCGGGTTATAGCCCTCAGCTACCAAACCTTCAGCCACTTCCAGGGTTAAGAAGACATTTTTTGACCAGGAAATAAGTGTTATGTCACTGCCCTGTCTCTTTACATCCGCTACACCGATAGGCACCAAGTATTCTTCTTCTGGTACTTCGCCCTTTTTGTTGTAGGTAAGTTCAGATTCAAAGAATACAACTGGGTTGTCGTTTCGAATTGAGCTCTTCAGTAGACCCTTCATGTCATAAGCAGTAGCGGGTGCAACTACTATTAAGCCGGGCGTGTAAGCGTAGAATTGCTCGAAGGAATTGGCATGCTGCGCTGCCAATTGAAATGCTGCACCGCCGGCGCCGCGGAATACAATTGGGCATTTAAGCTGACCCGCCGACATTAGACGAGCCTTTGCAGCGGTATTAATGATCTGATCGATGGCGATGAGTGAAAAATTGAACGTCATGAATTCTACAATTGGACGTAGACCAGCCATGGCCGCGCCAATTCCAACGCCAGCGAATCCATTTTCACAAATAGGGGTGTCTATGACGCGCTTTGGTCCAAACTTCTCAAGTAAGCCCTTGGAACACTTATAAGCGCCGTTGTAGGCGCCCACTTCCTCACCCATTAGGAATACACGCTCATCACGCAGCATTTCTTCGGCCATAGCCTCTTTTAAGGCATCTCGAATGGCGATCTCACGCATAAATTGCAAACCTATATATACACATAATCTAAGGCAGTCTCAGGATCAGGGAAGGGGGACTCTTCAGCAAACCGCACAGCATCCTGAATTTCCTCTTCCACTTCCCTATCGATTGAATCTTTTAGAGATTTTAAGCCCAGTGCCTCAAGTTTCTCACCAGTGACCTTGATTGGATCGCGCAAACGCCATGCCTCAACCTCCTCTTTTGTGCGGTACGTTGCTGGATCCGCCATAGAGTGACCACGATAACGATAGGTCTTGGCTTCTATTAGGGTGGGTTGATGATGTTCTCGAGCTCTACGCACAGCAGTATGCAAGGCGGACCTAACGGCAAATACGTCATGGCCGTCAACAGTATCGCGCGCCATCGGGTAACCGAGCGCTCTAATCGAAAGATCCTCTACTGCAGCTGTTTTGTTAAGGGGAGTTCCCATCGAGAAAAAGTTATTCTCAATCACGTATACCACTGGGAGCTTCCATAGGGCTGCAAGGCTTAGCCCTTCGTGGAACGGACCGATATTAATGGCGCCATCGCCCAAAAAGCAGACCGCCACAGCGTCAGTATTGTTGTAGTTTTGAGCGAACGCGATTCCTGCTGCGACTGGGATTTGAGCCCCCACTATTCCCCAGCCACCCATGAAATTAAGTGTTGAATCATAGTAGTGCATAGAGCCACCACGACCCTTGGCGCAGCCAGTCGCCTTGCCAAGCAATTCTGCCATTCCAGCACGTGGTGAGCCGCCTCGAGCAAGATAGTGCCCGTGACAGCGATAGCCGGTCATGATGAAATCCTTCTTCTCCAGGACTGACATGGTTCCAACAGCGATTGCTTCTTCGCCGATGTACAAATGAAGAAAGCCACCGATCTTTCTCTCAGTATAGAGACGAGCTGCTTCTTCCTCGAAGCGGCGGATGCGCAGCATGCTGCGATACAAGTCTGCGATTAAATCTTGATCCATCGTAAAACCTCGTCCCTCCAAGGTAGAGCCCGCGAGTCCAGCCTGCAACCTGCTAAGGTATTGGGCGAGATGGCAGAGCGCTCTACATAACTACTAGAAAATGCTTGGGAATTGCAATATTTGGAGTGGTACTTCCTATCTAAGCGTATTAGAATTGCCAACAAGGCGCTTTTTTACGCGGAGTCTATTTCTTAGGGCGTTTCTGGCGCTATTGGGGATGGATTAGCTTAACTCTAGATGATCTATTATTCCGAGCTCCAATGGGGCCTTAAGTCACTTGGTTTTGAATAGGTCTTAATTTGTTAACAGTGCACGTCTTTATTCGATCTTGCGCAACGCGATGAAACTAATGGCTGTAGATCCTAGTTTGACCTGCTCTGGCTGGGCACTATTTTCTGTGCCTCAAGCCGATCGGTCGAGGGAGCGCTTGCTCGCCGTGGGTAAGATTAAGTCATTGGGACCCGAAACTGCCTTAGCCACACGTTACCTTGATTTGCAGGAAAAGATTGCGTCAATTTTAGCTGCCGTTGAGTTGGGTGCGGGAGATATATTGGTTTGTGAGGCTCCAACTACAATGCGTGACCCGCGAGCCGCCTTTAAGGTGGAACAGGTGCGGGGAATCTTTGAGACCTTAGCGCGTGAGCGTGGGGTGAGCGTGCCAGGGAGAATTAATCCCCGTACGGTACAATCTGAGGTCATGGGATTGAGAGGTAGTCAGCTGCGTCGTGCTGAAGTCAAGGATACAGCAGTAATCATAGTAGAAAGACTTTTTGCCGATTCACTCAAAGAGCTTGGCTTTGACGTTAGACGTGCTTCGTTGAAGCGTCATCAGGATATTGTAGATGCAATCTTAGTTGGAGTTACAGCTGTGACACGAGTTAGGAGCGGAATACGAGCCCTAATTGATTTAAATGCCTGCTTTGCACTGCCGCCTCGTAAGGCTAGTAGAAGGCTGCCGCGCTAGGACTGATATGAAAGCACTCTGTTATAGGCTGTTATTGGGTAATAATACTTACGCACAAACTTATCGATTGAAGTGGTGCTACAGTCTTATTGTTGTTGTAGCTCTATTGACGACAGGGGCGGCGCAACCTCAGTCACGCACCTCTACCCTAGCTCCTAATGAGGATCCACGGGGTCCGGCAGAACTAACGCTGTGTAGCCAAAATTTAGAAAACTATGGTTCTTTCACGGATGCAAAGATCAGGAATCCAGCCCTAACCACAGAAGAGTTCGGGGAAAAGGAACGAGGGCTAGCGCGACGTATGGCCAAGGCTGGCTGCGACGTTGTTGCGGTGCAGGAAGTGCTGGGCAAAAGCGATGAAGTGGCACTGGCGGCTTTACAGCGTTTAGCGCAAGTACTGCAGTCTCAGACCAATAGACGCTATGAATCACGCGTCGGACCTACTCTCGATAAGTTCTCACATGTGGGGTATCTCCTGGCAGTTGATCGCGTAACGTTCTTCAATTCCGTATCCTACGAGAAAATTGAATTGCCCAAATTGACAGACAAGGAAAAGCCGCGCGAATTTATTCGAGTGCCACTGGAAGTCCAGTTAGTGGTTAAGCCTCTTGCGGGGTCTGCTTCAAAAACAATCGGACTTGTTAACATCCACTTCAAGTCGCGACGTGGCGCGAGCGGAGACCCGGCTGAGCTAGAGTGGGAGACTTATCGAATGCAAATGGCGGAGGCAGTGCGTCGAATAGTAGAGAAGCGTTTCGCCAGGAGCTTAGGGTCAGGCGAGTCTCTTTTAGCAGTGCTAGGGGATCGTAATAGCAACTTTGATACAGCTACAGCAAGGATCTTAGAGGGCAGCCTGAATCTCAGAAATTTTAAGGACAGTGCAGGCTGTCGCTTAAGTAAAAGGGGAGTTCCTCTTTGTCAGGCTGGATTCAGTTCTCCGGCAGAGCTATTTAGTGTTCTAACAGGAGATCCGCAGGTCAAGCTTCAACCTGGTACTCAGCGTTATAAGGGAGAGTACTCTTGGCTAGATGATATTCTTGTGCCGGCTGAATCATTACGCTTCGCATGGAGAACTTTTGAGAGTGTGGGTGACTATGATAGTGGCATAGTCTACGAGCCTACCAGTGCTTCCGATCACGCGTTGGTCTGGGTGAAGTTTAATTGGTAGTGCTGGCCCTCGGCCTTGCAAATCTCATTCAGATGCCTGTACCCCGTAGTCTACCGACCAAAATAGAGCGAGCCCAGAAAGTAAGCCGTTTCAGACTTACCTTCTGGGCCCTGGACTCAATTCCTATCTTAGCTGGGACTGACTGCTATAGTAAATGACAGCAAGGCGTAGAGAAATGCGAATTGTCCCAATAGCACAAGAGGTGCTTCTCTTCCTCGACTAAAGGCCCATTTTTATTGGTCATTTACTATTTGTTGTCTGGCCTCCCGCTAGTCGGCACTATAGCGAGTGATTGCTACCGCAAAGAATTTCACCACGGATTTCTGTCACTCGCTATAAACTACGCTGCCGATGCTGCGGTGCCGTTTAGCTCACTCTTCTTTTTAGGAGCCTGTTTGCCTGACTTATCTTGTCCTACAGCAGCGCCCTTCTTTGAGTCCACCTCTACAGACTGAACCTGAGACTTAAGGTTAGACTGGGATGTTGCTGCCTCTGGTAGACTAGCGCCGATACCTACGGTGCCCAAAATAAGAGCGCGAATTTCATGGGCGATCTCAGGGTGCTCCTTCAAAAAGAGCTTAGATCCATCACGTCCTTGTCCAAGTCTCTCTCCTTTGAATGAATACCAAGCACCCGCCTTATCTAAGACGCCTTTATCAACGCCCAAGTCTAGTATCTCGCCATACTTGCAAATACCTTCATTAAATATCACATCGAACTCGGCCTCACGGAATGGCGGGGCGACCTTGTTTTTTACAACTTTGACTCGTACTCGGTTTCCAAGGACTACCGCTTCTTCTGTGCCAGCTTCCTTAATAGAACCGATACGACGGACATCCAGACGCACAGAGGCGTAGAACTTCAACGCATTTCCGCCAGTGGTAGTCTCTGGAGAGCCAAACATAACACCAATCTTCATGCGAATTTGATTGATGAAAATGATGGAGCAGTTGGACTTGGCCGCAATACCAGTCATCTTACGTAATGCCTTGCTCATAAGGCGGGCTTGAAGACCAGGCTGCTGGTCGTCCATCTCTCCGTCGATTTCGGCACGTGGGACAAGTGCGGCCACAGAGTCTACAATCACTAGATCAACCGACCCAGTCTGGACAAGCGTGTCGCAAATCTCAAGAGCCTGCTCGCCGCAGTCAGGTTGGCTAACGAGTAACTTACCTGTGTCTACTCCAAGCTTCTTTGCGTAGTTGACGTCCAATGCGTGTTCCGCATCTATGAAGACAACAGTTCCGCCCTTTTTCTGAACCTCTGCCGCTACGTGTAGGGCAAGAGTAGTCTTACCTGAAGACTCTGGACCGTAGATCTCGATGATCCTTCCGTGCGGCAGTCCGCCAATTCCTAGAGCGATGTCTAGTCCTAAGCTCCCCGTGGAGAATGCCTCGACCTGTTCACCTGGGGATGTGCCAAGATTCATAATGGCGCCCCTGCCATATCGGCGCTCAAGTTCAGAAATAGCTGTTGTAAGAGCCTTTCCTTTCTCTTGCGGAGCGGCGGATGTCTGTTTGCTGTCAGCTGTGTTCATAGTTAAATGTCCTTAAAAAAATCAAATATGCAATTTGTGCCCTAATGTAGCTCGCGTATGACGCCAATCAATTTTCCCTGGATCGTTACCTTATCGAGCGTGATTGGCGGCATGGTCGAGTTAGCTGGGATTAGCATAACCTTCCCGTTCTTTAATCGACGGTAGCGTTTCAGTGTTGCGCAGCCATTGTCTAGTAGAGCTACAACTACGTCTCCATCATTTGCTGAATCTTGCCGCCGTAAGACAACAATATCACGATCGCAAATATGGTCTTCAATCATAGAGTCTCCACTGACCTCGAGGCAAAATACTTCGCCACGGCCAGAGATCATGCTAGAGGGAATATCTATCATTGTGGTCTGTTCGATTGCTTCAATTGGTAAACCCGCTGCAATTACGCCAACAAGAGGTACGGCAGTTGGGCCAAGTTGTGGTTTGGCTGATTCTATTAGCTCAATTGCACCATCCTCACCACGACGAATAAAGCCCTTATCCTCTAGGCGTTCAAGGTGAAAATGAGCGGTGGAAACAGATTTAACCCCAATGTGCTCGGCTATGTCCTTCAGTGTCGGTCCATAACCGCGGTCGGCGATGAAGTTGCGCAGGAACTCCAAAGTCTGTCTCTGTACGGGCGCTAACGTACTAGAGCGGTAGTTTTGTGACTGGGGATCTTCAATAGCGTTTGAGCGCTTTGTCATGAGTATATCCTAGTGTAGTATCAATAGGTTATGGCCTTATGCTCTACCAACATCGTATGTCGAAAAATACTCGAAGTCAAGGACTTATCTGATCTGTCCTTAGGTTTTGGCAGAATTAAGTGTGGGTTAGCTGCTTCCTATTGGTTGTGAAAATAAGTGCCTGAAAATAGAGCGATAAATTGTTCTCATCTTCCTCGCCGAGTATTCCGACCTTCCACTACAAGTAAAAAGTGTGTGAGGAAACAGTGACAAAATCGAAAGAAGTGAAGCTTCTTGTAGTCGACGAACACGATCAATATTGCACTCTAATCCAAGAGCATGCCGAGCTTTACGGGCATAGCCTTAAGATTGTGTGCGAGTGCGTTAATTCCGGGCGAGAAGCGCTTGAGCGAATTACAAAGTGGGAACCCTCCGTTGTGCTCTTGGACGCCCATCTTCCCGATATGAACAGTTTTGAAGTGCTTGACGCTTGCCGCAATGGGCGCGCGACTGTTGTTGTTTCTAGTGAGGTTTGCTCTCGAGAAATTGAAGATAGCGCGAGGGCACACGGGGCGAGCGGGTACGTAACTAAATCTGACAACCCAGAAGACATAGAAGCGCTGCTGTATGAATTGGCAACAGTTTCGCTACCGGTGCCAATGAAGCACTAGGGCAGTGCGTAACAAATGCCCTCCGCTGCAATTGAACTCATTGATGTGGCTTTGTCGTTTGATCCAATTTCACTTTGGCATGTGACGTTTTAAGTGCTTGAGGCGCTTGGCCTGTTGTGGGCACCCGCTGCGGCAGCTGAGCAAGCCATAATCGGCTCACTAAGAACAACACCATCATCTACCAGCGTACTCAAACACTACAAAAAATAGCAACAAATTCGGCCATCGCATGTCTTCACTTAAAGCGCAGAGCAAATCGGCTAGCACTGCTTTCCAGTGCGGCACTTCCACATATTGAATCTCCAAAATTTATTGATCAGCGGCTAATTCGGCGCATGCTTGACTCCGCTCAAGCCACAACCACAACCCAACCACTAAAAGAG
>JAIBBV010000020.1 GCA_019694465.1 Oligoflexia bacterium
TAGGTGCACTAAAAAGCTCTCCTCGCGTGGCCCCACCGCTGTCTAAAGCTTGGACTAAGGGCTGAAACGGAGTTAGCCTTGGATCTCGCTTAAAATAATGTCTGCTTCGAACTGCAGGCCTGATTTTTACGGCGTCTTAGTTCAAGATAGGAACGTGCCCTTAAACTAGAGCACATCCGGAAATCAGTTCTTTACTGCGCTCTGAGCCTGCCCTGTCCCATAAAATGGGACTCGCAGTACTAAGCCAGCACTATTTTCCGTTATTTTCGGATGGATTCTAATTGAGCGCGCGGCTCTACACAGTTGTGAGGCTAGTTAGACGTGTTCTCCCGTGATGTCAACAGGGGATTTCCCAATTTAAGTGCAGCTCCCAAGGAGCTTGTTCAACCACATGAGACTGGGCCGGCAGAGCCAGCAGTGCCACTACAGAAAGTCAGCGTGGACCACTATGCAAAGACACTGCGTGACGCAAAGGAAAATGTCGATGCCCGACACACGGCAGCGCGTAGACTTGGCGAATCTGGACACCCCAGCGCCCATTTTGCACTAGAGCAGAGCCTGCGCAGCGACAGCTCAGCCTTTGTGCGCGCAGAATGCGCCAGAGGACTTGGCCTACTTTGTGTAGACACAAGCATACCTCTGTTATTGGCTTCGTTAAGTGATAGAGCACCGGTCTATGCGAACTACCCAGGACTGCAAGCGCCTAAAAAGCTTATAGTAGCAGAAGTGGCGGCGCGTGCTCTTGCTCGTTTCGGAGTGCTCCTATTGCCCTTTCAAGATAAAATCGCAAAACGCTTAGCCCACCCGGCCTCAACGCTGACTCAAGTTGGACTGTGCGATGCGGTAGCTGTGATGCCAAACGCATCTACAGTGATTCAAAATGTACTAACTAAGATTGCCATCAGCCCAGGCCAAGCCGAGCAGCGTTGGTCGGCAGTTTTTGCCCTTGAGCAGCAACTGGGAGCACAAGCAGCTAGCAGATTAGCCCGAATCGCAGCACGCCCCAGCCTTTTCCCAGGCCCGCGCCTAAGGGCCCTGGAAGCTTTGGGCATGTTGCATGGTGAGGGGGCGCAAGCCATAGCGCGTACTGAACTTACAAGACATATCCAAAAAGCTGAGACTCGCGGCCTGACCAGACTAACAGCCTCTTGGCGAACTGAGCGGGCCGTCGTCGCAACTTGGGCGCTCACCATACTGGATGGAGACACTCGGGCTCCTAGTGTGCTGCCATTTTTAGGCAGCTCAAATAAGAATTTACGCTTGGCAGTGCATGCAGCTTTAGTGCAGCAAGCACGACAAAATAGAGCTGTAATGCCAGCCATACTGCACTACATCAACCACGAAGACACCAGCACAGCCGGCCAAGTATTGGCTATGCGGATAGCCATCGACGCAAACGAAGTTCACGTTATTCCATCGCTGTTTGAAATTATTGAACAACGTGGCCCTTGGGGACAACAACTTGAGGAAGTTCAAACTGCCGTGGAGGGATTGCAAAGATTTGCGAAGCAATTAGGAACGCCTGGGATGCAGCGCATCACAGAAATGCTCTCGGATCAGCAACCGCTTTTGCAAATGATCGCAATTGATATTATTCGCGGACTAGGAGAAGACGCACTAGATTTCTCAGAAGATCTTGAGCATCTGCTGCGCTATAATCAAGATGAAGGTGTGCTTCTCGCCGCCTGCGACTGCGCCGCTCAAATTGGCGCTGTGGCCGCTCTACCAGCGATCGAGGATATTAGCTTGGACAATCAACGCAACCGTCACTTAAGGGCACACGCCGAAATTGCCTTCCGCACCCTATCAAAGCTACGGCCATCCTCACCCGAGGAATAAGCCTACTCCCATTGAGTATGGAAAACGCCTGGCTTATCGACACGCTCATAAGTATGGGCGCCGAAAAAGTCACGCTGTGCCTGGGTTAAGTTTTGCGGCAAATCTGCAGATCGATAGCTGTCGAAATAGGCCAAGGAGGCTCCGAAACTAATACAAGGCACACCGCATTCAGCCGCCTTTTGCACTACTAGGCGCAAGTTGGGCAATGTACGCTCAACTTCCCGCTTAAGAGCCGGATCCAAAATTAGATTTGGCAGGCCAGGCTGAGTCTCATAGGCCTTACGAATTTCATCCAGGAAGCGCGCCCTTATGATGCATCCCCCCTTCCACAAAGCAGCAATCTCATTCAACTTGAGGTCCCACTTATACTCCTTTGACGCCGCCGCTAGCAGGGCCATACCCTGGGCGTATGACAAGATCTTTGAACAGTACAGAGCATCATGCACCGCTGAAATAAACTGCTCGCGATTGCCAGAGAGCGCAGCCACTTTGGGAGCAGCGAAGGCCTTGGCAGCGCTTACACGCTCACTCTTTATTGAGCTCAAAATGCGCGCATCTACCGCCACAGCTAGGCCCGGAATGGCAACACCTAAGTCTAAGGCTACCTGAGCGGTCCAACGCCCTGTTCCCTTTTGTCCCGCTGAATCCAAGATCTTGTCGACAAGATGCGCCGCTCCGCCCTCATCATGCTTGCGGAATATCTTGGCCGTAATTTCAATCAGAAACGACGACAGAACGCCGGCATTCCAACGCTCAAAAATTTGGCTCAATTCTTCTGGCTTGGCGCCAGCTACTCGCCTGAGCATATCGTAGGCTTCCGCAATTAACTGCATGTCGCCATACTCGATGCCATTATGAACCATCTTCACGAAATGTCCGGCTCCATCTGGCCCAATGTAGGCAGTGCAAGCTTGAGGAGCTTTAGCTGCAATTTTCTCCAGCAGAGGCGCCATGATGCGCCAAGCATCTTTAGGACCACCTGGCATCAGACTAGCACCATTAAGAGCCCCTTCCTCACCGCCAGATATGCCAATCCCCATGAAGTTTATGCCAGCTTCACGGCAATGCTTCTCTCGTCGCACAGTGTCAGGGAAATATGAGTTACCGCCATCAATAATAATATCGCCCTTAGAAAGGAGCGGGAGCAATGAGTCTATGACCGCATCAACCGGGGCACCTGCCTTTACCATTATAAAGATCTGTCGCGGGGCGGCCATCGAGTTCACAAACTCTTCAAGCGTCTTGGAGGCAACAAATTTCTTGCCCTTAACCCGCTGCATAAACTGGTCGGTTACGTCGCCGCTTCGATTATAGACCGCCACAGTGTAGCCATTGCGCTCCATATTCTGGGCGAGGTTCGAGCCCATAACAGCTAATCCAATCATTCCTACGTTGGGCTTATTCATATGCGCGACTCCTGAAGCAGCGTATGCCGATTGAAGACACTGGGGGCTCGGAAATTACCTTGTCCCACCAGCCAGAGCGACCGTACATTAAACGGTATGACGATGCGCTCAAGATCATACCTTTATAGCCCCATTTTCCTCCTCCTTACAATTATCCTTGCGCCCCTAGTCAGCCTAGGGACGCCTTTAGACCTGGCCAGAACCATGGTTCTGCTGCGATCAGGGGTAAACGGGGGCTGTGCTACTGCCGCCATCGTCAGTCCGGGGCTCTTATTAACTAACGCCCACGTCACAGACCTAGTTTGCCCCTACAACAATTGCAGCAAGCTTGAAGTTTTACGCGCCGGCAGCCTTGGTGCAGCCGCAAGGGAGCCGCTCGATTTGGGCAAAATTGAGGTCGCCTCCTCGCTCCACGCTCTAGATATCGCCACACTGCGCTACGAACGGAAAGAGGCGCTAGCTGCCGAAACGCTGAACTTCGCCCTGCCAGTAAATGGAGAAAAAATCAAAGCGCTAGGCTTTCCACGCTGTGGGCCACTCACCGAAAGCCTCGGGGCAATTAACTCGCTTAGCAACCTTCACATTCACACCGATGCGCGAAGCGCTCATGGAAGTAGCGGTAGCCTGGTACTGAACGCAAATAGCGAGATTGTAGGATTACTAGATCAGTCTGATTCCCTGCTAGATGCACTGCAGTCGTTAGTTACAGGCAAGTCATTTCCAGCACGGGGAGTGCGCGGGGATGTTCTAAGCAAATTAATATCACTGCCAACCCCAAAGCTAGCGCTCGAAGCTCAGGCAGAATTATTGATGGACTACCATCACTCGCAAGTGTCAACGCGCGCTGGAAATGGGCGCGTTTGGCCAGCGCTGACTTTTATTTCGATGGTTGATGGATTCCGTCTGGATGCAATAGCTGTGGCGCCCGCCGAGGAAGCCCAAGCGCTGCTTGCTGTGGGCGAATTCCCCGCCACACTGCCGCCTGATCCGCAGCAACAAAGCCGCCTTGCGAATCTGGTAGAGCTTGTCACTATCGCACACAATTTGGAGTACAAGGGGGCTTTTGAGAGCCTACTTACGCCGCTACAAATGGAAGGCTGGCAGGCGGCATTGACTGCATCAGGTCGCAGCAACGCGCAGATCGAAAGCCTAGTAGAACTAGTAAAACCCGCGCTCGAAATGAAGCTACAGGGCCTAATTCGAGTTCTGACGCGCTGGGCTGCCCTCGCTATATGTGGGGTTCTGCTTGCGTTGGGCTTGTGGTGCTTATCACTAGGTTATGCCTGGGCTTGGTTTAACGGCTCGCTGCTTAGGAGACTCGTGGCAACAACACTTTTTGCGGCACTTTGGCCGGTATCTCTTCTCGCATTTATGCTGCCGGCTTCAGCGCGGAAAGTGATTCGAGCAGAGTAGCTCTCGGTGAAGTAAGACGCTCCTGAACGAAATTAGCAATGCAGCTTTTTAGCTAATTTCCAAATACGCGCTACTCAGTCTGCTTTGTACCAGTGCGCACCACTTCCTCATCATCAAGACAGTCGATGATGCGGGACTTTCCCTGACAGTCGCAAGGAAAAGTTGGCACATCGAATTCAACTGTCACCTCGTTCGAGTTTTTGACGGAGATATTATTGATCCAAAACTCGCACCAGTTACGAAGGGGAGCATCCGGCGTGCCCTGCGGGAGCGCAGTAACAGTACACTCCGTCCAAATAGCTTCGATACATCGTTTTCCACTTACAGGATCAGTTACTACGCGCGCATAGTTTGGGTAGTCATTTCCCATTCGTGCGCACAACGCGTCGAGTTTGCTAGCGAATTCTTTGGCTCCATAAGTTACAACCCCTTCTCCCTTTTCCGCCTTTAGTCGCCTGTCCAATTCTTCGCAGTCCTTGGCAGTTTTCTTGCCAGTGCCATCCGAAAATGGAGGGAGGACCGGAATGTGAAAGAACTCGCTTTTATACGTCATCTTAGCGTTCGGCAGCCTGGGAGTGTCCGCACTAGCATCAAGCACCAGTATCCCTGAAAGCAAAATTCCATGCAGCGCTACACAACGGATTTGTTGAATCGAAAACATACAACCTCAAAAAGCTAAGAACCTAATAGTTGGGACTCGAGTAGGACCCAGCACAACAAGTGTGCTTTTCACACATTGTTATGAGGGGACAGAAGCTGGCGGTTCTCTAGTGGGAATCAATAAAATCCATAGCAGGCCTAGCCTATAAGCTCTTGGAAGCCCTGAATAAAATGTACCTAATCGCGTTTAGATAGGGCTTTAAAATTGCGTGTATTGACCTTATTCTCACCGGCCGGAACCTGAAAAATGAGGCTCTCAGTAAGCTCAACACAACTTAATTTGTTCCCGAAAACAGCGCCTGTATCCAAGCCAATCTTGTATGGCAAATTGAGCAACACATCCTCGAACGGCGTGTGCCCAAATACCACTACTCGGTCGAAGCGATGCCGGTTCAAAATGAAGGTATCACGAATCCAATAAATATCTTCGTCGGGCTGATCCTCTAGGCGCCGAAGCGGATTTAATCCGGCATGAACAAAAACATAGCCTGGCATTAGAACATAACGCTCAGTCGCCTTAAAAAACTCTATGTGCTCCGGCGGAAACAGGCTGAGCGCCTCTTCTGCGCTGGCATCCTCTGCTACGCCGTAACTTTGCAGCGTCGATAAACCGCCATTCTTAAGATATGGTGCCACATTAGGTCGGAGCCCTAGGTAGCCCAAGAGCATCTCTTCGTGATTGCCACGCAAAAATATTGTTTCTGGGAATCGGTTTCTAAAGCTTAGGACAGTTTCCACTGCGCGCTTAGATTCGGCGCCACGGTCAATATAATCACCTATAAAGACTACTCGATCATTAGTGCTTAGCCCCTGAGAGTCAGTTAAATGTGAGAGCAGCAGCTCCAGCTCATCAGCGCATCCATGCACATCGCCGATTGCGAATAGGCGCCCCTTCATATCGCCTAATTCACGAAATTGACTCATACGATCCTACACACCATTAGTCTGAGAGTTTTAGTACAGCTAAGAAGGCCTCTTGTGGGATGCTCACCTTCCCCACCTGTTTCATGCGCTTCTTCCCCTCTTTTTGCTTTTCTAAGAGCTTGCGCTTACGAGTGATGTCTCCACCATAGCACTTTGCTGTAACGTTTTTACGGAGAGCCTTAACTGTCGTGCGTGCTATAACTTTGCTCCCAATTGAAGCCTGCACTGCAATCTCGAACATCTGTCGATCGATCAAATCTTTAAGCTTATCGCAAAGCTCTTTTCCTTTAGGATAGGCTTTCTCGCGATGCACTATGACACTAAGCGCATCTACGAGTTCCCCATTAAGGCGAATATCGAGTTTCACAAGATCTGATACCTGATAACCAGTAACTTCGTAGTCAAACGAAGCATAGCCTTTGGTCAAGCTCTTCAACTTATCATGAAAATCGAGCACGATTTCATTAAGCGGCAGATCGTATTCGATCACTGCGCGCGAGCCGTGCACGCTCATATTTTTTTGAATGCCACGCTTATCTTCGCACAATTTGAGGACATTACCGACATAATCAACCGGACAGTGAATTGTCGACTTTACGATTGGCTCCTCAATGCTCTCGATATGATTGACCGGAGGGAGTTTGGCAGGATTGTCGACCAGCACAACTTCCTTCGAGTTCATGTTAACCCGGAATACTACGCTAGGAGCTGTGGTGATTAGATTCAGATGGAACTCGCGCTCCAAACGCTCCTGAATAATCTCCATGTGCAGTAGTCCAAGATATCCGCAGCGGAAACCATAGCCCAAAGCCGCCGAGGTCTCGGCTTCAAAAGTAAAAGAAGCATCATTTAGACTCAGTTTCTCAAGTGCGTTCCGCAGCTCAAGAAAGTCTTCAGAGTTAACTGGGAAAAGTCCACCGAAAACTACGGGACGCACCTCCTTGAAACCCGGCAGCGCTTGCGCCGACTCATCCTTAGCCAGTGCGACAGTATCACCAATCTTTACATCGTGTAGGTTTTTAATGGCGGCGGAAAAATAACCGGTTTGGCCAGAACTCAGGAATTCTACTTCGCGCCCATGCGGCGTGAACACTCCTGTCTTATAGACTTCATGCTCAGCCCCGGTGCTTAAAAACTTTATCTTATCACCACCACGAATGCTTCCATCTATGACACGGACTTGAACGACCACGCCCAAGTATGAATCGAACCACGAGTCGTAAACCAAGGCCCGCAGAGTCGCATTCTCTGACCCGCGCGTCGGCGGAGGAATGCGCTTGACAATTTCTTCTAGCAAATCTGGAACCCCTATCCCGGTCTTGGCGCTGATCAACAGCGCATTAGATGTATCTAGACCGATTACGTTTTCTATCTCGCGCTTTACACGTTCTGGGTCAGCACTAGGCAGGTCGATTTTATTTAGGACCGGAATTATTTCCAGATTGTTCTCTAGCGCAACGTAAACATTAGCCAATGTTTGAGCCTCGACACCCTGGGTAGCGTCAACTACCAGCAATGCCCCTTCACAGGCCGCTAAGCTACGCGACACCTCATAGTGGAAGTCTACGTGTCCCGGTGTGTCAATGAGATTAAGCTGGTAGGTCTTGCCATCCTTGGCCCGATATCCAAGGCGCACAGTTTGGGCTTTGATTGTAATGCCGCGCTCACGCTCAAGGTCCATTTTATCAAGGAACTGCGCCTGCATCTCACGCGCCTCAAGTGCTCCGGTTGCCTCCAGGATTCGATCGGCAAGCGTCGACTTACCATGATCGATATGGGCGATAATACTGAAATTCCTGATGTTTTCTCGTGACGACATATGTGCCGGGGGCATTTTGAATCAAAGCGGGCATAAAGGGAAGCTCCAGGCCGATGACCGGCCAGAATTACTGCATGCTAACATAACGCGCCTTCCAAACGGTAACGGGTAGCCAGGAGCCGCAAAGCATGCTCCTATTGACACACGGCAGCTTTGAGGTCTGTTTAATGACCATTCTCACAGCTAATGCGCTCGCATCGGTGGCATACTAAAGAAAGCTGCACAGATTTGAAATGAAGCCTAAATTTACCCTTTTTCTGCCCCTTATAATTTTCCCGGCGCTGTACCTTTTTACCGCTGGTAGCACATACTCTTGGCTACACTTCCCTCTAGATGATGCCTGGATTTTTAGAGTCTATTCGAAGGCGCTGCTTCTAAGCGGCAATTTCCAGTATAGCGGTAGCCCTGAAGCTGGTGTGACCAGCCCCTTGTGGGCGGCCATCACAGCTCCGGCTGAGCTGATTGGCTACTGGGGGGGAGTTGCAGCCGTTGTATTGGGGGTAAAACTGATCGGAATTCTTTGCGCCCTGTGGTTTACCTCGGGCTGCCTTCGTCTTTCGATTTGCTTGCTCAGCGCCAAGTCACAGCTGAGCTTTTCTGATTACATGGGCCTGATTGCATGCGCGCTGATACTTAGTTTCGATGGCTCATTATTGTTTTCCTCCCTATCGGGAATGGAATCATTACTTACTTCTGCCATGTGGATAGAAGCTATTATTTGCGTGTTGGAACGCAGACCCAAATTAGCAACTACGCTTGCAGCCTTTCTTCCACTTGCTCGCCCCGAGGCAGTCATAGTTTCAATTGCTATATTTTTCGCACTCTATCCTTCGTTGGCGGCTAACAAAAATCGATTGCTGACAGGACTTCTATTTTTAACGCCAAGCCTGGTGTGGGCATGTTGGTGTTTAGTGGTGACCGGGCACCCCTTACCCAATAGCTTCTATTTCAAGTCTGAAACTCAACCAATTAGTTTGGCAACACTTAGAACGTTTGCTGACGTATTGCAAATTCACGGAATTGGCCGCATCGGCTTCATTATTCCGCAAATTCCGATCCTTATTGTCGCTCCGTTCATAACACTGCGAGCAATTGGCGAAGAAAAGCTAAGGGCAATCGCGCTAGGGCTCGCTGTTTTAGCGCCACTTGCTTATTTGCTGGCGGTTATTCTTTCCCGTCCACTAGTACTTCAGGGCTATTACTGGACGCGCTGGTGTGACCCCGCGCTGCACGTGTTGTCTGGAATTTGCGCTGCCAGCATTCCCTTGTTACTAAGAAGCGCAAAACAACCTGACCGTTCTAATCCCTGGCACCTAGGCGCAGCTCTCACCATCTTAGTGTTAGCACTTGGGCTGCCTCGTCTTGGGGAGTCATTCTATGAGCGCGCGCAGCGCATGGATTCTGACTCCTACAGTATCTTTCACAATAATGAGCAGGCTGCCGTGTGGCTTCGAGAACGCACTACCCCGGAGGCTGTTGTAGCAACAGTTGACGCAGGAGCAGTGCGCTACCTATCCGAACGCAAGGTTATAGATATAGCCGGGCTAAATGAGCACCGCATATTGTTTGGGCTACTCGATCGCACTGCCGCTCTAGCCACCTCAGACTACCTGGCGATATTCCCTAATTTCCTAGATGGTAGCCCTTGGCAGACGCAATCGATAGAGCTAGTCAGGTTCTCACTAAGTGAAAGTGAATACAGCATATGCCCCTGCCCCGACCAGCGCGAGTTTGCTGTGTACAAGCTCAGCAAGGATAGCCATTCTAACTAAGGCGTAGTAGGTTTCATCTTTAGGTTAGGAGTGGCTGCCAAAATCACTCTGAGTTTATCGAGGACCTTTTTGCTAACTCTAATTAAAATTTGCCGAAATGTCCGAACTTCAAAAAGTTGTAAATTTTTTCCAGCGTGAGCGAATCTACACGCTGGTATTAGTATTTATCGCATCAGTTTGGCTGGTATATAGCCGCCGGCCAGATGCCGTGCTTAACCCCCAGTTTTTTGCTGAAGATGGCATTGTTTGGTACGCCAATGCATACCATCACGGATTCAAGTGCCTATTCTGGCCCCAGGACGGCTACTTTCAGACTTTTTACAGAATTGTTGCTTTAGTAACTCAGCTCTTTGATATGCGACTTGCGCCCGTAATTTTTAATTACACAGCAATTGTTGTGCAGGTACTTCCGGTACTAATTTTATTTGCTCGACGATTTGATGCGCTTATTCCCTCATTCGCCATTCGCGGATTAGCAGCCCTGCTCTACCTGGGGCTACCAAATGCCGAAGAGCTGCACGCCAATTTAGCTTATGCTTATTGGCACCTTTCCTTAGCATGCCTGCTTGTGTTTGTTACCTACTCACCAAGCACCAATCGTTTACAGAAATATGCTGATATAGGTTTGGTTAGTCTTACTTCTATCTCCGGCGTAAGCGTAATATTTCTAGCTCCCAGCTGCTTATGGTTTATGTGGGCCAAGCGCAGCCTGGATCGCCTCGCCCTCTTTGTTCCCATCGCAGTTGGAGCCTTATTGCAAGTTTTGGGCGTATTTGTATTTGACCCACACAGTCGCTTCGTTGGGCAGTATGGCGCAAGCTTTTACAATTTCGTAACTATCATCGCATCGCAGCTATTTGTAGCCCCAATTCTGGGGGACAAGGGCTTTAGATTCCTCATTGAGAGCGGATATTACGTAGTTTCTCTAAAGTCCGCCCTAGTATGCCTATGGACAATATTAGTCTACCTCTCGTGGCGACGTGCCCCGGCCGAACTAAAAGTTCTAATAATGTACGGATTGCTGATCGCATTTGTATCTCTATCTGCTCCCAATACTGGCAACGCCAATCAGGTATTTTGGGATAATTTAAGTGGACCTGGCGCCGCCCCCCGCTACTGGTACTTTGCTACCCTGGCTCTGCAGGCGTCCCTTATCTTCTTGGCTAATCAGCAGAGTAAGCATCATCTAGGCACACGTACCATAAGCAGCTTTCTACTTATCCTGTGCGTCATTGGGAGCGTCTGGAATTGGCGCTATAAACCCTGGCGCAATATGCATTTTAATAAACAAGTAGCGGCCTTCGAGCGATCTGAGCCCGGTACAATTACAACATTTAGATCAAGACCACCCGGCTTCGAAATGCGACTTGAGAGACGTGCAACCTCGTTACGATCTGCGCCAGACAAGCAAGATGGGCAGGAACTGCCCCAGCAATAACTGCTATGATCGAGTAAATCTAGCTTAGCCCACCCTAGAGTGAAAACGCTTTCGCATGTACTGAACTGACATAACTAAAAGATAAATGATCCAAACCGGGGCAAGCAGCACGTAAGGGACAATAAAGAATATATTTCCCTGAGCATCCGCAGTGGGATAAAAAATGTACCCCACCAACAGACACAGGAACGGCACTACCAGCAAAAGAAAGACTCGAAGTGCCTTTGTTGTGTACAATCCTAGACTGATTGAACCTACTGGAATAATAAAGGGAACACCAAAGGTGACTATTACCTGAGTGTAGCCAAGCAGGTATAAGCGCATGCCATCTAGCGAAGTCCCTAGCGCTGAAAGAGCGTCAATTCTTTGCCGTACTGGCTCACCTAGTATGGCCACTAACCAACTGAGATTCCCGCGGCTAACTATGAAAAGCCCAACGCCCAAACCTGCTGTCAGTAGGAGTAGGACCAGCGCTGTACCACGAAGAAGTCTTACCAACATAAGCACGATTCAATTACTCTTAATCGGAAAATCACTTTTGGTTGAGCAAGTGCGTTAGGATCTAATTTTCTGGGAAGCCTGCACAAAGCTTAGGAACAAACGTTCCCAAACTCCATCGCCTCGACCCACAAGCAATTCTGGGTGGCACTGCACTCCAACCACATACTCAGGGCCTGTCCCCTCAATGCCCTCAATTAGTCCGGTATCATCATGCGCATTCGCTACCAGCCCCTTGCCAAGCTCCTTCACGGCCTGGTGGTGAAATGAATTTACATGCGCTGATTCCAGCCCTAGCGCTGCATGTAATCGCGTTGAAGAAGTGATTCGAATATCGTGGGCATGCTCAAAGTCATCACCCAGTCCGTGCCCTGGCAAATGTGGGCGTTCAGCATTGATATCCTGGTACAAGCTACCCCCAAAGGCGACATTGAGTACCTGACAGCCACGGCAAATTCCAAGGATTGGCAAGCCACGCTTGCGGGCCGCCTCCAGAACATAGAACTCACAAGCATCGCGCTCTTTATCGACCGCGCCAAGATGTGGACTAGGCTGCTGATTATAGCGCGCAGGATCTACGTCCTCGCCCCCGGGCAGAAGGACGCCATGGGCCATGCCGACCAAATCCTCCATCAGCTTTTGATCACCAATCCGCGGGGCAATAAATGGGTAGCCACCGGCTTGCAACACACAATCAAGGTATGACTGCCGCACGCCCAATAACGGCGTACTTTGCGCATCATCCATTGCCGCTCGGCTGGCAAGCAAAATACGTGGAAGTTTCATATTACGCAGCCTGCAGACTCGGCAATGCTTCCAGAGTTTCACGTATACGCTTCATTGTGTCGTCTCTACCTAAGGCTTCAAGCGATTCAAACAATGGCGGAGTAACTTTCTTTCCGGTAACTGCAATGCGCACCACCCCAAACAGCGGGCCAAGCTTCATGCTAAATTCTTGTTCAAGTGGTCGCAATGCAGCCTCTAAATCATGCGCAACAAAGTTCTGCACAGCCTCTAAGCGCTTTTCAGCTGAGAGCAAAATTTCGCGAGCTTTTGCAGCATCTATTCCCTTTTGGAACATAGCTGGCAAATCACGCTCAATCTTATCCGTAAACAAGAACGCCACCATTTCTGGGACTTCCGTCATAAGACGCACACGCTCTTTGACTACCGCACTTACCTTATTGAAGCGATCCAAACGGGGGGTCAAGCCCGCCTTCTCAATGAACGGCAGTGCGCGCTTTACAAATTCTTCATTGCTAAGATTTCGGATGTAAACGCCATTCATCCAGTTTAGTTTGCTATAATCGAAAATTCCACCTGCGTTATTCACGCGCTCCAACGAAAAACGTTTAATCAGCTCGTCGCGCGAGAAAACTTCCTGCTCCTCGCCCTCTCCGGGAGCCCAACCAATTAGCGAGACAAAATTAAGCAACGCTTCCGGAAGGTATCCGCCTTCACGGAACAAACTGACATGAGTTGCTCCATGCCGCTTGGAAAGCTTCTTGCCATCATTGCCCATAACATTAGGAAGATGCGCGAAAACAGGCATTTCCCAGCCCAGCGCCTCATACAAAAGTATGTGCAATGGCGCGGTAGCCAACCACTCATCTGCGCGCATAACGTGCGAAATCTTCATGTCATGGTCATCAACCACAACCGCCAGGTGATAAGTTGGAAGTCCATCGCTCTTAAGCAACACCATGTCTCGCAAAGAGATGTTATCCCAAGTAACACGGCCCTTAACCGCATCCATCAAGGTAAGCGAGCGCTTAAGGGGCATACGGAAACGCACCACATGTTTGGCGCTAGCAGGGACATTTCGGTCACGACAATAGCCGCTATAGCCAGGCAACTCCTTTCGCGCCATTTGTTCTAGACGCTCCCTCTCCAACATTTCCGGGGTACAGTCACAGCGATAAGCTGCTCCGCAGCGGATCAGCTCCTCCGCTACTTCCTGATAACGGACACGCCGCAAAGATTGTATATATGGACCATACGGGCCACCTATTTCTGGAGCCCCCTCCCAGAGTTCGCCCACCATCTCCAAATCCTTGCGGCTAGGCCCCTCGTCAACATCGATACCCATCCAGGCCAGATCTTCCAGCAAGGCACGAATCGCGCCTGGCACCAATCGCTCTTGGTCGGTGTCTTCTACGCGCAGGAGGAACTTACCGCCGAAATGCCGCGCCAAAAGCCAAGCAAAGATTGTTGTGCGAACTGATCCAACATGCAAAAAGCCAGTCGGACTAGGAGCAAAACGTGTTCGAACTTCTTTCATAAATCACCATCTCAAGAAATCATGCGCAAAAAGGCGCTCTCGTCTAGAATACAAACTCCCAGCTCTTTCGCCTTATCATACTTGGAACCAGGCTCTGCTCCAACTAGCACGTAATCGGTTTTCTTGCTCACGTTAGAAGTCACCTTCCCACCAAGGGCCTGAATTCGCTCCTGAGCCTCATCACGGGACAAACTCTGCAAACTGCCGGTAAGCACAAAGGTCTTACCCTGAAGAGCACCACCCTGCTGCTCTTCCAGCGCAAGGGCCTGCACACCAGCGGCAAGCAGCTTATCCAGTAGGGCCTGTTGTTCGGGATCGCTCAAAAACTCCGATAAAGCAGCGGCAGTCTCGACACCCACTTCCGGGATATTCGACAAACTATCTAAGCCCAAACTCCGGAATCTCTCAAGAGTATGGCAATAGCGGGCCAGAATCAAAGCCGTGCGCTCGCCAACATGGCGAATGCCGAGCGCGAAAATGAATTTATTAAGCGCGACTCGCTTACTCTTATCGATTGCCGCCAATATCTTGCGAGCAAGCAACTCCCCCATGCGCGGCAACCGCAGCAGCTGTTCTTCGGTCAATAAATATAGATCGGCGACATCCTGGACCAATCCCCGCTCAATAAACATGGCCACCCATTTATCACCAAGTCCCTCGATGTCCGCTCCATTTCGCGATGCATAGTGTAGGACATGCTGCTCTAGACGTGCTGGACAATGTGTATTAGGACAGCGCGCAACCGCCTCGCCCTCTGGCTTGATCAGCTTTGTTTCACATTCTGGACAATTTGTTGGGAACACAAAGCGTCTCTCATTCCCAGTACGAGCAGCTGTAACCACTGCCACAACCGCCGGAATCACATCCCCCTGCCGACGCACCACTACAGTATCGCCAATACGCAAATCCTTACGCATGATTTCGTCTTCGTTATGAAGCGTAGCACGCGAGACTACGACACCTCCGACCTGCACTGGGTCCAGCACAGCGACTGGAGTAACAGCGCCAGTCCGACCTACCTGCACAGTGATATCGCGAAGGACAGTATTTTCTTCTATTGCTGGAAACTTTGTCGCGATTGCCCAGCGCGGCGAGCGTTGGCGGAAGCCAAGCAACTCTTGCAACGCCAAACTATTCACCTTCACTACCATGCCGTCGACCTCAAACGGCAGTCCAGCGCGGGCAAGCTGCGCTTCGCGATAAGCAGCCACTATACCCGAGCTGCCCCTTACAACAGCAAACAAGGGCGAGCGCCTAAACCCGAAGCGCGTCACAGCCTCCATAACCTGATTATGCAAGGCCGGTAGCTCGAACCCATCTATGGCGCCAAGTCCATAAGCGAAAAAGCTTAGCCTGCGTTTGGCGGTCTCACGTGGATCGAGTTGGCGTAGACTTCCTGAAGCGGCATTGCGTGGATTAGCAAACGGCTCTTCCCCACCCGCGACACGTTCTGCGTTGTAGGCTTCAAAGTCGCTTTTCATGAAAAGAACTTCGCCTCGCACTTCCAACACTGGCGGTACCTGCGCGCCTCGCAAACGTAGCGGAATAGATCGGAGTGTTTTGGCATTTGCAGTGATCTCCTCACCTTCAAACCCGTCACCACGGGTAAGGGCCTGCGTCAAAAGGCCTGCTTCATAGCGCAACGTAACCGCCACCCCATCAAACTTATGCTCGATGCAATACTCAACCTCACCCTCGACTTGCCCCTCCTTTTCTAAGAAGCGCCGCACCTGCTGATCGAATTCGGCGATCTCTTCTTCATTCATGGCATTATCGAGAGACAGCATGGCCACGGCGTGTTTAATGGTTTTGAACCCAGTTCGCGGGGAGCTACCTACTCTTTGTGTGGGCGAGTCCGGGCGGGAGTACTGCGGATACTCGCGCTCTAAGTGCTCTAACTCTCGAAAGCGGCGATCATACTCTGCATCACTAAGAGTAGGCTGCGATAGCACATAGTAACGGTGGCTAGCCTCGGCCAATTCCTCCACTAACTTATCTATTCGCTGTTTCGGATCCTGGCTGCTCATTGAATTTGCATTCCGAAAACTATGGCGCTCCTAACTTGGCACCTACAGGGCTGCTCCACGCTTGGCCTCCAAGGGCGATCTAACTACACCATTCAAATTTTGCATAACTCGGTCAAATCGCAAAAGCACCTCTGACCAGGCATACTTTGTACGCACGTAATCTAACCCCGCAGCAGACAAGTCGTTTCGTAATTCAGCACTCACGCTTAACTCCCCAAGCACTGCCGCGAAATCGGCTGCGGAACCAAAATAGAGCCCACCACCAGACTCGATCACGTGATGTTTGGTTACCTCACAAGCAGCGTTTACAAGTACAGGAGTGCCTAACATCCAAGCTTCCATGAGAACTATCGAAAATGACTCGTTCGTAGATGGCTGACACAGGGCACGCGCATGTCGAATCAATCTCCGCTTCTCGTCCTCCGTTACATGTCCAACATCGACAATGTCCTGGCGCTTACGCGCAGTCGGTCGCTCTAAATCATCGAATGAACCAGCTCCAGCAATAACTAGGCGCAGGTCGCTCAACTCGGGGAACCTATCCTTAGCGGCGCAAAAATAATCCAACAATAGGTGCGCATTCTTTCCCGTTTCCTTACGTCCGACATAAAGTACATACGGGAAGTCGCTATCAAAATAGGGGCGAAGCCCACTTACATACTCGTCAGCATAAGGCTCAAAGCCCATTCCGACCTCACCTCCTGCGATTGGCCCATAAAGCCTTTGCGCCAAATCACGCTCGGGGCTGGCGTTAAACAGTGCTCCGCGCACCTGTCGGAACATACTGGCAATTACATCGACATAGGCGTTGGCCTCATCGTGCAAACATGGAATCAAGATGGCCTTGTCTGGGACTAAGAGCGAGCCCCAAAAAGTAGTACCAAACAGATAGGGTGCGAAGAAAAAGGCGTCAAATTCATCGTAACGCGAGAGTATTTCCGAATACAGCGCATCTGAGCTGACGCTCTCCTGCATCCATTCAATTTGATCATCCACGCTGAGGGGAATTCCATCGTTCAAATGAATCTGGTGGCGAACCCATACATCAAGATTTCGCTCATTCACCGGGAAACGCCGAGTCAGAACACCGAACTCCTTTGAGACACCAGCTGCTAACTCATTGGCCCAAGTTCGATTATCACGCGCACAAGTAGTAAGCACTTCGACGCTATCGCCACGTGCCTGCAGCCGCTGTGCCAGAACACCGACCAAAGTTTCTATACCACCGGCGATCCCTTCACCGAAACGAGGAACGACAAAGGCATATTTGGCTAGCGTGCGCCCAAGGCGCTGCACTTTCTCTACTTCAGCCATCCAAACTCCTCCATAATCGGAGCAATCAGCCTGCTAGCGTTGATTGGACTACCTAAGTCCGACTCACAGTTAGATTTACCAACAGCGCCATAAGCTGGGCCGGCAAGAGTAAGTGCCTCCTTGGCTACATCTAACCGCGCTTGTGATTCAAAATTCGCCCAGGCAGCGCGGAAACGAGCATAACGAGATGCACTATCGAGAAGTAGCGCCACTAGATCACGCGCCACAATACTGGCCGTACAACGTTGCAGCGCATACTCACGGGCGCGCAATCCAGTCTGGCGATGCTGGCCAGCACATATCTGCCGCAGATAATCCAAGATTTGACTTGATTCTGTCTGGCCAGGCTCGATGGCCAAAAATGCATTAGTAGGTAGATAGTCTGGCGCACCAAAAGTGGTAACCATGCATGGAAGCTCGGCCGCCATACTTAAAGCGAGATAGGGATCAGGCTGCCCATAGACTGAGAATAAAGGATGCAAGGCAACATCAATCTGCTTACTTAGGCCCTGCCAAGCTCTTGGGCTACGACCCACCACAAATTCAATATGTGTTACTTCAAATTCGGCTGCCAAATTCATGGCATGCTCGCGCTCTGCTTGCTCCAAAAGCCAATAAAGTTTGTAGGGTCGCTCAAGCTCGGCTAAAGCTTGCAGGACTTTATGGGCACGCTGCTCTATACGTGCAGAGCCACAAAAACCAACTCGTAATACATCTGCAGCTGAGCGCTCAGCTGTCGGCTGATCAGGAATAGGTAGCGGGAGGCAAACTGACTCCTCAGGCATTCCATTAGTTGAAAGCCTCATCCCACAACTTCGGCGATATTCAGCGTGCGAAGCAGGATTAGAAAATATGGCTCTCCAGGCCCAGGCCGACTCACGGAAACCGAAGGGACCAAATTGTTCGAGCTCCTCACCACGCTCTGGCCACTCTAACTTCGGGTCATTGAACTTTCTCAGAGCATACTGCCAAGGGCTGTTTAAGATTGGCTCCGGACCGAAACTAGTAAAAATAATGTCGTGGAACCACACCAGCCCTGGCATTTGCCCTAAATGTACGCGCACAAAGTTGGAGGTACGCGCATCTTCAAGTTGATAAAAAACTAAATCAAATGGATTAGCGCGATCTACGGCATAGGCCGAGACATAGTGATGAGTTGGAAAATCTTGATGCTGCTCAAAGCCATTATGAAATAGCTCAATTTCAAAGTGTTGCGCCAAGTGCGGCAGCAAAAGCTCGCTAGCATAAGCACTGACGGAGATGCTGTCCTGTCCTCCCAGGTTCAGGGGCGAGAACCAGGCCAGCCTCAGTTTTCCTTCTGCACTACGCGGCATGACGCACGTTACCCAATACAGAAGTAAGTCCGTTCACTACGCCATCCCACCCGGCATGCAAAAGCCCAGCTTGTGTGACGAAGTCCCTACCCCTCTGCCCCATGGCGCGTGCTTGCTCGGGGGCGTGCACCAATGAGTTAATACCATGACCTATTCCATCTATGGTTGGCTCGAGCACCAAGCCATTCACGCCATGCTGCACAAACTCCAAAGTCCCACCACTGTCGCGACCCGTAATTACTGGTCGCCCTGAGGCCATAGCCTCCAAAGTGACATACCCATAATCTTCATTGTGCGGAGCATAATAAACGGCGAAGGCTTTGGCATACAGGTCAAGCAATGCATTATCATCGACGCGGCCAAGGAATTCTACGCGTCGCTCTAGATTATGCTTGGCCGTTTCATTTTTTAAATAGTCCAGCACTCCAGGTTCATCCTCAGTTCCAACTATTTTTAGCTTGATGAATGGCTGCACAATCGGCATAGCCTTCAGCATTAGATCGACTCGCTTTATTCCACACAGTCTGCCAACCGATAGAATGTATTTCTCAGGCTCTTCGCTACGGTAACGGTCTCCCATCGGCAATGGTGGATACAGAACCTGCCCCGCAATGCCGTTAAAATTTCTAAGGCGCTCAATCACTGTGCGCGAAATTCCTGAGACGTAGCCACACTCAGAGATGGCTTTGGTGTCAGCATCTATCAGCATGCGCCGCAATGCTTCGTCGCGTGGGTCATCCGAAAAGTCGCTGTACGGACCAGCGTGTAGATCATAAATTGGCCTGTGCTGATGGACTAACCAGAGCGCCTTACGTGGATGTCGCACAAAGTAAGTTGGAAACTTGGTAGCTATTACAAGATCAACTTTTTTTCCACCAAAAGACTCTAAATCGAGTGCGCGCCACAGCGCGATCTGATTAAGAAGACCTTCCTTGGGCGGACATTTAAAGGGTAGCTCAACGCTATCCACGTCATGGCCGCGTCGCTTAAGCTCACGCATTAAGGAACCTACAAGCACATCCTGACCACCACGCGTGAAAGGTACTTTTGCACTAAGAACGAGTATATTGGCCACAGCTGACTAGGCCTCCGCAATAATGCAATAGTCCTGCGGGGCGTAAAGCCAATCATTCAGCTGCCTGATGTTACGATTCAACATTTGCAGCGCGAAAGACAGACGCGGCGGCATGTCTTCTGAGACCGGCACATTCTGAAGCTTACCACCATCCGCTACCGGCGACAGCAAGCGAATCTCCTTGACCTTAAGACCAGCTAAGGTCGCCGCATACTCGAGCGTATCTGGATGCAGTGGCCATACGTGCGTCGGATCGCGGAAGTAATTTGAAGTCAGCGCAAGCAGCGAACGCGGATTGATAGTTTCAAATACTACTCTACCGCCAGGTGCGACCTTACTAGCGGCGAGTCGGAACAGCTTCTCCAATATCGGTCGAGGCAAATGCTCCACTACCTGCACAGCGATCAGTCCACCCAATGAGGCATCAGCCAGGGATTCAAGATGCGCGATTCCGTCTCCTAGCTTGGCCTCAAGGCCAGCCGCTAAACATGTCGCGACCATGGCCGGGTCCATATCAACTGCGTATGAACGAATCCCTGCTTGCTTAAATAGACTCTGTAACTCTCCGCGCCCGGCTCCAATTTCAAGTACTGGCGCAGTAGCGGCGCTAAAGATTGGCGGATAAATCTCGAGATGCCTGCGCACGTCTTCCTGACTGCCGCGATAGCGATTCTCAAGCAACAAGTAGGAATAGTTGCCAGTAACGCTGTCGCTTGACGCAGCCGCCTGACTGGCTTTATCGACCTGCGCTGTAAGTGGCAAGCGCGAAACAATCGATTCTAACCCACGCACAACCGAATCCAAGGTTCGAATCTTTGCCTCGTGCTGATCTAACAGACCACCGCCACGGAGCTCAGAAAGAGAGGTTTCGACGAGCTCCAAGACACGCCTTTCCAGCATGCGCATGGAGGCACTTTGCTCATCATTAATGCGCTCAATTCGCTCAAGCGCCTTACCCACATCATAATCAATCTTCCTAATCAGCTCCCAGAACACAGCCGAGTCTCTGGCTCCAATATACTTGGAAACATCGTTCAAGAAGCGAACCAGATTGGTGTTAAACTCTCGTTCAGAGGCTAGGTAATCTTTCAACAAAGATTCCCAAAGAACACGCATAACCTTGCGTTTCACGGCCACGATGCTGCGGCCAATAATGCCCCCACGATGGGAGCTAATAGCATCCAGATTCAAGCGCGAGCTGTATGTGTACATGCGATTCAGATTGCGCAACTCCTCGGAGTTCACAACTTCATCGGCACGCTTGGCTTGCTGGCCATCAACATCGACTTTGACTGGCTTGAACTGCACACGCTTGTCGCTATGGGCAGCCACATCGTCCTTTAGCCGCGTGCGAATTTTTGCCATCAATTCGGCTACGTTCGGCTTGGCGCTGCGTTGCTCACTCTCTAAATTCTCGGATGCCATTCCCATATTACAAATTCAGAATAAAAGATCCTGTATGTCGACCATACCCACTGGAGTGCCCTGCTCATCAACGACCACTACTTGGTCAATTTTGAACTGGCGAAGCACTCGTAAAGCCTCTTCCACCAATACATCGGGCTGAATCGTCTTAGGATTTGCGCCCATCACAGCACTGACTGGCTGACGTAGAAAGTCTTTATTTTTGTCCAGACAACGACGCAGGTCACCGTCGGTAAATATGCCTACCAATACGCCGCTTGAGTTTACGATGGAAGCCGCGCCAGGACGTCCCTTAGTCAGGGTGATTTTATTCAGGACTTCAGCGCAACTAGCTTCTTGAGAAACTATGCAATGGGCCTCACCCTTACGCATCACCTCAGACACCAGCAATAAGCTCCTGCCTAAGGCGCCTCCAGGATGTGCGCCCGCAAATCGTTCACGGGCAATAGGGCGCTCACGTAGGACAGCCATAGCTAAAGCGTCACCCAAGGCCAACAAGACGCTGGTGCTAGTTGTAGGGGCAAGTCCAAGCGGACCAGCTTCCTTTAATTTACCAAAAGCGACGACAACATCGCTAAGTTGCGCCAAGGTACATTCGGTACTGGCAGTAAGTGAGACGATACTACATCCCAGTTTTCGTACATGCGGCAAAAAATCTGTCAGTTCGGGAGTTTCCCCTGAATTTGAGAGAACTAGTAATAAATCATCGCCAGTAACTCTGCCTAAATCTCCATGCATCGCCTCGGTCGGGTGCACGAAGAAGGATGGCACACCGATACTAGAAAAAGTCGCCGATATCTTCTGCGCTATAAAGCCGGCCTTTCCAACACCGCTAACAACCAGGCGTCCAGCCTGTTTAATCAACAATATTTTCTCAACCGCAGCACCGAAATTATCGTCAAGGCGCTCCGCTACCTGGCTCAAAGCCTGCTGAGCCTGCAGAAGAACATCCCGCCCAGCGCGCAGCCACTCAGCATTTAGCGAGGAGTTTGAAATATTAAGTTTAAGCGCCTTCATAGATTCAATAAAATCGACCGCGACAGTCTAGCAGAGCGGGCCAGCCTATGCAAAAGAAGTTGTAAAATTAGGGTGTTACACTCTAGGAATTAGCGCTCCCGCACGTTTTGCCACCTGCACGCTGCTGGGGTCATAATTGGCAACGTTTTGCTCTATTTAGATTCGCTCGACTTGGTGTGGATAGGTATATGCTGCGTACAGCACTGGCTTTTTCTGTAAGTCTGATACTTTGTTGTGCCACAGCTGTCGCCGCGCCGAAGCCCATAAATGTTGGAATCATGCTCTACCAGTCCGGGCACTGGATGTAGGGATTAACAGATCATCACCGACCAGCGATGCTATCGCTCGATTTGCTGGGCGTTACAAAATTCCCTTCTTGGCCATTGCGACAGATCCGCAAGCTGAGCGTGACCGCCAGTACGTAGTCAATAATTGGCCATCCCCACCCCACCTGGCCACCTAGACTCGGTCAAAATTGACTAAGAATTGAAAGGCATTTAGCTTGTGTGAGCTTTTTGCCCCCCCTCTAAAGGAAGGACATATCGTGGCCCCACAAGCAGTTAGTACAAGCCCAAGCGAGTCTCACCCAATTGATCTAAACGCACTTGCAGCAACACTTTCACTGCAACGCCCGTTGGCTAACGTTACCACCCCAGCGGGACTATCACTGCGTACAGATCTAAAAAGTGCCGATGGTAAAAAAGCTCAGGGCCTGGTGCTCCTACTACAGGCTATTCACAGTCCCACTGAAGCGGGAGAGTCTGAAGCTTTTGTAGCGGCCAGTACTAGAATCATCGCTGAGCTTAAGGCACTAGCTAGCGTAAACCCAGAGGCATGGCAGGTAATTCGAGCGGCCAAAGGTAGCGAAATGGGCATATGCCAGGCCGCCGTTGATAAACTTAAGACCGCCAAGATTGTCGAAGGTCCGACTGCAAAACTCTCGGCGGATGATTTACCTAATACTTTGGTGCTACAGCAAAGATTCGATGCCTTCACCCCTAAGGTAGTTGCCGGCATCGTGAGTAGGGCCGCTGAGCTTAACGGACCTGCTGTTGTAGACCGCATCTGTACTATCTGCCAATCTGCACGCGATAGGCGCGTAGAGATGCAGGGCATCATGAAGGATTCACGCAACATGTTGCTCGCATTGGCTACCCAGTCCCCCGGAGCTTTTGAAGCCTTGGTTGCCCGCGCCGAGCGAGGAGATCGGACAGCTGACACAGCTGCATCAGTAGCCTTAGCAGCCATAAAGGAGGCACTAGACACCGACACTAACATTCCCTCGCCCCAACTTGCAGCAACGCTGGGGAAACTCGGTGAGAGTATTCGCCTCGACAGGTGTGGAGAGCTGCACGACTCGCCGCTAAGAAAGTATGAAGCTCGCCTTTTCTTAATACATGCTTTGGATAAGCTCTGTGCAAATGAACAAAGCGCCGTCGCTGCTGCACGAGCCCAGATATTAGGAGCTGAGCCGCTTCCGACTTTGGCACATGAAGTTTTTGCCCACGGCCAACATGCCACACTCAAGGAGATCGCCTCCCAATACCTTGCAGTAGTCAAGCCTGCGGCCCCAGCGCCGAGTAAACCAACTGCCCCAGCTGCAACCGCAGCACCTAGCGCCACATCCGCGGCTCGCAGTGAACCAGCCAGGCCTGAACTAAAATTTGGCGCCGATGTACCGCCAGAGGTACAAGCTTATATCGAGAATGCAGCGACAAAGTTCACTACACGCGCCGAGATGGTCAGCCACTTTGCCGCGCAAATGGACCGACTACGTTCGCTCATTGCACGCGCCGCGGCTGAACCAGAGTTTGTCGGAGAAGTGGCTCGAATGGGGAGGCGCATTGAAGAAAGCGGTAGCACCTCGCAGAAGCACCTTACCGCGCTGTGGGTGCGGCAGTTACTTGTATATTGGAGCCCAGCGCCCGCATATGTCTCAGGCTCCCCGCACCGAAATACGGCTTTAGAAATCCTAAAGACTGCAGTACGTGAGGATCCTAGCTTGCTTACAACGCTGATGGAATTCGCCTCCCCCTTTACCAATGATGGCAATCTTAGAAGTGCAGCCAAAAATCTAGCACCGATCTTAGCCGCTCTGCCTTTAGATTTAAGCCGAGTTTCTGATGCTGGTAGGCGCTATTTGGACAGATAACAAGTTAATAGATAATCGCCGCTGCGCTTACAACATGAAGCGAATATCGTTTTCCTATCCAACGTACTACTTCTAGCTCTGGCGATCCTGCGGCAGGATTACCTGTGAGCAAATGTTTTGTAGGCTAGACCAGCCCTCAGGGGCTAGAATGTTTGAAGACTCCGCAGGACCAGCGCCTGGGCTGGCCGCTAGAGCAGTGGAACTTGTTAAAGCATGCGCTCTTACAAACGAAGCACCACCCATGTCATTTTCTGAAAGGCGTACCTGCAAAGCACGCGAGTGCGTCGCTGAAACTCCTAGCTTCCTTAGGTAGAAAGCTGAGAGTTTGTAAGCCTTGGCTTCCTCTTCTGCCGTATATGTCATACGGGCTAGGCGTTGACTAAGCCCTGGCGAAGCAATTCTTAGCGAAACTACGTCCTCCAAATAGGCGCGCAAGAAGAATCCAATCCCCAGTGAGCGCAGCATGCCAGCCAGCGGATGGCGATCCGCGGTGTGCGCCAACTCATGTGCCACAACAGCAATAAATTCTTCGGGGGTGGCCATACTTGCGAGCATGCCCTTGCTTAAGATCACCTGCCCTCCAGCCAGCGAGAAAGCCTGAACGCGATCATCATCAATGACTTGAATATTTAGCGGAAACGGCAATCCTACGACCGGGACCAAAGCCTCGGTCACCTTGAGCAAGGCGCTAGCGCCCGTGGCTGCACCACACACAGGATGATCCAGCGCGATACGATCTGCCATTTCGCCCGAGAAATGTTGCTCCCAAGAAACTGGCAGTATCTGCGCTAAGGGCGCGGCAAGAAACTCAGCCGCACGAACTGTAAGCAGGTAGCACAGCAATCCCGTAAAAAGTAGCGCGGTAAAGCGATATAGAGTTCCCCTATCAATGCCATCCGCCTCACCAGAAAATATCGGTACAGTGCGTAGACGCTCCAAAATAAGTGGATCCTGACAGGTTAGAAATTGTTGATGATGCTGTTTATGCGCCAAACGGAAAGGTGAAGCACCCTGAGCAGCTTCCTCCACCAGGCTTAAGCCCTCGTAGGGCCAAAACGCCACGATCACTCCGAGTTCATCAACGATGCGAAGACCTGAAGCATCAAAGCTTACAAGCACATCACGTCGCAATGAATTGCGAAGGTCAGTATAGACATTGGCGAGCGCACTGGCGGACATGGACCAAGCTCCGAAACAAATTCCGGTACCACCTGCCCCCCAAATATGAATGCCTAGAACTTCCCCTACTGAGGTTATGGCGAATCCACCACAAAACGCCTCTTAGCCACCAGTAATTGCCATCAACCTCAGAAATGACCAGCGCGACCAATCGGGCACGCAACTAATTAGGATCACGGCAAATTATTAAGAAAGTCGCTGGGCATATTCTCCGAATACAGTTCGCCAGTCAAACAATTTCCATGATTTTCCTAGGTCAAACTAAGCACTATTACTAGCGTAAATCCTTGTAATCTCTATTTATTTTTGGTTTGTTTGGGCCGATTTGAGTATTTGAAAGATGCGCAGGCAGGCCTGAGATCGTATCAGTGCCTTAAGCGACGCACTGGTCAGGGTCCAAAAGCGACCCAAGCGCGCTGCGGCGATAACATAGTGAGTTAGGCTACTGGGAGATTACAGATTATGACAAATGCGAAACCGCCCTTGCTACTTACAGTTCGGGAAGTTTCAAAACTGCTGAGAATTCACCGTCCCAAGGTCTATGACCTTCTGCGGGCAGGAACGATAGATGGATTCAAGCTCGGCTCTGACTGGCGCATCAAACGAGATTCAGTGGAGAAACTAGTGGGACCAATACCAGAAGATTTTTTCTCTGGTAAACATGAGGACGACGGCGATGAGCCTGACGGCGACAAGAAGGAAAGCGACGGCAAACTTCGCGTTGCTTCCTAGAGTAAGCGTGCATCTCCCCGTCGAAGGACTCTCTCCTTCGACGGGGATTTTTTTGCCCGGCACCCATAATTTTTGAGGCAGCAACTTCGTAGGCCGGCACCTATTAAGCACCGCTTCATACAAGCTCTAGGCCTTAGCGCGCTCCAATTCCTGTGCCAGTCTAACGAACTCTTCTATACTTAGCGTTTCAGCTCTGCGCATAGGATCGATTCCTGCTGCTGCAAGCACTGAGTCAAGTTTATCCGGATCAACAATGGATGACCCGCGCAGTGAGTTATGTAGCTGACGACGGCGCTGAGAAAATGCTGCCTTTACCACTCGCTTAAACCACTCTATATCCGGAATATCAAAACGCGGCCGCTTCAGAAAGCGCAACTCGATCACACGCGAGTCAACACTAGTCGGCGGATGGAATGAGTTGCCCTTAACAATCGGCCCTAAGCCTATATCGGCTGACATCTGCGCATTTACAGAAAGCACTCCGTAGTCACGTCCACCGGGAGAAGCTGCTACTCTCTCTGCAAATTCGCGTTGTAACATCAAAACCGCGCGCTGAATTGCTGGAGCATGCGCAATTAGCTGAAATAAAATTTCAGTAGAGAACGCGTACGGCAAATTGCCGAAGATAACCAGATCCTTGCCTAAACTGGAATAATCAAAAGTTCGCGCGTCTGCATTTATAATTCGCAGGCCCGGGAATTTCCTCCCCAATTCGGCACAAAAAGCCGGCTCAATTTCGACTACACTTGCCAATCCATATTTGCTCAGTTCTGTTGTTAATGCTCCCAACCCTGGACCAATCTCGACTAACGTGCCAGAGCCACCCGGGGATCCAAATTCAATTATGCTGTCGATCACCTCCGGCGCAATTAGAAAATTTTGCCCGCGCCCCTTACTCGGGCGAACATCCAACTCAGCCAACTTATCCTTAACTTTCACGCTAATGGCTCCATCGACTCAATTGGCCAACGACTACGAGCACAAATTTCCACTGAACTTACGCCACACTTACGAAAACGTTCCAGCCCAAGCGCAGCAATCATAACCGCATTATCCATGCAGTGCTTAAAGTCTGGGAAATAAACATCACCACCAACTACCTGCGCAAGTCGTTCACGTAGACGCCGATTTGCAGATACGCCCCCGCTAACCGCCACGCGCGTAACTCCACTTCTTTTTTTGGCCTCTAGCACTTTACCAATAAGAGTATCAACTATCGCCTCCTGCACAGTATGAGCGAGCTCAGCTCGAACGGCACTGTCAGCGCTCGTGGCACGTTTGACCATCAGGGCAATTGCAGTCTTCAAGCCTGAAAAGCTAAACCCTTCACTACCCTGCATTACCTTGGGCAATTTAAAGCGGCTACTACCTCCAGCTAGCCGAAACTCATCTGCAGCTGCAGCCAATCGCGGGCCGCCTGGGTACTCAAATCCCAAAAGATGGGCTGACTTATCGAAAGCTTCACCCGCAGCATCATCATGAGTGCGCGCCAGTAGTTCATAACGACCAACCTCTTTCACTAAGTGAAGCTCTGTATGGCCCCCAGAAACAACTAAGGCAAGAAATGGAAACTCCAATTGCGCGCAGGCAAGGCGTGGTGACAAAAGGTGAGCCTCAATATGATTCACTCCGACTAATGGGATCTGGTTGGCCAGCGTAAAACCCTTAGCAAAGTTAATTCCCACCAATAGGCAGCCCAGTAAGCCTGGTCCCTGCGTTACTGCGACAGCACCCAGATCCGACGTAGATACAGCCGCCTTGTGCAACACCTGATCGACAAGAATTGGCAAACTGCGCAGGTGCTCGCGTGAGGCTAATTCAGGAACGACCCCCCCATACAGTTCATGCACATTAGTCTGGGAAGCTACTTCTTCTGCCAATACACGCGGCTGTGATCCAGCCTCTTCTAGAAGCGCCACCGCAGTTTCATCACAACTAGTCTCTATTCCAAGAAGTAACATTAGACTAAGGTTATCTGCCTTGCCCCCCTAAGTCCATGGCAGCGCCGCTAGCCTGGAACAGCTCTAAGATACCTAGCGATAAGCCTGAGATCTTCTTTATCAGCTAAGGCATAAAACTCCCACGGGCAGAAATGCGAATCACTGACACGGCCGTCAGGGCCAGAGCCCGTCTGCAAGTACTGCACAATGGCTGCCTCGTCCCACTCACCTATTCCATAGACCCGCGAGGAAGTTATACCGGGAGCCACCTTGCTGCCGTAATTATTAGTAATCGTTTTTCCACCCAGCAAATAGCCCTCTGAATCAATTAATGAGCCAGGACTATTATGACAGCTACTGCAACGGGCGACATGATCGACTAGATACTCGCCGTACGCTAATTCATCGCTGCGGCGAACCTCTGGCACATATCCTCGCACTTCAGCACGCGAGTCAAAAAATCCGGTAGTATTGCGATCCATAAAAGAGAGAGTGCGCCGCGCAACATCTTTCTCTACAGCTGGTAGAGAACGCAGATAGGTAACTATCGCGAATGTGTCTGCATCAGACATCCAATCGTAGCCTTGATGCACCTCGCTCGACAGCCAATTGCCGTCCCGATCCATCGAGGCTCGGATAGCCCGCATCACATCAACATCACGCCAGGCTCCCAGCCCGCTTTTGGCGGAAGTTAGATTTGGCGCGTTAACGTCTCCATAACGATCATGCAATGCCCGGCCACCGAGAAGTAAGCTATTGGGAGAGGCTTGTTCGCCATGGCAAAAGCCACAGGCTGCTAACCCCTTTACGAGAACTCGGCCACGCTCAACTTGCGCCCCATCCAAGGGTATAGAAGCAACAAAGACGGGCTCAGTTTGAGAGCATGCAACACAAATGACGGCGCATAGCGCCACAATCAGTTTTTTCATTCTGGTCCCCAAAGCCATTACGGGCAGGGATGACTGTATAACGGACAAGAGGAGTGAACAAGCCAGCACCCATAGTGGCACCTGCAGCAGTTCGAGTCAGTACAAATCCAAGAATTTCTTTGTGTCTGCTATATTATAGCTCGGTGGTTAGTTTACAAAATAGCTATTGGCAAACTATGGGATAATTCAGGAACTGGGCAGTATCGTTTCAGAATTAAAGGACAAGCTCCACTTCCGAGTTCCAGTCAAATTATTCGGGTGTGACGATTCAAGCGCTTGGCGTATGCCAAACAATTAGGCTGTTTTATGGCGCCGCACTAACGAGCGGCACGACGGACTTGACGTTCGTCAGTCTCCTGCTGCGACTCGAAGAGGCGCTTTAATTTCCGACGCAGCATAAGACGAGAGCGATGCAAGCGCGACTTCACGGCAGGTATAGTCAAATTCAAGATCTTCCCTACTTCTCGGCTGGTAAGTCCATCCACATCGCGCAGCACAAAAACCGGGCGATACTCATCGGGCAACTTACGAATTGCGTCTTCGAGTGCTGCCCCCAGTTCGTGACGCAAAGTTACAATTTCCGTTTCATGGTGCAAATTGGCCGGGGTAGTAAGTGACTTTTGCAACTGCGACGGCAACTCCTCAATCGGCACCGAACGATCCTGCTTGCGCTTGCGTAGTTTCATAAAGGCTGAATTCACGGTTATGCGATACAACCAACTAGAAAACGAGGACTTTCCTTGAAAACTGTCAATTTTCCGGAAGACAGTAACGAACACATCTTGTAGGACTTCTTCCGCATCTTCTTGATTCTTGGTTAAGCGCAGAGACAGACTAAATGCCTTCGAGGCGTAGCGCGAAATAAGCTCCTCAAAACTTGCGGTATTTCCGGCCCGAAATTCCTTAACTAACTCAGCATCTGTCTTACGCGCTGGCATACTTCCTCCACACAGCGGCACTGTTGCACCGCGCTTACCAGGGAGACATATGCGAGAATCCTGCCAACGCCACTTGAACACGCCAAAGCCATATTCGAAGCGCGATGCAATTATAAGTTAAGAGGTTTCAACAAGATGCCAGAGTAGGTTTTTCTAGCACCCGAATCAGCTCACACACTTAACCTGTATAAACTTTCGACAGCGTCAGATTTACGACACTTAGCGGGTCTTGAGTGTCAAGAAGCGTGTACCCTCCTTACGTGCTACTAGCACCAACACAGGCGTCCCCTTCTGAAGCTTTTTAAGCGAAGCCTCGAAGGAATCGATATCCACCACAGCCGCACCAGCAAATTCGATAATCACATCACCACGAATAAGGCCGGCGCGCTCGGCATCAGAGTCCTGCTCGACTTGGCGAACAACCAAGCCCGGTTGGAAGCCAATGCCTAAAGTCTTGGCCTCATCTTCCGTCAACTGCTCAAGAACTAGCCCAACCGAATTGGGCTTGGCTTTGGCCTTTGGCTTCTCGCTGACAGGATCCTTCAACTCTTCGATCGTGGCCTTCAGCGTAAGAGGATTTCCGCCACGCAGTACTTCAATATTTACAGTCGTACCGATCTCAGTAGAGGCTACCATCAGCGGCAAATCATCGTGGTCATCCACGGGCTTGCCATTAAACTTAACAATTACATCGCGGCGCCTAAATCCAGCCTTACTGGCTGGAGAATCTTTGACCACATCTGCTACCAACGCACCTGTCGGATCCTTCAGGGCCAACGCTTTGGCAACATCGCCATCGACAGCTTGTATCAGCACTCCCAAAACGCCTCGCGTAACTTTGCCGCGTTCTTCCAGTTGAGAGATGATCCCCTTGGCCAAATTGATTGGGACTGAAAATCCAATTCCGATATTAAAGCCAGCGCCGCCAAACTGCTGACGACCGGGGCTATATATAGCTGTATTAATACCGATGACTTGACCCTTGGTGTTGAAGAGAGGCCCACCACTACTACCGGGATTTATGGAAGCATCAGTTTGAATAAAGGAATCGTAAGGGCCCACTAACTGATTGGGAAGCTTGCGTGCCTTAGCTGAAACTATACCAGCTGTAACAGTCTGACCAAGCTGAAACTGATTTCCAATTGCGATTACCCACTCACCCACTTCAATCGCATCAGAATCACCGAAGTACACTACTGGCAGCTTGTCCTTGGGCTCAATCTTAATCAAAGCCACGTCGGTTTTTGGATCACGACCTATTAACTTGGCTTCATATTCTGTCTTATCGTCTAGCAAGCGTACAATGATACGATCAGAGTTTTCTATGACATGATTGTTAGTCACAATCAGGCCGCTCTCTGAGATAATGAAGCCTGACCCGAGCGATCGGAACGGGTGGTCTTGCTCTTTCTTCGGGCTAGCTGACTCATCGCCCTGTTCGGGCCTAGCCGTGCCACCCTCCACCGAAACATTCACTACGGCCTTAGCTAAGTCTTTGACTAAATCAGAAAAGTGCGGGAACTGCCCATCTAAATGCTCCTTAGGCGCTGAAAGTGGCGGCTCACCTTCGCGGTAGAGTGTCTTATTCTCTGCGAAAGCAAGTGTTGTGCAGCACGAAACGAACAGGGCAGCTCTTAAAAAAGTACGCATCAAAGTTTTCCCAATCATAGGTTGAAACATGTAAAGCCCAGAAATTTACTTTCTAAGAAATTCCGCCTCTGCCAAGCATGTGGCTTCAGAGCTCGCAGCCTCTTACTGCCCTTTCCCACTTTTCACATAGGCCATACGCAACGAGTGCAGAATTTCGTCAAACATTTTTGTCTCCTGCGCATCGAGGTTACCGTTGGTCTTTTCGCGCAGCATGGCAAGTATGTCTATAGTTTGGCGTGCAGCTTCTCTGTCCGGTGTGATATCTAGACCAGGAGGGGGTTTCATCTGACCAAGCTGCATAAGGGTCTGTGTGGCTAAGGACACAACGAAGGAGCTGAAATTGATCCCCGATGACTCGGCGTCGCTCGCTGTTGGCGACTCAAAAGATGGAGATGGGTTGTCTGCGCTCGCTTTGGGTCGTGTCTCGTTCGCTTTCCCTGCAGAGCGTTCCTCGCCCTCGCTATCGAAGCGACGCTTGTCCATTACCTTGAAGCTCTTCTTTTCTTCGTCATTCATAACCTACTCCCCGTCGATACTCCCCATACCCTAGCAAACAATGAGGCCTTGAGAGAAGCACCCCATAGATCCCAGTGCCTGCCTAGGTTATGCTGATACCTATGTCAGCTTCTAGTGTTACTATTTTGGGCTGCGGCACATCAACTGGGGTTCCAGTGCTTGGCTGCGCCTGTGGAGTTTGCAGCTCTCCCCATCCACGTAATAAACGCTACCGCACATCTGCCGTGGTGCGGTTGTGGAATGGCAAGAATATCGTAATCGACACTTCAGCTGACTTTAGGTCCCAAGCCTTAAGTTTCGGCCTAGATCGCGTGGATGCCGTGCTCTATACGCATGCTCACGCTGACCACATTATGGGGATGGACGACTTACGCGGCTATAATTTCTCGCACCAGCATTCAATCCCTTGTTTCTCTGACGCAACTACCCTAGCAACGCTGCGCCGCACCTTTAGCTATATATTCGAACCAGACCCAACCTATGAAGGGGGCATGCTACCTCAGCTTACGCTACATGAGATCAAAGCATATCTAAAATTTGAATTGTGCGGAACTGAAGTTATGCCCTTGGCTCTACAACATGGCAAGCTGTCAGTGCTTGGGTTTAGATTTGGGGACTTTGCCTATTGCACTGATTGCAAATCAATTCCTGAAAGTTCGATGCAGACCCTGCAGGGAGTCAAGACGCTCGTCTTGGATGCCCTAAGGTATGAAACGCATCGTACACACCTTACTATACCAGAGTCGATTGAGATCGCGCGAAAAATTGGCGCCCAGCAAACCTATTTCGTGCACATGACTCACACTGTGGACTATGAAACAGTCAGTAAGAATCTACCGCCTGGAATAGCGTTGGCCTATGACGGTCTCACTTTTGAATTCTCCGCCTAAAGGAAGGGCGGAGCAAGATTTAGCTGCGGCTATTCGACAGGCATCTTATTTACGGGCGCCGTGGTGCCGCTCTATATTGCTTTTACCTTAGATGGGGCTTTCGTGAAAACAACTCAAACTCGAAGCCAGGTATCGAGGCCTGTCCTGAATAAGATAGTTGATAATGCTCCTCAAACTTTTCTCTTTGATCTCCCGCTCTGGGCTCAATCAGCGACTGGAAGCGCTTCACAACTAACACAGCTTCGGGAAGCTGGCGATCCTCTATCCAAGCTCCAAAATTTCCCTGTGCCACTCTATCGAGCGGCAACCATCCTGTAAGTCCCACTGTGTCAGCAACTACCTGCTCGGGCAAAGCCCAGCCTAGCACTCCAATTTCGACACTAAGTAGCGTAGCACCAGGGCGTAAAAATGGACTTACCTGCTTGGCGATCTGCTCATAACCAACCCGAGAGTTAGGCACTGGCATCAAATTAAATATTCTAGGCTGACAAAGCGGCAAAGTCAGAGCTGATAGCACCAGCAGCGAAAATCCTGCTCGGCTTCTGCCAATAAGGATGCGTGAAAGTGCAAAGGCTGAAAGCAGCAGCAGCGCCAACCCCTCACAAGCCAAGTACCAAGGGTAAAAGGCAACTCCCAGCGTATTGTAGGCAAACAAGTGGAAAAGTGAGAAAAGACCCAAGGCTGCTAAGCCATCATGTTTTCGCTTCCAAGCCAGGCCTAATCCACAAAGACTAAGCAGCAGTAGTACTAGCACTGACAATTTCAGATAGAGCAGTGGATAGGATTGGAACCACACTATGACTGCCCCCAGCAGTGAATCCCAGAAACGACTCATGCCCTGTGCAACCTTGGCTGTTGATGTATGTGGGAAGAAGCTACCGAAATACCACAGATGCAGAACGGCCCCGCAGCAAGGTAAGCTTAGGAGTCGCGACAAAACCCGCGGATGAGGAGGCTGCCTATGCCGAACATAGTGCAGCACAAAAAAAATCAACCCCAAGCTAAGGGCCTCAGGGCGAGCAAAGAAGCCCAGGCCGCATAACCAAAAGGCAAGCTCCGACTTGTTGCCATCCCAGGCCCAAACAGCCCAAAGAACCAGAAACAAAAAAAGTGGGGTCTCGAGACCATACCAGTCTAGAAGTGGCGGAAATAACGCTGCCAATGCAGCCGTTAAAATACTGAGATTAAAAGGACAGGACTGCCTGCGAAGCAGCAGCAACGAAAGAGCTGCTATGCCAGCAGTGGAAGCAGCATGTAAAAGCTTGAAGGCAAGTGTCTCGCCACCACCCCAATTAATCAGCGTGAAAAGAACTAGATAAAGCGGACTAGTTGCCAAATCTAGGCGCTCACCCGAATTGAAGGTCCAGCCCAATCCAGACAATATATTTCTGCTCATGCGCGCATAGATGTAGGGATCGTCCCCTATAGGAGCCGGCAAGAACATGGCAAATGCAAACGTCGCTAAAACGAGCGCGACTAACGCCAAGCTCGAATGCTGAGAAAGCGACTTAACTTCTAGTTGATTCATCAATCCATCGTAGGTATGAATTCAGCCCTTGTTCAATCGGGATTTGAACTATTTCTGGAATCTCGTATGCGTGGTGCGCCTTGATAAAATCACATAGTTGAGGGAACAGCTCACGACGTGACTTAATTAGTAGCGTGAACTCTGGAGAGGACTCTACAGCCCCCTTCCAGCGATACACACTTGTAATAGCGTGTGTTTGCACACAAGCGGCCAATTTTGACTCACAAAGTTGCCGCGCGAGCTTATGCGCCTCCTGCTCATTCGCAACAGTGGTAATGACAATCGAAAACTCTGCCTTTGCTACCATAATCCATCCACTCGTAAGGAATTACTATTTCTATTGGTGGCAAGACAAGAGGCCTAAAACTTTGAACATCAGCAGCAGCTTGACGCCACGAGTCCGAGGCGGCGATACCCCGCCAACCAGGCCAGCCCCTTCATAGTTCCCAATTTTTAAACTGCCAAAGCTTTGCACTTTTTGCGAACGGCTTGGAACCCCACTTCTTCCCGCATTCCATCCCCGCAAAGCTCTACGCGCGCAAGTGCCTGAATTTACCATGAATTAAATAAGTATCAGCAAATGTCGCACACTCGCCGCATTTAGGCATGACACTTGCTGTAGGTAGCACTGGGTTTAGGTCGTTTAGGTGTGTGGTGGTAAATCGTTTTTTCAGCATCATTATTGCTGCCGCTGTTTCAAGCGCGCTGTTTTCAGCACAGTCAGTTCAGGCTATTCCGCTCCGCTTTAGGGTTTCATCGATTGGAACTGCCCCAAAGTCAGCAGTGCGCATTCCAGGGTCTCGAATTAGCTGCTTCTCTGACAAAGCCGGTCGACCCCAAGCTGCGCTCTCCCTCGCGCGCAAGCTATCCGCTTCTGGGCTAAAGCGGGCACCTGTTTTGCGAACATCAGGGGTGGCGTCATTAGAATGGAAAAAGCTCTACACACGTTGGCGAAGTTCGGTAAGTGCAGCGCTGCGCCTCAAGAATGGAGACCTCCTCACTTGGCTAGCCCGACCAGCTGCAGCCCTGCGCAAAGCCAATAGTTTACAAGCAGCCATAGCAGAATGCGCTCAGTTTTTGGCCAGTTCAGGGAATTCCGGGCCAGGGCCAAGCTCACCGCCACCACCTTCTGGTCCAAGCTCAGGCAGCCCAACAGCCACAGCCACTTCAACTCCGACTTCACAGGCTACAAGCGGTCCAACTGCAATACCAACATCTACTAATACTCCCTTGCCCACCCCTACTCCTCAGTTTGTCTTCGGATTAAGTCTGGGTGACATGGTTGAGCTAAAAGTTTCGAACGTTACAGCCTCTACCTATGGTTCAAACGAGACTGCAAAGAATCTTACATACAAGAAGTGGCATGTTCGTGGCGGTATACCGCTCCCTCCTGGGACCGTTACTGACAGCGATGTTTCGAAGTTAAGAATCCTCCAACCCAGCGGCGCTTCCTACCAAGTGATTCCGGCCGATTTCACAATTATGAACCACTGGGCTGATGGTGTTCACGTTCGTTGGGTACAGTACTATTTCCAGGTGAGCAATCTTCCACCCACTGGTACTGGCAGTCAGCAGGATTACTACTTGTATTTTGGAACCCAGAATCTAGCCACGGCCCTGCCCGCACAGCCACTTAGTTTAACTCAAACTTCTACAGACATTACTGTCAGCACGACTAGCGACACTGGCCTCCCAATTCAGTTCAGCATAGACAAGACACATGGAAGTCTGCTTAAGAGTGTGCAGGTGGGATCCACCTCCGTACTACCTTCGAACCAAACTACACGTGGCTTTTTCATAACTGATTCCAACGGGACACAGTACTCAACTGTTGGGGCCCCCACAGCGGTGACGATCGATGAGAATGGCCCCAACACTGTAGCGATCAGCGCGCAGGGCTCCTTCAAAAATGGCGCTACTTCATACATGGGCTATGTTTATCGTTTAAGGTTTCACGCCGGACGGGGAGATGTCGAGGCTAGTCTGCTTTTAGAAAATCGTGGCCCACGACTTGAAACAGTCAATGACCCACGTCAAAAACGCTTCCAAGAAGTCGTTTACAAATCTGACATCCAAATTCCTGGCTCGCGCACACTTAAGTTAAGCGAATTTTGGTCGCTCGCCAACTACACGCTTGGGCAATATACGCTTTACCAGGATTCAATCCCCTCCTTTAAAGATTTGTCAGTAGCGCCAACTTTTGATGGCAATAACTACCAGGACACAACCCCGCAAAATGAGATCGACAATTTCTATCTAAAAATTCGCGATGGGAACGGCGCCTTAGTCTACAATCAGTCTGGCCTTACAGCTAACCCAAGTGGCAACAATCCAGTCACAGCGTCTAACGGGACACGAAGCAATGGCTTAATTGACATTAGCTCTGGTTCAAATCGCTTCCTTTTTGCTGGTACTCAGTTCTGGCAGTTAAATCCAAAGTCCCTACGGGTCGTGGACGGATCGCAAGTCGAAATTGGATTCTGGCCAAAAAATTCAGCGCAGGGCGACTTGACCCATGCGCAAGGGCCTGTGCATTTTCTGAAGGCTAACACTCCTTCACAGTACGATGGCTGGGCGGCAGTACCATGCACTGATTCTTCCAATTCGGGCTGCAATCGCGCATATCAGCCAGACTATACATATTACAACTTGCTCTCGGGCAAAGCCCACATCCATCGCTTTGTGCTTAGCTTCGATCCGGACTTAGGGTCCCCTACACGAATGACACCAAGCCAAGTAGCAGCCGCAGCCCAAGCGCCGCTGTACGCCCTGCCGCCTGGTTGGTACTGGGGACATAATCCACCACCTAGCCGAAAGAGCTCTGAGTTTTATTTATCTAGCTATCGCGAGGCTACAAATTGGGCCAGCGTGCCTGGGCTTACTCCGCACCAACTACTGACGGCTACCCAAATTGAGAAGTGGGGTAAGTCGCTATTCGACCCAAGTGCCGTCTGTCAAAGCAACGCAACCTGCATAACACTTGAGGAACGTCGCCACCGCGGCAATGGCTTCAGCCTAACTCGCCGTCACTATGGCTGGAATGTTTACGGGGAATTCGACTGGGAAGGCGGAGACCCTGACTCCAACGCTTACGACTTGCTGTACGGAATTACGCTAGCCGCGCTTAGAAATCAAAACCCGCTTGGACTGGTAGAGCAGCCAACAGACCACTGGACGATTCACGATACCTGGCGTCCACAAAACATTCCAAGTGAAATCCCTAATGGTGGACGAGTCTATCAGAAGGGCGATTGGGAGCTGGGAACCGGCGGAACTCAGCGCCACAGCAATTATCCTGGAGATGTTGTCGCTGCTTTGATAAAAAACGACTCGGATTCGGCCGTATCAATAGTATATAGTGCACTTCGCGCAGCAGGAGGTTACCCATTCGTCTCTCTCAGCTCCGCTCTAGCTAGCGCACCTTGGGCTGGCGGATCCTTTACCATGTACTATGGCGACGGGAGTGGACACCGCGGCAAAGCTATCACCAATCTAGTCTATCTTTACAAGCTGACTGGTGACGTGTCCTATCTTACGATCGCCAGGAACTTTATCACTTACGCCCAAACAGGCATCAACCAATGTAATAGCAAGTACGGCATCATGTTGCCACTTGAAGTTACATCAACTGGAGAGTCAACCTGCACGCTTAAGTACGACAGTAATACTTACGGTACCCAGCAGTTCTTTATGACCTATTATCTGACCAAGGGGCTAGTCGACTATTTAGAGGCCTATCGAGAAGTATATGGGGCCGACGACACTCAAATTCATAGCTGGGCAATTCAGTTCCTTACCAATGTCTACACCCAGACCGTAACCCCCTATATTCCAGCTCAGGTTAGTCCATACACTATATTCGGACCGGACAATCACATCGCTGTCTACAACAATCCGACCCAACCAACTGCCACTCAGGCAGCTAATATGTGCAATACGCGTAGCATTAACGCCATTCCGTCTGGGGTTCAAGATCCTTGGATTGTTACAAGTATCCAACCACTCCCAGGAGGTTCTCAACCAGGTTGGCGCATAGGCTGTCGCTACTATGGGTACGGCCACACTGACGTAAGCTTGTACCTAATTCCTGCCCTGGAGTGGCTGATTAGCAACACAAGCACTACTGGAGTAACCTCCAACGTGGATATAATGGCGCGTGATTCGATGGTAACGCTCTTCCAATATGGCAGCGTCAATCTTAATACCATGTCCGCTCCAACCGTTGTACCGAGCTGGCGCTCGGGGGCAGACGGGGCCGCGGACATAAAGACAGCCGCACGCAGAGTCAACCAGGTACCATTCTATCTGGGTCAGTTGCCATAGGGCGAGGCTCGTGAAAATATCGATTCAGGATTTCCTGTTCGATATAAGCGATGAATACGGACTCAAAGCGCAAAGATTCACCTGCGCTGATTATTGCGATCTCAGTCATATTGTTGTGTGCATTTTGCCTGCGCCTGGGGTTTGCTGCGACACGCGGTATTGGCTTCGACGAGGCTTGGGACATTTTCGTGTCTCGTCAGGATAACCTGGCTCAGTTTTTTAAGGCGGTCAGCAGCACTTCGCACCCGCTTGGATTCTATGCGCTACTGCGTGCTTTTTCACTTTTGGGCTACGCGCAATATATCGATCCACTGCCATCTGTTATTTGTGGGACATTGTCAATTTTCATATTCGGCCAAATTTTGGGCGCTTTAGGCCTGCCTCGTCTTTCTATACTTTCTGGAATGGCGATACTCGCCATGTCGCAAAGTCATATTTTGATCTCGGTGATAGTCAGGCCCTACATGCTAGCGATTTGCTGTATGCTAGCGAGCCTATACTACGCGATCGAAATTATTAGTTCCCGTTTCTCAAGGCAGTTATCGATTGATTTATTCTGGGCGTACCTGACTGCTGCATGCCTCTCGCACTTCTCTGCGCTATTGTTCTCAAGCGCTTTAGTCAGCGCAACGCTGCTAGTCATACTCGCAAACGAGGACTTACGCGTATCCCTAGCAAAATCAGCCTTCTCGATTCAAGGTTTCTGTTACAAATTTCGAGCTGCACTCGTATGTCTTCTTATCTTCGCAACCTACCTATTTCTAACTTCGCAGGGCGGACTCTTCACTACCCCTCACCTTTTAGCGACTAAAGACCCGCTACAACTCACCCCCTATCGCTATCTAAAACCATACTTGCTGCAACCGAACCAAAGCGTTTTGGATTTTATTATTCATGCAATCGCAGCAGAATTTCACCTGTTTACTCCGCTTTCCAACATTCCTGCACTCTTTGCCGCTTTGCTTGGAGTCCTATTAGCGGGGGCTATGACGATAAAAGCTGTAAATTTAAGGAGCCCTGCGTTAAATGCGGCGAGTAAAGCCGGACGTCAACTTGTACTAATACTAGCTCCAATCGCATTTCTGCTGCTGCTTATTCTTGGCCTAATGGGGAAATATCCAGTTGGTGGCGAATTGAGGCAACAGTTTTTCCTTTTTCCCTGCCTCCTGGCTGCGGTGTTTGTACTTGTGGATAGCTTACCCACTAGATCTGCTTGGGGGATTGCCTTATGTGCACTTGCGGCTTTGAATCTTGCCACCCAACCTCTTGACGACGAAGAGTTCGGCAAACTTCCTCAGCTGACTAAACTTTCAACTCAACTTGAACCTGGCGCCTCTCTATATTTAGGACGCTGGACAGCCTTTACTTTCTTTGGGCAACATCGTGACTGGAAGCTTAGCTTCGTGGAAGAGCAGGAGGGCCTGCAGCATTACGTAATGCGTCTTAACGATCGACTTATTAATCTGTATATCGATCCAACGCTATACTTTTCGCAGTTCCTTAGTAGCAATATACCAGATAAAACACGCGCATTAATGCAATCACGCAATTTATCCAAACTACTCTTGGTAGGCTTTCCACAGGGCCGTATGAAATGCGAGATATGCAACCGGTCACAACTGCAAAACGGCCTTGCTAAGGCGCTTGGCTCTGACAAGTTTAAGGTTACGGTGCAGCGCGAACGAACACCCAATGGAGAAGGCTTTGCTCTTATAGAGCGACTTAGTAGCGCTGGCGCCTAAGTTCAGCAGCACGCCAACGGACAAGTTACAGCAATTTTGTCTGCCCAGCCAATAGCACTTCAAAAACTGCTGCGAGCAGCAAGGCCAAAATTGCAAGACATACAATCACTACACAAGCTCTACTTACTCTATAAAATTCACTAGAGAGTAGATGATACTTAGTGCAGGCCTTCCCCAGGAAAGTCCCTGCCATTCCACCAAGCACATAGCCTAGCACCTCAAATATTAGGTGCGGCAACAATGCTCCAACCATCAAAGCTCGGCTTACTAGCTCAATCTGTCCCCCAAAAACGAGGGGAGCTAAATTTTGGGACCAGTTCAAAGCATTCCAGGCCAACACCAGCGTGAGGCCACCTGCCCCGTAAACAAGCGCAAGCACAAAGCTGGCAAGCAAAACTCCTCCGTTGTGCGCCAGAAGTAGTGAGAACGAATTGTTAAATCGCGCAGACGCGACATTTAGGCCTAATGCCGGCTGAAAACAGAATATTTTATAAATAAAGGATGCCAGGAAAATTGCAGCAAACACGCGCACAAAGTATGAAGCTAAATTTAAGTTAGCCTGATAGGGCGATTTACATTTTTCCCAGATACTGGCTCGATTAGCTTCCAACTGCTCCTGCGTAATACCAGCCAGCGAAAGAGCCAACAGCGCAGAACTAGCCATAACTTGTACGCTTGGGAAAAAATGTGCGCCGACCGCCACAGCGATAGCAGCGCTTAGAAATGCTACACAGGCCTGGCGCTGAACAAAACTAGTTGGACCCACTCTTACTCTTTACCGTCAACTTTGTAGTCTTTTTGCCTGCCTTTGTGGGCGTGGGTTTAGGTGTCTTTGTTGGTGCAGGGCGACTCTGAGATGTCGACTGCGTAGGAGTGGCGGGCACAGTTGTAGGCCTTGCTGCTTGTGTAGTGGGAACAACAGTGGGCACTGTTGTTCTAGGGGTGGATGTGGCAGCTGGATTAGTTGTCGAATTTGGAACCGTAGGTTCTTGCTTCGGCGTGGCAGTAGGCGCAGTAGTTGTAGGACCTGGAGTCGCTGTCTTGGGAACCGAAGTTGTAGTAACCGGTGTCGGTGTCTTTGGGACAGTCGTTGTAGTAATTGGAGTTGCTGTCTTTGGGACTGTAGTTAGACTTGGGGTTGGCTGTGGTGAATTCAATGTTGGAAGAGGCCCTGTTATACCTCCTATACCTCCGACCGGAGTTGGAGAGGATATTCCTGATGTTACCTTTGGCACTGCCAGAGTTGTAACAGTGGGAAGAACTGGGGGGACGGAGACCCGTGCGATTGGGGTGACCGTTGGAGCAAATGTTGGTTGCGCAATGGTTGGCACTGCTGTTGGCGCGCGCCGTGTAGGAACCGGCGTTGGAGTTGAATTAGCAACACGCCTAGCACGCGGCCATGGCGCAATCTCATCATCATCCGCTAGTATTGTCATGATTAGCGCGGACTCGGCCCCGGCCTTTGAAAAATCTTCGTCTGATATCGCTTCTCCAGCCCCGCGACCTAGTAAATTCGTATTTTTGCTAACAAGGAAAACACCCGCTACTATGGCTATAACAAGCACTCCGGTTGGCCACAAACGAAGAAATTTTTCCATCTTTTTACGCAGCCAATCTTAGCGCCCCAAACAAGCGACCCCGACCATTAACGCAAACCAGAATTATTCACAGTAAGCGTGCATGAAATTGTATCAGCGGTATCGACCCAAATACTCATTGATAAAGTATGGGGCCCCGGATCGTCATTATAACGCGCTGGACGAACACTCAACTCTAGCATTAAACGAGCTGGATTATTCATCGCAATTAGCGCCTGCCGATAGCAATCCTTTAGGCGCGCCTCAAGAATTGCCATCCTTTCGGGGGTAGCACCAGCAAAGCCAGCAGTTGGGAGACTCAATGAAATATAGCGCTGATCAGCGCTTCGGTCGGCAAAGCTATTCCACCCGGCAGCAGCTGGCGAACGACACTGGATATAGCCTCCGAATCCAATCAGTAGAACAGCTGTGCCTGTGATGCCCTGAGTCTGGGCACTGGCAGCAGCGGATGTGCCAGCGAAGATAATCTCACACTGCAAATCCTGCGCATGCGCGGACTGGATCGTGCCTAAAACTAGAAAAAACAGAGCGGCTAAAGTGATAAGGGAACGTTTCATGTTTGCCTCGCAAGCTACAAGCCAAAACTTCATGCCAGCGAGACTAACAGGCGCCCAGTGCGTGGAATAGACCAAAAGTTACAAGCACCATTTAAAGCTGAATTCGGAATTCAAGTTATGGACGTAATTCTTGGATTAAACAACGCAGTAGAACTTACCAACTCAGCTTAACTCCCTTCTACCAAGAGCCAATCTCCGTTAAGAAAGCCACTGCTAGCTTTAAATCCTCGGGGGTAGTGATCTTCATGTTTCTACGTTCACCCATAACCAGGGAAACCTCATGCACCCGTGCCACTAACGAGGCATCGTCTGTCGCATTCAATACTGACTCTTGATGTGCTTTCCACAGCAACTCAAACCAAAACACTTGCGGTGTCTGAATCGACCACATGCCATCACGCGGCACGCTCTGCGCGTATAGTGGCTCACGATTGTTAGTGCCAAGGCACAAGCTATCAACGCAAGGCACAGCTGCCGTAGCTGCGCCACTTCCCTCTGCGACGCGCACCACACGCCGCACGCACTCCGCACTAACCAGGCAGCGCGCGGCATCATGTACGGCCACCAGGGTTTTCTCTGTTGGAGCACAGTGCTGTCGGGCGAACTGCAACGCGCGCCATACAGACTCACGGCGCTCAGCACCACCAACAACAAGTCGCACACTGTCATTAGCAGGCAGCACCGCCTCAAACTCGGATTGGCTTCCGTCAGGGACTGCTATTAATAAATGAGAGAAAAGTTGGGTAGAGAGGAGAGTATCCACTGTGCGCCGCAGCAAAGGCACACCAGCCAACTCACACAGAGCCTTTGGTCGCTGCGCAGCCAGCCTCACGCCGCTTCCCGCCGCGGGAACGATTGCGATGTATCCCGCAGCAGGCGCAGTCACAAGAAAAGCAACGAAAGAATCAGGCAACGCCTATGCGAAAATCTCCTGCAGCTCGCCCATCACCTTTTCCTGGCTCCTGGACTTAGCGATAGCGATTTCTGACACCAGCAGGCTTTGCGCCATATCAAGCATCTTCTTCTCGCCAAAGGAGAGTTCCTTTTCGGAACTTAACACTGAGAGATCGCGCAAAACTTCAGCAATCTCGAACACTGACCCAGTTTTAATTTTTTGAGAATATTCGCGAAAACGACGATTCCAAGTTTGGGTATCAATTTTAATCGTTCTAGTGCGAAGTATTTGATAAACTTTTTCAACAGCCTTTCTATCAACAACCTTACGAAGTCCAACAGATTCAGCCTGGCCTACCGGCACGGATATCTTCATTCCGGTTTCAATAATAGCAATTTCGAAGAATTGAGCTTCCGTGCCTCCAATATTTTTTGCCTTTAGTGCATTGATTTCGCCGACGCCGTGACCAGGATAGACGACCTTGTCGCCTACTTTAAACGACTTGATGCTCAAGCTGTGCTCCTTCCAATAGATTCTGCTTCGGGCGCGGGCTGCAAGAACTGCAGACCACTCACTGCTAAAATCCCTTTCAAACCGGTTACAACCTTTTGGTACTGTCGGGGCGCTAACGAAATACACCCCGCCAAAGTCCCCGCAGTATAGCGTAATGACAGTGGCTGGTCAAATTGCAGCAGGTGCGATAAACTGCCTAACTCTCTGATTGCACTAGAAATACAACCTAGCTTCAGAACTCAAGTAAGTGCTCAGATGGGTAAAAATTGTCACGATTCCAGCCTGTTGGAAGCTGAGCTTTATCGGTTCTTCAGCGTCCAACAGCCCATATCGAGGCTGGGACAATCTGTAGGCCTAAGAACTCAAATGGAAAAGTTTTGGGACAAGACTGATTTAGGCCGGTAAAATTCTACGCCTCAAGTCCCCGTGCAAAGCAGAACTCCTGCACTATTCGCCCCCCGATCAGATGCTCTTGAATGATCCGCTCAAGCACCTCTGGTGCACAAGAGTGATACCAAACACCCTCGGGATAAACCACTGCAATTGGGCCACGCGTGCATAGACGCAGGCAATTTGCCTTAGTGCGCTGAATTATAATTTCTGGTCGCGCCAGCTGCAGCTCCTGCAAGCGACGCTTAAGATACTCCCAGGCCTGCTTGGAGTCCTGGGCTGAGCAACACTTGGGGCTAGTCGGCTCAGCGCACAAAAATATGTGCCGCGTGGTGGCTGACAACTTGAGGCTAGCCGACTTCTCAATCAGTTTATTGACGCTACCGTCATCGCTCACGAATTCTCCCGCTCTAGCTTAGTTTTTTCATTGCTCAATTGCTCCAGCTCGGCGAAAGCCTCATCGATAGACTGGGATATCTCACCTAATTGGACGGCGCAGTCTCCTACTTTGTCCATATCACTGGCCTGAGTGGCAGCTTCCAGGTCAGACTCCAGCTTTTTTTGTTGCAGCTCAAGTCCTGTTATTTTTCCCTCGCTGGCGACAATCTTCCGTTCCAAGGTGCGTATTCGACGCGCTGCCATCTCCTGTGGAGAACGCCTGTCACGTTCGCCCTTCTCCTTGCTATCCGCAGCGCGCGATTTACTGACGCTATTATCGTCGCCCCAACCACCCTGCTCTAAGAAATAGTCATATCCGTGCAACAATACACGGGGGGTTTCGCCATCAAACACTACCAGTTTATTGGCGAGCTCACGCAAAAGCAGCTCACTATGCGTCACTATAATCAGCGCTCCTTGATAGCGCTTCAAACTTGCCAGCAAAGAGTCAATTGACTGCATATCAAGATGGTTGGTCGGCTCATCCAGCAATAACAAATTGGTTTTAAGGGCTAGAATTTTACCCAATAGCACCCGGCTCTTTTCGCCCCCGGAAAGAACTGAAATCTTCTTTAGTGCATCATCGCCACTAAACATCATCGTACCGCAAATAGCGCGCACCGCTGTGCGGCCCAAAGCTGGGTTAGCGTGATCGATTTCCTCCTCCACCGTGAGCCCTGGAGCAAGTCGATCAATATTTGTCTGACCAAAATATCCTAGGCGAGTGTGCTGGTTAAAACTCACCGAACCAGCAACTGCTGGCATTTCTCCTGCAATCAGCTTAAGCAGCGTCGATTTACCCTTTCCATTTTTACCGATTACGCCAATACGATCGCCACGATTCACTGTCAAAGAGAGCTGGCTGATTAACTCTGGGCCACCCGGATAATTGAAGCTAATCGATGTCGCTTCGGCCATAATCTTACCTTCGAAAGGGGCCTCACGGAATTCGAATTCCAAATTCGCAATGGCCGACAGCTCCTCTTTCTCACCCATTCTCTCAAGGGCCTTAATTTTGGATTGTACTAAAGCAGCCTTACTGGCTTGAGCGCGGAAGCGCGCAATAAACTCTTCCAGCTCCTTGCGCTTCTTAGCCTCGTTTTGACGCGTTTTCTCGTACACCGCCTCATCGACCGCTACCTGAGCATATAACTTTTCCGTAGGGCCCTGAATTTTCCTAACGCTACCACGATGAATAAGCATCGTATGCGTGGTGACGGAGTCCATGAATGCACGATCATGAGATATAATAATTAGTTCCCCTTTCCACGCTCTAAGGAAAGCGGTTAGCCAACGGACTGAAACGATATCAAGATAGTTAGTCGGCTCGTCTAGTAACAGCAAATCTGGCTCCGACAGAAGAAGCTTGGCCAAATTTAAGCGAATTTGAAAGCCTCCCGAGAATGAAGCCGGCGATTTTGCAAAATCAGGTTCAGCAAAGCCTAATCCCTGCAATATAATTTCTGCACGATACTCCTGATCTCTTTGGTCTTCTGGAAGTCCTAAACACACCTCATCCAAAATACTTGGCTCACTGAAGCGCAGGTGTTGCGCTAAATGACCAACACGATATCCACGTGGCAGCAAAATAGCGCCTTCATCAGCTGTTTCAGTGCCAAGGATCAGGCGAAAGAGTGTAGACTTACCACAGCCATTGCGCCCGATTAAGCCCAGACGCTCCCCGCGCTGCATGCCGAAGGTAACATCCTCGAATAGGATTTGATCGCCATAAATTTTGGTTAGCCCGGATACTTGCAACATACTTCGCCCCTAACGAGGAAGAGCGGAGTATGCGCATTTTAGCCCGTTTTTGGAAGAGGGCCGAGCATGGCAGAATGGGGCTAGCACTAACTAACCTGCAGATCAATCAAGGCATGCATCCCAAGATCTAGCAGCGGCACGTTTGACACCAATCGCTCTGATACCCCCTTACGACCATCGCCTAAGCGCGTCCTACCATCGCCCGCAAAAAGCTCCCGCAACCCAAGCGTGTGATATAGGAATGCTCGCACTGCTGCTGCGCTCTGGTCGGAAGCTAAGAAGTTCGGGACGCTCATAAACCCGGGGTCACTCGGCCCACGCTTATGTGCAGCTATAATGCCACCAGCCTGCCGATCAAATTCTACGAATGGTCGCGCCCTTAATTCATCACTGTGCTGAACAAGTCGTCCCTTAAGTTCTGGATAGGCTCGTTCTGCGGCTTGAAGTACATTGTGCCAAGTTGCCTCAATACTAGGCAAAGCACCTGCTTCCGCGCAAACGCATAGACGAAATTGCGCCCCCGCGGCGAGGAAGAAAGCAGTATCCGCCGAAGAGTATCCAATTGTATTTAGAATTTCTGCGCCAGAGCGTCCGATGAAATGATTTAAGGCATCATGCCCGGTAACTAAGGCAAGACGGCGATCAAGATCAGATGTAAGTCTTGTAAAATGGTCAGGCTGAGTACCTCTCAGCACGCGTCCAAAAATTCCCTCAATTGGCGCTGATGGGCGCACACCGGCTACAAATGCGGCTGTGTACTCGGAGACAGGGTCAGCCCCCTTACCGGCATATTCATGGGAGTGGCTGCCGGGAAGACCCTGGAGCGGCCGCGGATTTGGTTGTGGAGAAACCATTTTACTTCCTACCTTGACCACCACACCCAAGAGCACGAAGAATACAATACAAAGACAGGCTAATCCATCAGCTGCTCAGCGGACTTGCCACATAATAGTTAAGGAATATTAGACCTTTGCACTTTTGGCTGGCGTGTAGGCTTGCTTAAACTTCCCCAAAACGCCCGCCCTCGCAAATGTACGTCTCTACTGCAAGCAGCAACACAAGTCATTTCAAAAATAGGTTCCTGCCTGCTCTGTAGAAAAGACAGTATATATCTAGATTAGGAGAAATCTGGCATAGAATGGGGATGAGCATGAGCAGCAAATCCCCATTACAGGTCCTTCGAACTGCATACGCAGTTGGCCAAGAGTCGCTTAGCGATTATTCGCATGTAAAGAGCCCGCATAAGTTTACCCAAGCGCAGCTATTTGCCTGCTTGGTGCTAAAGGTATTTCTTGGCACGGATTATCGAGGGGTATGTGAATTTCTAAAGGACTGTCATGAGTTTCGTGCAGAGATTGGGCTTAGGCAGGTTCCGCATTTTACGACTCTACAAAAACGAGCGGGAACGCTGTTGACGTTACCATCAGCGAGAGAGCTTCTTTTGCAGTCAGTAGCAAAAGCAAAAAAAAATCGGCTGTAACGTTCAACTGGCTGCAATTGATTCAACCGGTTTCGAATCACGCCACGTTAGTCAGCATTTTGCTCGACGAAAAGGAGAGGAAAAAACACAATATTTCACCAGGTTTCACCCGAAGTTAACACTCCTTGTTGATTGCTCAACGCACCTTATTCTCGGATTTGCTGCTGGTAGAGGGCCTAGCCCAGATCAAAGTAGTATCCTGCCAACCTTCAAAAATAGCATTCCTGGAATCAACATCGACACCCTACTAGCCGACGCTGGATTCGATGGCGAAAAACATCACTGCCACTTATGCTCAACACATTGTCGACGAGCGCTGATCCCGCCCCTAATCGGGCGTCCCTCAAGAAGCGCTCCGCGTGGACTCTACCGGCGAAAAATATACTTCTATTTTAAGCGCTATGGTTCAACCGTATACGGTCAACGATGGGCAGTCGAAACTGTCTTCAGTATGCTAAAGAGAAATACAGGCTCTGCGCTCTCAGCTCGTTCATGCCACGCCCGCACCCGTGAGCTATACCTCCGCTCTATCGTCCACAACCTCGCGGTTGTCCTCGTTAAATGTCTTTTCTACAGAGCAGCTCCTGCCCATTTTTGAATCGCTCCGACCTCGGCATGGGGCCCAAAGTGCCCATGCCTCACCTCGCTACAAACGCCTTCGGCGTTTGCCGCGCCATCCTTGGCGCGACTAGAAGCTATTTTTGAAATAGCTTCTAGTGTCCAGGGGTACAATTACTCAAGAAATCACCGACTCAGGACACTAGAACCGGCTTCATAAGTGCCGAAGACGATGCCCTTTTTGTGGGGCATGCCAGATTCTTCAGGCCTGGCCATCTATAAACCCACTGTATGAGATGGGTTCTAGTACCAAGCAAGCAAAACGGTAAGAATAAGCTCGTGAAGACAAGCATTAAATTGCAAGTAACTCTGATCGCCATAGTGGCGATAGCCCTAAGCGCTTTAGTGCATTGGCCATACTTCCTGCAGAGTTTCCCATTGGGTGACGGGGGTATGTTCGCACAAATGATTGATGATGTGCGTGCAAATGGGCTGCGCATACCAGCCTTTACTAGCTACAATCAACTCGATATCCCTTTTGTTTATCCGCCACTCCCCTTTCTACTCGGCGCAGCCGTAAGCCAGCTATTTTCGCTCGGCGCTGAAGATGTCTTGCGCCTATTACCTGCCCTTTTTGCACTACTGTCGGTGCTCGCTATGGTGGGCTTGGCGAAACGTTTTTTTTCTGCGCCATGGCCGATAATCGTAGCTAGCATGCCTTTCATTTTTGCAAGCCCAGACTGGCTATGGATGGGAGGTGGATTATCGCGCAGTCTCGGTCTGCTCTTTGCTCTTTTGTGTTGTAGTGCGGTGCACTCGCTCTTTACCTGTAGAGACTTAAATAGTTGGCCCTGGGTTGCTTTATGGGCTGCACTAGCTGCGCTTAGTCACCCTGAAGCACCCTACTTTCTCTTCATCACGATTGGAGTGTTTGCCATATGCGGGGGCGCACGTCAGCTGTTGGCTGAACGCCTTTGGAGCGCCGCTCTGGTCTTACTGACCACAAGCTTAGCCATCAGCCCCTGGCTTTTGCCGAGCCTAAGGGCACATGGCTTTGAGCCCTGGCGACAAGCAGCACAAACTGGAGTGTTGGCAAATCCGTACTACCTATTTTGGGCGCTTGGGTACTTCAAGTTTTTAGGCCCACTTTGGCTCTCGCTGCTCGGTGCAGTTGGGTTGCTTGTAGCTCTGCGGGAGCGTCAATGGGCGTTGGGAGTATGGTTCATAGTTGTAGCAATTTTTGTCACACGCTCTGTGCCCACCATGATGATGGTGCCAGGGTCGATTCTGGCGGGACTCGCGCTCGAGCGTCTTATTCTCCCGCTCCTAAACACGAAGCAAACTGCGCGATTAGCTGCGCTGATATTGGTTATCCTTTGTTTGTCGGCGACGAAGCAAGCATTCACACAGAATGCAAAACTTACATTCCGCTACTTTGATGGTAGTAGCGGCCCAAGTCTACTTCTTGCCCCTACTTGGCGCTCAGAGTTTGCATATATAAATCGCAACTACCCCTCGCACACAGGAGTATGGGCCTGGTCTAGCTGGGATGGCGATACTTTATGGTTTAGCGACTGGGTCAATGAATGGCTACCCCGACTAGCCGGGACACGCGGCCTTGCCAGTGCGCAGGGATGGGAGTGGAAAGATGCCGACCGTTGGAAAGCAGCCGGGTTGACCTATCGCCGCCTGCTCGAAAAACGGCCACGCTGTTCAGATATACATTTACTGCGCAAAGCACAGCCAAAAACCAGCTTGATACTAGTGCCACCCCCGAAGCACTTGCAAGCGCTACGCTCGATTCGCGTGCTACGCCACTGCGGCTATCGCGTGCGTCAAGTGCGTTGACTGGCGAACTGACTCAAATTTAGTTTAAGCACTACTGCGTCCTCTCCGTCATCAGTGTAGTAGTGCTCACGTGTCCCAACCTCCATGAAGCCTAAAGATTCATAAAGGTTCCGCGCAACCTGGTTGGAGCGCCGCACTTCCAAAGTCATCCAGCGCACTCCCTCACGGAACAAATCGAGAAGAACTTCTTCAATTAGGGCGCGACCGATCTTTCTTCCACGATATGCGACCGCCACTCCGAAATTGACTATGTGCCCTTCATCCTGAACTACGTGGCAAATTAAAAAGCCCACCAACTTCCCCTCTAGTCGCGCCCCCATCACACGAGCATGCACGTGTGAGAATTCAGCCTTGAACAGATCCTCACTCCACGGTGGCGAATTGCTTTCCGCCTCAATGCGCGCCATCTCACCGGCTAGGGCTGGCACTAAACGACAAAATACTGGCGAAGGTGCGTCGGGCATGACTCTCTAACTTTCCTATGACCTAATTTCCAAACCTGAGACTGGATATCTATCAAACCATTAACGGTAGAAGACACTATGCATGGACTAGCTCTTTTCTCACACCATACAATCGCGACTTTTGTGCTACCAGCGAATAAGTGCAGCTCCCCATGAGAAGCCAGCACCGAAAGAGACCAGGCAGACTAGCTGCCCATGCTGAATTTTGCCCTGAGTTACAGCTTCACTCAAGGCCAGTGGGATACTAGCGGCGGTAGTATTTCCATAGCGCGCTATGTTACTAATTATTTTTTCGGGGCAGCCAAGGTCACGTCCAACCATCTCTATGATGCGCTGATTAGCTTGATGGGGAACGATCACATCTAAATTCTCCAACCCCAGTCCGCACTTTTGAAGCACTTTACGAATGACTTCTGGCATCTTTTGCGATGCCATCTTAAAAACTAGCTGGCCCTCCATGCGTGGCGCAGTTAGCGGTTGTTCGCCATCAAAGTGTGACGCCTGCAATGCGCAGGCTCGGGCAAAGCCGGGGGCATCAACTCCCAGTTTGTCAGCGAAAGCTCCATCCGAGCACAATTCAATGCCGATTATGCCAGGCTGGTCGAACGTTGATGCTCCCAGCACGAAAGCACCTGCTCCATCACCAAACAGCACCGCTGTTCCCCGTCCAGCACTGCTAAGGAGCAGTCCTGTTGATTGCAGCTCGCAGCCAATGACAGCTACATGTTTATATGTGCCGCTATCAATGTAGGCACGCGCTACTGCAAGCGCATATATAAAGCCAGCACAGTGATTGCGAACCTCGAAAACAGGCACAGCCTTGGCAGGTGCTAGCAACTCTTGCAGTAAAACGCCTGAGCCCGGGAATTCCTCATCAGGAGTGATGGTTGCATAAACCACAGCATCCAAAGCCGACGAGTCGATTTTGGCACTACTCAATGCCATGTGCAGGGCCTCCAGCGCTAGATCAACATTGCGCGCTTCCCCTTGAGTTGCGAATCCCTGTCGACTCCAGCGACGCTCACGAATACCACTGCGCTGTTGGATCCACTCGTCCGAAGTCTCCATGAAGGCAGTGAGATCTGCATTAGTGACGACATGTCGTGGCACAGCGTGGCCGGTGCCTAGCACTCGCGCCATATCAAGCTCCCCACGGCTCCAACACAGCCCATCCCCACTGTGGGCCGCTGCTAGCGACAGCCCATAGAGTTGTGGCGCCACTAATCTGACTCATTGCCCAAGGAATACCGGCTGACCCAATAAATCCCACATCGGGAAAGCAATCAAGGCAGGCATCCTTCAGATCGCATAGCTGGGCAATCCGCTCAGCTATGCCGTTCACAATTGAATGGGACACTAATTGCGTTGGCGTACACCCAAATGCTAAGCGTTTATTCCGATAGTCCGCAAAAACTCGCTGGTCTAGACTTTGTAACAGAGCCAGTGGATTCAAGACTGGAAAATGTAACCCCTGCTGGACATCCTCGCGGGTAATGCGTTGCGGGAATCGGCTGGCCGAAGGTAAGTGACAGTGAAAATCACGAAAACCCTGTCCGTAGCCGCTGATCCCCGAGTCGATATACCGCAGCACTCCCTGCTTCGAGTTAATAGCCTGGCGTGACACGACAAAGGCGGCCGCCCCATCTGCCATTACAGATCGCGCAATGGCAGCCGAATCAGAAAGCACAGCCCCTTGCTCTTCCGCCCCGAAGTAGCGTGAAAGCATGTCGGCTGCTACAACCAGAATCACATCAGCTTGCCCAGTCTGAACAAAACGTGCCGAGATCTCTAGTGCGGCCACTGCGCCACACGCCCCTTGGCGAATTTCTAGCCCACCTACATTAAGACCCAAACGATGCAGCAGGCGACTGACAAGTCCTGGGTTATTGAAGTCAGGTGTTTGTGTTGCCGAGATTACAAATTGCACCTGGCCCAACTCAAATCCACTCTTAGCTAAGGCATTACGCGAAGCACTCTCGGCGGCCTCGGAGGGAGATAATTCAGGCAGCAGTTGCTGCAAAACTGCTGGTGCAAAAGAAGTCGCCGGAATAGATGATGCTTGACGCGCCTTAAAGCAAGCACTATCAGCACGAGAAATTCCGGAAACGAATACGTCAGCAGCGCCAATCTCAGCGCTCATGCTGGCGCGCTTATGCGGCGAGAGCAGTCTTAGCCTGCTCCGCGATAGCGGCGAATGCTGTCGGATTGTTGAGTGCCAAGTCAGCAAGGATCTTTCGATCGATAGCGATGTTGGCCTTATTCAATCCACGCACCAAGCGGCTATAGCTAATCCCGCTCATACGTGCGGCGGCATTAATACGAACGATCCACAATGCACGGAACTCACGCTTCTTGACGCGACGATCGCGGAATGCGTACTTAAGGCCCTTCTGTACGGAAAGCTTGGCTAACTTAAAACAATTACCACGACGACCGACACGTCCTTCGGCCAACTTCAGCAATCTGGTACGCTTGCGGCGTCTTGCAAATCCACGTTTTACTCTCATGACTCAGTCCTCTATAGAAAACTAAAAACTAATTCGTGCTTACCAAAAACTATCACTCATCATCGCGCCACTATCGAGATAATTGACTTCAATTATCTACACTAGCGCCGCCGAAGATTTTTGCTACTTGCAACACTTCATGTAGGGAAGCTGCCCAGAGATATTCTCCATGCTTGTCGCGTCCACCATCTGGCCATGTCTTAACTGGCGCATACGCTTCGCCGACTTCTTGCCAGTGTTGTGGCTTGTGTTGGCTCGGTACGATTTCGGCTTTCCCTTCGCATTTACGCGGTACTTTTTGTACGCAGTGCGGTTTGTCTTCATCTTTGGCATGACGCAATCACCTATACTTCGATTAATGGCTCCACCCCTCAGGTGGACCTGTCTATCTCATTACGCAAAAAATCTGGTAGGCGCGAACAGAGTTGAACTGTTGACCTCTTGCCTGTCAAGCAAGCGCTCTAACCAACTGAGCTACGCGCCTTTACGCGCGGCCGCCACATGGCAATCCCACTGTGACAATAAAGCGCGCCTCGGACAAATGCTGTAACAGATTCGGCAAATTAGCAGCGATTGATCCCCAAAGTCAATACAGCGGGGTCGGATTAAGCGAAGCAGCATGGGTGAGGAACACCCACAATGTAGCAAAGTGAAGGTACTCTACTTGAAACGTGGCTGAGCCAAGGCCAGCTGCCCAAACCCGCTTGGACGCACCATAGAGGTGGCGGCTGCCTTAAGCGCGCTCAATTGGACCCTAAGATCCTTACGCAACTCATTAAGATTGCTTGGGCGGAGGTGTCTGACCCCGTATTCCGCCGCTTTTTTATTGCCAAACATGCTTCCCCTCTTTCCCCAAAGTACCAGTTCACAACTGAGCGACAACTTCAGGGTAAGGACTCACCAAAATTAGCCATGTACCCCCACGGCTTAATCAGCGTTCCTCGTACCCCTTATAGCGCAAAAC
>JAIBBV010000021.1 GCA_019694465.1 Oligoflexia bacterium
TTTGGGCTGCCGGGGAAACCTGAGCAGCCCATTTTTATTTAGAGCTTGCGAAAATGGCCTAGGCGAACTTAACGGGCTCCGATCGTAAGAAAAGGCGCGGCGATCCACTTCTTTTTGGTGCGTGCTCTTAATCATTCGCAAATGCTTTTTGGCTAGCGCGCTATAGCAGCCTGCTATTATTGCGAGTAGTATACCTGCATATATGGGCACCCTAACCAACCCTTATAGCTCTTACTTAGCCTTCCTGTGCAGGAGAGCAGTTTTGACCTGCGCAGCCCTAGCAGCTCTATCCTCTGCAGCATGGGCTGACTCATGGCGCACACTGGGCGCAGACCTCGAGTTGCTACAGCGCGGGTCCCAGAGCGCTTCCCTATTTTCGTCTCAGCTCTCTTTCTTTCGTACCCGGCTTGTTGATTTTGAAGCCCGCATTATTAGAGCGCGTGATTTTGGGAAACAGCGCATGTCAGTGGCAAGTTTATGTAAACTTGCGCATGCAGCACTATGCATTAATGCGAGTTTTTTTGATGAGAATGGTGAGCCGCTAGGGCTAATAATTCAGCGCGGCATTAAGATTCAACCAATGCAAAAGGGAGGATCGCTATTAACCGCTGTACTGGCATTCAATCGAACCGAAGTTGAAATAGCTAGTCGACAGGACTTTGTAGTTGGTGCCACCCTGGAAGGAATTCAGGCTGGTCCTCGGTTAATTAGCAAAGGCAAGCCAGTGAGCGGCATTAAGGATCAGGCCCGATCTCGCCGCTCAATTGCGTGCATTGATGAGCGAAGGCGCCTAGTCCTGATGATAACTTCTTCGAATTTTGGAGGGCTGACGTTTCCTGAGTTGCAGACTGAGCTGCTGCACTCTGATATCGGTTGCGTAGACGCCATCAATTTAGATGGCGGTGGGTCCTCTCAGCTATTTTTAGATGCAGATATTCCGCATGCAAATGATGGACTGGAAGAGCTTTCAATAGTTGGGCGAGACGAAGTTCCTGTAGCTCTTGCCTTGCTTCCTAAGCTTTCCCATAACGAGAATTAATTGCCTGGCCAATGCTTCATCAGCGCTAAGCATGCGGAGTTTCAGGGTAATGCTTTGAATCTTACTTGCCCTAATGTTGTAGTAGCTTAGTTGCTATAACTAGCTTAAAATAACCCAGTCATAGATTAGTAAATATAGTGCACTCTGAGTTGTTCAGAGTGATTAGAACTTATCCACAGAGCCTGTTGATACTTTGTGGATTGACAGATCTACCTGCGCAGATTAGCTTCGCTTAAGTAAGTTAGCGACTGCATGAAGTTTTTTCGCTAACGGTGTGCAGGTTAGTCATAAGGTGAGTAGTAATTTTCGTTGATGGGGACGGTGTGAGCGCGGACGTTGACAGTCAACTCTTAGAGCGGGAATTTACCGCAAAAGACGTACAGGCGATTCTTCGTAGTCTTACGGGAGGCACGGAACGAATCGGCCTGGCGTTATTGAACTACTATGCTCGTACAAACCTTGTTCCGTGCACCGGCAAGACATTGTCGCGTGGTAGGAACAAGTATTCTTATTGCGATTTAATTTTGTTGTGCTGGCTATTTCGCATGAAGCGAGAGGGCCTTCCTGTGAATCGCTTCCGTCGAGGTATCGACTATCTTCGTAAGCGCCTGCCAAAGCTTTTCAAGGACCCGACCGACATGGTGCTACTCACAGACGGTCGGCAGTTATTCACAAAGCATCGCATCCAAGACAAAGGTCAAATTGCCGAAGTTCTAACTGGGAAGAAGGCTGGACAGTATGTTTGGATGTACGCGATAGGCTCGCTAATTGAAGAAGTCGAGAAGATTATAGCTGAGCTTAATGCTGCAAAGGCTGAGGAATCTAAACAAGTTCAGCGTCAAGGCGAGCGCCAAGCTGCCTAAGATACCGTCTATAAGCACGTCTTTTGCGACTAGCAGTAATGGTCGGAGGGGGTTGTGTTATTTACCGAGTAGGCTATGGTCTTTGTGCCAGAAGATTAAAACTCGGCTTTTTGTGAGATCCTGAATTATGGCACGTAGCGAAACTAGCAAATCATCAACGATAAAGCAGCTATTTGCGCTCCTGATGGAGAAGAAGGCTTGGTGGATGATCCCCATGGTCTCAGTATTTCTTCTGCTGGGAGTTTTGTTGGTGCTCACTCAAAGCAGTGGAGCACTATCCCCGTTCATTTACGCATTATTCTAAAAGCGTGCGGTAAAGTTAGGCGCAGCACTTCGCTTAGCTCGCAATACGAGCTAGTTAGGTTTGCCTAGACAATTTCGCATAGGCCCAGAGTCTAACTTAAACGCCAGCTATTTAACTTGCTTGCTCATAACAGGCGTTAGCTCTGGGTGGGCTTTCTGAAACTCGCAATCAGTGTGATAGAGGAAAGAAATTATTTCGGCCACTAGCTTGTATGTGTTGGGGCTAATATGCGCCCCAACACTTAAATTCGACAACATCTCAGTGAGAGTAGCGTCTTCCTGGATAGGAATTTCATGCTCTTTGGCCAAGGCTAGAATTTGACGTGCAATCTCTCCTGCCCCGGTCGCCACTATTCTAGGCAGCTCGTCTAGCTCAGCATATTGTAGCGCAACAGCATGCTCACGCTTGCGTGCTTCTGGTTCGATTTCACTCTGATTGGGGCGATCGCTGCTCATGCTGTTCTAGAGTTGCTCGCCCTGAACACGCTCGCGCTCCTTCACCAACTCATTCGGGAGCCGCCAGCCACCTGGCTTTGGTTGCTCATCACTACCGAATAGTAGCGAATTAGATCGCTCATAGTCGTATAGGGCGTCAATGAAATTTAATGTAGACCGAGCGGCGTACTCATGAATAAAGAAATTCAGCGAGCGGCTGGCATGTGCCACAGCTCGGTTGATGTCTCGATCCACGGGCACCATATTATCGCCATTGTCTACGAATACTTGCCGAAAGCGCTTGGCTAGCTCTTCCGCTGTGGTTGATTCATCCCACGACATGGTTTCGATAATTCGGTGTGCACGTGTGCGCTTTGACTCACGTAGTACGATAAACCTAGCTACGAAAGCGGTTCTTCGCGCTTGAATAACTGACAAAGTCTGCTCGTCACCCTGAGGCTTGGGTGCGCTATCCGATCTAAACGCCGCATGCTGCATATGATGCCTAACTCCTCAAAAATCCAGGGCGTATCAAATAGATCGACAGTTGTTCGGAGTGGCTTAACTGGTTTTCATCCTCTCAATCTAGTTAATTAGCCACAATGTCAGCCAAGCCGCGGAGCATCAGCAATAATTTCGAATAGTTATGTGGCCGGCTAGTTGAGGTTCAAGCTTCCCCCCTCAATCACTCTTTGCCCTTCAAATGCCGGATTCATTGCCTGCTCATTTCAAATTACTACCCACAAAGAACGAGCCATGTGAGCTGTAGAAAAGTGCCCTGACCTAGTTCATAATCCCAAGCGCATGGATTCCCCCGCCCAACATTTTTTGAACAACTTTCGCCTCACTCGTCTGGGTGTTCTGCTAGACGATTCTAATCCCCCTGGCCGAGCAGCTTTGTGCGCACCAGCCCAGGCATGCGCTCATGATGAGATGAACCGCATTATTAATCTTAGCGGTGGAATAGTATTCGTCCCACTAAGCCCAGAACGGGCCGCAGCTTTTACTCTCGCCAAGATGCCAAGGGCTAGTCTAGCGGGAGATGGTTTTCATAACAGCGCCCTCAATTCTTCTGTATCAGTTGAGGCTCGTGAGGGGGTGTCGACTGGCATTAGCGCCGCAGATCGGGCGCGCACTGTGAGTATATTGGGAGAGGCTCAGCCAGTCGCACGTAAGTTAGTTACACCGGGCCATATTTTTCCGATCGAAACTCGTCCTGGAGGAGTCTTGGTGCGAAACTCCCTGCATGAGGGCGCCCTAGATGTCACAACTTTGGCCGGCTTCAGCGACGCAGCGATATTAGTAGACCTAATCGGACCTAGTGGCGAGTATCTGTCGGCCGAAGCTGCAGCTCTGCTTGCAAAAAGAGAGGGGCTACCGGTCCTGAGTCTTAGCCAATTGGTTAGACACCGGTTGCAAAGTGAGCGCCTTGTTCAACGTGTAGCGGAGGCGCGTCTACCAACCCGCCTCGCGGGGGAGCTGCGCTCATTTGTCTATCGCTCTCATTTATTCGAAGGCGAACATGTTGCGCTGGTTAAGGGCAACGTCGAAACCGACGAGCCCATCCTAACTCGCGTCCAACCTGAATTTACCTTTGGGGACGTTTTCGGTGGCAACTCTCCGGCTAGCAGGAACACTTTGCTAGGAGCGATGAAAGCGATTGGAGATCGTGGTCGGGGAGTCCTGATTTACCTTCGCCGCACCGAACTTGGTGAATTGCGGCGACAAGTGGCAACATGGAAAGAATGCGTCGATGCGCAGTCCCCGAGCCTAATGCGACAATATGGAATTGGCGCTCAGATTTTACGTGACCTGGGCGTATCCAGGATTGAACTAATGACAAATTCAAAGCGCCATCTTGCAGGGCTACAACCTTTTGGACTCCAAATCACATCCCAAGTCCCAGTTCCTACAATATCGGAGCCCCTATGACCCAAATAAGTTTCGCTGATGTGGTTCATCAGTCTCTTACTTTTGATACCAGTGACCCAGCACAAGCATTGGTGCTGCGCCTTCTGGACCAGCGCTGGGTGCAGCGACTTCGAGACATCAGTCAAACAGCCAATACACGGCTTCTATATATGTTCTCGGAACACTCTCGCTTTGGGCATAGCTTAGGCGTAGCCTACCTTGCTTGCGCCCTAATGCAGAATCTCGGCCGCAACAACCCACAACAAATCGAGCGCTTTCGCCTACCCGTAGCTGCAGCTGCCCTGCTGCACGATATCGGTCATTTAGCGCCGGGCTCACACACAGGCTGGCGCACCTGGTTTCCTGACGCTCCCGATCAGCATGAGTCGATTGCCACACGGATTATTCTTGAAGATGCGCAACTACGCGCCACGCTGGACTCCATAAAGCCTGGCACAGCCGAGGAAACCATAGCTATTCTGGACGAGGCCAACACAGTTCCTGCTTGGACCTGGGAGATTATATCTGGTGGTGGTTGGAACGTAGACCGAGGCAACTGGTGCATAGTTGACAGCGTAATGGCAGGTGTCAGCTATGGACGTTACAATATCCCCGCCCTTACTGAGTCGATAGAAATAAGCGACTCAGGACATCTGGTTTTACGTGAAAACCGATTGGACGCAATGATGCACTTCGCCGTATCACGCCATGCCATGTACCGTCAGATGTATCAACATCGCGTGCTGCTGGCCGCGGATACAATCAACCGCGCAATTGCCCAGCGCGCTAGGGACATCCGGAACTCGCTGACATTTTGCGATGACACTATGGATGCGGTCTTGGCGGCAAAGACCTCCAGTGAGCTGTCCCTAGATAATATTTATAATATGCGTGAAGCCTGGTGGCGCTATCATCTGTTGCGCTGGTCGCAGGAATCAGATCGCATTTTGAAGGATTTGTCCTCTCGTCTCCTGGAACGGCGTCTGTTCAAAACAATTCGCCTGTCCAGCGAGGCAAGTTCTAAGGCGATAAGAGAACGAGCTGAAGAGTTAGCGCGCCAAGCTGACTTTGATCCACGCTACTACGTTCATCCAATTTCAACCCTCGACGTGCATCAGTCTGATTATGAAAAATCTATGCTAGTACAAATGGACGATGGTAGCATCCGTGAGCTGCATCAGGCGGATCCGCTCCTAACCTCTCTGCTCAAGGAGTCGCATAGCCATCAGCGAACTTGGCTGGCAGTCCCGGCCGAAATTAAGCAAAAACTTGGCAAAGACCGTTAGCGCTCATCAGATTCGATGCGATTGAAGCAGACTGTGCGTTTAGCTCCAGGCCCCTGAGTGGCCTAGCTGCCCAATTATGACTTTTTCTTCTCAGAGTCCTCGGCACTACCCGCTTCATTCTCTGCCCACAATGGGAAACGCGTGGAATAGCGTGCATCATCAAAAATAACCTGCGCGCCACGCCGATTCTTAAGGTTTACAAAGAGTGGGGCTTTCAAATTTGCAGTGGTAGCTTTTGGATCTGGTCTGACCGTGACGATCACCAAGATGGCAAACTCATCACCCTGCCTAAAGTCGCACTCACGATTGTTGTAGGGGGGCTTAACTTCGTAGCTCGGCCCAAACTCAAATCCATCAACAACGACAAACGCCAAACTTGGGTCATCTATGGAATGCAGCCATGAGAATGGAGGCTTGTGCTCAAGCAACACAAAACGGTTTGCGTTGGGGAAGCCGATTAAGCCCTGCGGGAATTCAATGATGCTCTCGGTAGGCACCTCAAGCTCGCCGAACCGCGAGCTCTTCAGCGTGAACATGCCACCCTTTTGTGCCTTCTCGTCAACCATCTCTATTCTTCCTCCTTCTCCCCAGGGCCTTTGTTACGCTTCCGGCGCACAATTACCTGAGGCTGAGGAGTCCGTTCACGCGGCATAGCCGCCAAACTCTTTCCTCCCGGGACTTCAGAATGTTTTCTGCCAGCCCAAGCAGAAGTCAGTGTTTCAAGTCCGGCATCGGAGGCCAAGGCAGCTTCAGCTGCTTTCTTATTTTCCTCCAAAATTTGGAGGTAAATTTCTTCGCGATATATCCTAAGCTCCGGCGGTGCATCAATTCCTACTCGGATCTGATGGCCTTTAATCTCAACTATGGTGACCTTTACGTTGTCGCCAATGTAGAGACTTTCACCTGGCTTTCGCGTCAATATGAGCATTGTTCCTGCCCGCCTTCCCTGGCCTGAATACACTGATTCCTACGAAATTTAGATTCGCAGAGAATGCTTGGAGATTTACAATAGTTACGTAAAATCAACAATCTGGCTTTTTGTGCTACTTAGTCCCTAGTTTAAGCGGCGCACGCAATTCAAACGCTGGTTGCCAGCTCAGGGTCTGTCTTAGCGCAGACCACGATATAGGGCTTTCTATAGCAGATCGGCGATACTCTGATTCAGAACCTTTGCGCTAACGGTTAAAGAAGCTTGGAGCACGGTCTGGGCCTGCTGCAGCTCCGTGGCTGAAGTTATGATGTCTGCATCTTGCAATGTACCCAGCACCGCCTGGGCATTGTTCTTGGTCATACTAAGCAATGCCTCAGCGGTATCAATGCGAGTTTGTCGACCGCTTAGCGACACTCGCTCCGGTTCTATGTTAGTGGCACGCGCTGTCTCCAACAGGTCCATCGCATTTTGAATGTCGTCTGTTTGTTGTGAAAATTGCGAAGGGAAGTTGTACGCCGTGCCACCGCCAGTTGGAGCTCCTGATGCTGGCAGAGTAGAATATCCAGCCAGCGAGCGTCCTAGGCGCTCCAGGGCTTGAATAGATCCGTCAAAGATCTGATTACCAGGAGTATTAACGGTAATCGCTAGGTCCTCGGTTATATTTACGCTACGTGTAATGGCTGTCCCGGTCTCGTTGTCAAAGACATAGCGGACGGAGGCATTACCACTCGACGGATTAGTGTAGGTATTCCCATCGTAAGGCGGATCGTCGTCATCCGCACCGCCCCAAACGTATTTGCCTTGATACTTTGAATTAGCAATCGTCACCAAGTGATCACGCAACTGAAATATTTCTTCAGAAAGCTGAGCACGGGCTGTTGAGGAGTTTGTCTCATTGGCACCCTGCGCTGCAACCTCCTTGGCACGGTTCAAGATGTCTGCAACTTGCGCTAGCGCATCTTCTTGGAACGAAAGAAAGCTTTTTACGTTGGCTGTACGATTGCTGTAACCCTCTATGCGTTTTAAGGTATTTTGATAATCCGAGATGATAGCCGCTTGATCTGAGTCTTTGGGATTGCGCACCTTAACGCCAGTGTCAACCTCATTGCTCAGGACGGAGACACGTTCACGATTACGATTAATGTGATCGAGATTGATGCGTGCAAGCTGTCCTTCAGTTATTCGCGTCATATAATGCTCACAATTTGATCAAGCAGCTGATCAGCTACTTTGATAAGCTTTGCCGCCGCCTGATAAGTCTTTTGGAATTTAATTAATGTTGTAAATTCCTCATCCAAGCTGACACCGGCAACTTCATCACGACTATTCAGCGCTGAAGTATATTTGTCCTCTGCTACTGAACTCTGTACTTCAACTGCGTTACTTTGTACTCCCACGTAACCAACAGTCTCGCTCCACTCCTCATCGAAGGTTCCACTGAAAGAGTAACTGCCAACTCCGAACGTATGGTTACTATCCTGCAGGGCGCTAATGGCCAACATGTTACGACCATCCCCAGGCGCGAACACAGCTGCTGCTGGTGCTCCAGCACCAGAGTCAAGAGCCGCCGCAACTCTGCGTGGGTCACTGAAAGCAACCGAGAGGCGGCTTGCAAAGTTATCTATACCCAACGCCGAAAGATCATCTGGCAGTCCGTTTCCATCGGCATCTTTGGTCCCTACGAACGTGAAGTCGAATAAGCCGTACACAGAGGGGGTATTGCCGTTTAAGTCCCCTGAGGATGGATCGTGCACTGCCGTACCTGAATCGCGATCTGCTCCGAGGTAGGTTTGGTTAACTGTTGTTAGCAGTTCCCGTGCAAGCGCCTCAACACGCGAAGCAACCTGAACCAAAGTTCCATCGGCATCGAAAGCTGATGTGTTCGTGGGGTCATTGTACCCACGCAGAGCTAATAGCCCCGCCACAGTGCCACCACCATTCTTGAGAGCCTGCGTAAGGTCTATATGACTCGCTCCAGCTGTGCTGTCATAGTCATAGACGATATAACTCAATGCAGCACCTTTAAGGGATGGTGGCACAGGACCACTTGCGAACGTTGGTGATGTTGTAGTCTCCAGGTCTCTATGGGTTGTGCCCGAAACAAGCGCAAACCCGTTGGTGAGGGAAATCGTTAATGCCCCATCAGCTCCTTCGATTGAGCTAAATGATACCTTTTCTGCCAATTTTTGCAGTAGCTGGTCGCGTTGGTCGCGCTCATCCGCTGCAACTCTACCAGCTCGCTCAGCACTGGTAATCGCCCCGTTTAAGGTCGCGATTTGTCCGGTAAATGAATTTATTGTCTCAATCTCGGTACCCAAACGTTGATCGGCTTCAGCCTGCAAATTTGCGATCGTATCGTAGGTGGTCTTAATTGAAGTAACGAGGTCATTCGCTTTTTGGATAAAATTTGTTCTAAGCGGAATGCTTGCTGGATCGGCTGCCAAATCATCTACAGCCGCAAAGAAGGAGCTTAAATTTGTTCCAACAGTTGGGTTATCACCAGTCAGGTCGAACAGCTGATTGAGTCGGGATAGAAAATCTTTCTGAACCGAATACAGACCCTTGTCGGATCCTGCCCCACGAGCAGCAGCCTCAAGGTACTGATCGGTAGCCCTGACAAGTTTCCCAATTTCAACGCCATTGCCTACGTCGACTAGAGAACCACTGTTACGCGAAACGCGTGTTTGAAGATCGATGGTTCGCCTGGCATAGCCCGGGGTATGCACGTTGGCGATATTATTAGAGGCGGTGGCAATAACTGCCTGCTGAGCAGCAAGGGCGCCGACAGCGTTATTGAGGATTTTAGCACCGAAATTCGTCATTTAGGCTGCTTTCCAAGTTGGCGCACGGGGAAAAAATTGCCCATATGCGCGACTATTCAAGCTTGGAAGAGCAAGAGCCGTGCCTACTCAACAAATCGTGCACTATAGCTTAGTATTTCCACAGATCAGCTTTCACTTCGCTGCTACCAAGCCACGCTGTGGTCCCGCTAACCCCAACTCCGCGTCGCTCCAAGCACTTCGTGATGGTCCGGCCATGCATGGCCGGCTTGCATCCAGAGCTGCAATTATTCAATTAATGACTGACTCAGGACGCTAGAGTGCTTCCGGAACTTAGAGGCTGGTCTAAAAATAACCTAATCGAAATTCACTGGCTGCTAACCGTAGGATGGCGTCTGGTTACTAGGCTTCCTTCAGCACGTTGGAGTGCCGATCGCCAGATGGATGCACAGATTCTTTCACTCCACCACGCCGAGTGTATGAACGCGTAACGTGCTGGGTAGCTGACCAGAGCATGGAAAGCACTCCATTTACAAGATTGAGCGAGAACTGAGCTATCTGCCCAAACTCACTACTTCCCCGACGGGTCTTCTGAATACCTTGCTTCAATCGCAGGATTTTACCCTGCAAACGACGCCCATCCTCGGGCTGACAAAATAACTGAACGAGCTCTGAAAGGCGTCTGCCACGAAACTCTGGGAACTCCTTCATTAGTTCGGTCCGACGTGAGTGCAGTTGCTGCATCTGGTCATAGACACTTTCGCGCTCACTGCAAGTGCGCTCGACTTCCGCCGAATCAAAACGGGCCAAAGCTGCCCTTTCTGCTGCAAGCAAAGCAGCATATTTTTCTTGCAATTCAATTTCTTGGTCAAGGACCGCGTCGAGGGCAAGCACAAGTGGCGCACGACGTTCGAGCATTAGATATTATTCCTCGCCTAGATTTAGGTTTTGGGCGTCAAAGATCTCCATTACGATATCCTGCCCTACTGCCATGGCTACCGCTTCTGCTGGTGGATTGTACTCACCTGATTGAACAGCCTTCTTAAGGCGCTCAAGCTTTTCCTTGCGCTCAGCGGCAAGCTTTTCTGGGTCCAGGGCCGCCTGAATATATTTGGCGACACCAACATCTACGGTATCTTCGCCCGCGCTAACAGCTTGAGCGATTTGCTCGGCGCTAACCTTCTTAGTCTTACGCCCTGCTTGCTGTTGCACAGCGAGACTATCGGACTGTGCTAAGTCAGTCACACTCTTGCGAATCTTGATCTCGTCCATCCGTAGCTCCTTGGTATGCCAATCCAATGGCTTAACACCACTTTAGATGCAGCTTACTTCAACTGCGACGCCTTTTTCTCTGCCCGCGTAATCTCGCGAATTACCACATCTTTTATGCCCAATCCGGGGCCTTCAGAGATCTGATTAGCCAACCCCTCATTAAACATATCGCGAAACATCTCCTCTTCCCGACTACCCGAAATAAGGCCATTTTGGGGTACCGTCGACCACATCGACTTCAGCATCTCCTGAACCAACATGGCCTCGAACTGGGTTGCCGCCTTGGTTACCTCGGCTTGATGCTGCTGGGCACTACGCGCTCCGTGCAATCCGGTCGCCAAAGCCTGCGCATGCTGCTGGCTGTTTTGCAGTGTTTGCGCACGCGCTGCAGCCAGCGACTGCGCCCCTATCATTTTTAAATTCATCAATGCATCGTCTGCCATGTCACGTCACCTACATGATCACAAGCTCTGCTTGCAGTGCCCCGGCCTTCTTCAATGCCTGGAAAATCGAAATTAGGTCTCTTGGTGTTGCCCCTACAGCGTTCAGCGCATTTACGATCTCACCTAGAGTTACATGTCCTCCAATCACACCCAAGCGCCGATTCTCCTCAGCTACCGCTACATCGGAATTTGTGACGACCTGGGTTTGCCCTTCACCCAATGCATTGGGCTGCGAAACCTGAGTTTCTGAACGTATCGCAATATTCAAATTCCCGTGTGCTAGCGCCACTCGCCCAATCGAGACTGATTCTCCCATAATGATAGTTCCAGTGCGCTCGTTAACAACCACACGTGCCCCAACATCTTGGTCAATTGATATATTCTCTAGTTTGGCAACCAGACCGATAGGATCATGCCCCAGCTCTTCCACCAGCGGAACCTCGACTGAAGCTGCGTCTAGCGCTGCTGCTACAGGCCGCCCAAGGAATGTGTTTATTCCAGCTACGGCTCTGGTCACAGTTGTAAAATCTGGTTCACGCAGAACGATTCTAATTCGCTTTGATTGAAATAGGTCGAATGGAATCCCTCGCTCCACGGTGGCACCCTGTGCGATCAGCCCAACTGTAGGATGGTTTTTCTGAGCAGCATCGCCACCACCTTCTACGGCAAAGCCACCCACGCTTACGGCACCCTGAGCAACTGCGTATACGTTACCATCTGCCCCTTTCAAGGTAGTGAACAGCAGAGTACCACCCTGCAAGCTCTTCGCATCGCCGAGCGATGACAACGTAACATCAATCTTTGTACCCGGCCTTACGAAGGCTGGCAAAGTAGATGTTACCATCACCGCTGCGATGTTTTTCACCTTAATATCTTTGGGATCTAGACGTATACCCAATTTCTCCAACATATTGGCGACACTCTTCTGGGTAAACTGAGCGCCATTCCCATCGCCGGTACCATTTAGACCGACCACAACACCAAACCCAAACAGTTGATTTCCTCGCACTCCTTCTACGTCCGCCAAATCCTTTAGCCGCGCGGCATGGGCCGGCCAGCTCATGCACAAAGCGAGCAAAGTAAGCAGCGTAATAGCAGCAAGCTGCACTCGTGTTCTTAGAATGGCCATAGCTTCCTCATCATTCGACTGAGCCAACCACCGTCTTGTGCTTCGCCCACGGTTCCTTCGCCGTAATAGTCGATTCGCAACTGCGCGATCTTGGATGAATCGACCTCATTATCGGAGTTGATATCACGTGGCCGCACCAAGCCTGTAATTATCATTATCTGTTCTTCACTATTGACCGAAATAATCTTTTTGCCCTCAATCCTCAGAATTCCCGAGGGCAGAACCTCCGCGACCATTGCGGAAATGCGAGCAGTTAAACTGCCCTTGCGGTTTGTCTTTCCTTCACCCTTGAAATCGTTCTGACTACTAGCCTTAACGAGGCTTGAAAGGTCGGGGACGCCATTGTTCCTCCCCTGCAAGCCCTGCTTAATGTCAGTTTCATATCCAAGAAGGTTGTCGATTGCAGCTTCCACGGTCGACTTTTCCTTAACCTCAGTGTTGGCCTCTTTCTTACCCTCAGAACGTTCAGTGACAACTATGGTGATGAGATCCATTGGCTGCCAAGCCCGATCATCCCGGTATAGCTCGCTCCCACTTCTAGATTCTTGCCATAGCGACGCAGTAACACCTGGGTCTCCATAGTTAAGAGATCCCTCGTATGGCCTTGTGTTTTGCATACTACTACGTTCGACATGGAACTCTGGCTCAGTTGCGGACGGTGCAATTTTATCCTGCTCTACTACAACCTCATTGGCACTAGCGCCACCATCGGCAGCAAAGCGCAATCTAGCCTTTACCTCGTCCTTCTTCTGCGCCTCAACTACACTGGCAATCGAGTAGAATCCACCCGGGCGCTGAGTGGCGCCAGGATAGCGTTGCTGTTGTTCCGCATACTTCTGCCTTAAATAGCGCGAGTAATCCTCGGCCGGCACGCTAGTATCAGGGCGCGTCGGGGCCATACAACCAGCAATTACGCTACTCATTGAAACGGCTATGCCTAATCGAACGCGTTGCTTCATGGTTTAATTCCTACAAGCCCGGGCTCCATTACTGTGCCGACCACAATCTTCTTGGATGCCTCATTACGAATGCGAATATCTTGGCCGCGAATTCCAGACTCAAGCGCTGTGCCAGTAGCGGTCAGCTCAAACACACCATTGCGATACATCATCGTCACTTTTGAGCCTACGGTAACAACTGGTGGGATGGCTAATACATCGCGCCTAACTGGCTCGCCAATTTGCAAATCTCGCTTGGTCTCCAAACCAACGATCTGATTCTCACTGCGCAGCGCGTCGCGAGGTAACAGTGCAAGGTTATAGCGTGCTCGCACTAGATCAGCATCTTGCACCACTTCACCCTTTTGTAGGGCCCGTCGGGCTACAGGGACATCGCCCCACTCATCTATCCCGGCTTCAATAGTGCGATTTGCTGCTAGCTGTCCGTCAACTTCTACTCCCAAACGAAATGCCATAACGCCTGGACGGCCATGTATACCAGCCTCCGCGCGAACTTGGGTCGCACCTGGTGGCACGACAATTGGCTCATCGTAGCGAATGTCTCGCAAAGCAACGTCTTTTCCACTATCAGCGATGACTGACAATAAAGCATGGCGAATTTCTTCCAGTCCGATGACCCTTCCAGCTCTCTTGATTGTCACGACGCGTGGGAGCGCATAGCCCACTCTGCGCATGTCAACGCCAGCATTTTTCATTTGGTCAATAATCATGTCTGCGCTGAGGGTGTCTTCTTTGCCGGGCTCCGGACTGTTTGCCAAAAAAACCTTTTTTAGCCCGATGACAGCTTCATCATGCTGCATATCCAAAGACGTCACATCCGCCACATCCCCCAATCGTACTGTTGGGGTTGTTACAGTTGCCTCGTTACGTCCCTGTACACGAATTATCCGTAGCGCTTCACTTTCGGTATGCCCAAGTAGCGGGACAAAAAATGTAGCACTAATAAGAAGCGACAAAAGTGGTTTCATCGACTACCTCTTCAGGTTAATGCTAGACGAAATCATTTCATCTGCGGCAGATATGCCCTTAGAGGAGGCCTCATAAGCGCGTTGAGCGGTAATCATGCTCACCACTTGTTCCACCACACTCACATTGCTGCTTTCTAAGAATCCCTGATTTAGGCGTCCCACACCATTTTCTGAGAAACGGCCCGCTTGCGGGGAGCCTGAGGAAACTGTCTCTTGGTACAAGTTGCGGCCGATTGCCCGTAAACCAGCATTATTTGGAAAGCGCACTCCCGTTAGTTCACCAAGACTACTTGGCGTTGTGTTCCCAGGTTGGAGCACGCTAACCGTGCCGTCCTGACCAATTGTAACTGATAGCGCATCGTTGGGGATTGTTATTCCCGGGGCCACGATGTATCCGTCAGATGTAACCATTTGACCATTTTGATCTAACTGAAAAGCTCCCGAACGGGTAAAAGCAGTCGAGCCATCAGGTAACGTAACCTGAAAAAAGCCATCTCCCTCGATCGCCACATCCAGCTGATTGCTAGTCGAAGTCAAATCGCCTTGGGCAAATACTTTCTGAACTGCAGCGGTTTTAACACCCAAACCAACTTGAATTCCGCTAGGATTGTTACTACTTGAAGATGAAGGAGCTCCTGGATCTAAGATGTACTGGTACATCAAATCCTGAAAATCAGCGCGGCTCTTCTTAAAGCTGGTCGTGTTAACGTTGGCCAGGTTATTGGCGATAACGTCAATGTTTGTTTCCTGCGCCGACATCCCAGTCGCTGCGGTATAGAGTGCTCGTATCATAAAGTTCCTTCTTCTAAACCTAGCTTAACCTTCTACCTACTTGGCCAATCGCAGTCTGATTTAGCTGATCAATGCTCTGTGCAGCCTTGGTATACAAGTCAAAGCCGCGACTAGTGGTAATCAGATCAACCATGCTCGATACTACAGACACATTCGACATTTCCAGGGATGATGGCAGAACTTCGGCCTCAACCGTGGTTGGGGCGGGCTGTCCAGCCGGCAATGCAAAACGGGTCCCAGCTTCACGCACCAAACTTGTAGGCTCTGCTATACGCGCCACTTGCAGTCGACCTACTTGGGCGCCATTAACTAAAACTGCACCATTTGAAGCTATGTTAATGCTTCCGGTGTTTACAGTAATTGCGCCACCGTCTCCCGCGACTGGTAGGCCATCGACAGTGCAAAGCTCGTTGTTCTCATTGACGCTGAAATTTCCAGCACGTGTGTAGCGTGGCCCATTTGCGGTATTCACGACGAAAAAGTCATTTGGATTTCTAAGCGCCACATCCAAGGGATTCCCGGTTTGGCGAATCGGGCCAGGCGTAAAGTCGGTTACACTTCGTACATGCACGACTCCCGGTGTTCGCTCGTGATCAGGGCGAGCAAATGGATCCTTATTCTCAACAAGCTTGGCTAATGTCTCATCAAAGGTTTGAGACTCACCGACTAGGACTTCTTTTTTGAAGCCTACTGTATTTACGTTCGCTAAATTATTGTTGACGACGTCCAGCTTGCGAAGCTGGACCAGTCCACCTGATGCTGCAACGTATGTTCCTCTGTCCATAGTTTCCCTTTACACCGTTATTGTTTGGCGCTTCATATTCGCCATAACGCCCAAACGTGGGTCATGGTCATCAACTACAGGTTCAGGAACGGCGCTACTTTTCGCTGCCGCAACCGCCCGCTCCCCAATGATCATCTGTGAGAGAGCGCGAATTTCCTCAATCGGCAAACTTGTGCGCGAGGCTACAGTGGCCAAACCATTACCGGCCCTTAATAGCTCCTCTGCTGAAGCGTAAATTTCATCGATACTTTGTGCGGCGCTTTCGATCGAAGCTGGCTTGCTAATCGAAGCCGCGCGGGTCGGAGTTGTAGGCCGTTTCATTCCGTACGCTGCAGCTGGACCACTCTTCGGACGCGCCTGAGTTGCCTGAGGTGGAGCACTCTCCCCTATTGGCTCACCGTAAATATTAACTTTACCCCAGCGTGGCTCGCTTGGCTCTTGAACTGGGGTTTGTGTGACCTCGATCTCTTCCCTCAGACGAGCCCGCGTCGTAGGTCTCGCCGAAGCCTTGCGTATTGGCATGTCTTCTAGCGCTTCCGTCTCTGTGAATTGCTCACGCGGGCTTCGAGATTTAATCTCCTGGCTAGTCTCGTGATCGTCAGTGCTGCGCTTCTCCATTGCCTCAGAGCGGGTAAGAACTCTTTGAATACGCTGCTCAGCCAATTCAGCGTCAATTACCGCCTTTTCGATAGCTTGCTGACGACGCATTAACTGGTCATTTAAGCTGCGCCCTGCTCCATCTGCTTCCCGCACCAACACGCGCAGTGCAGCCTCAAGCTCGCGCACGACCCGCAGCTGAGAGTTAATGCGCGGTGAACGCGCAAACTGGAAGCACAGAAACCCCAGTGACAACAAAAGCAAGATGTCTGTACTCAATCGCCAAAGTGCTACATGTTCCATAGTAACCTCTTGTTGGGCGTAATGCGGCTGTCAAAAGGCCGACAGCTTGACTGACACTCGTCAGGTCTTTGGCGCATAAACGCTCCTAACCCTCTGAAAACTCGTACCTAAGAGTCTCCCTGAAACCTATGTTGCAATTGCCTTGCCGAAACCGGTGGTAGGCGGCCAGAATTTCAATTGAAGTGCTATCCTAAGGCGGCGCTTCGCCTTATACTCCCAGGAAAACCGGCTACGTATGAGCTATTATCCAAGCTTCAAAGACATCATCAGCGCCCCCGATAAAAATCGGCTTTTAGAGGTTCGTAGGTCGCTACTATCGATAATTCCCAATATCGTTTACTTCCTAATCTCATTGGGCATAGTTGGGCTTCTAGAGTACTACTTTTATGACGTAGAAATGCCCGATGTCCCGGTCATTCGTCATCTCTCTCTTCGGTGGTTAGCTATCATTCCAATTATTTTCCTGCTCGAGGTTTTCCGCCGTTACCACAACGATCTTTACATATTTGCCGACCACCGCCTCACTCACCTTGAAGGGCGGCTTTCGCTATCTTACAGCGTACCGATGATCAACTACTCAGACGTACGAGCAATCGTTGTCGATCAGGACATCTTTGGCAGAATTTTGGACTACGGAACGATCGCGATTGGGACCGCTGCAGTGGACGGCAATGAACTCATAATGCATGGAGTTCGAGCTCCAGTTGAGCTAGCTAGCATAGTAGATGAGTTTAGAAACCACAGTAAGTCGCAACGCGCAGACGAGCGAAAAAGCATGTCCTCTCGCGGGCTTACCTCCTCCTCCAAAGACTAGCCGGACAAACCTAGGCCAGGGCTCAAGAAATCTTACGAATATGTCGTATATGCAAATAAGAGTTTTACCGAGCAGCGGTAAAGGCTCGCCACTTGTGATTTGTCTTTTGAAGAGCTGCCTATGATTAGTCTTATAGTCGCTGATGACCATGCCGTGCTACGCCAAGCTTTGTGTGAAATGCTTCGCAACCGCGCAGGAAAATATCAAGTCGTCGCCGAAGCGGCAGACGGAGAAGAGCTGGTGGGCTTATTGAAAACCCATAAACCAGATCTCGTAATTATGGACGTGGCGATGCCAAAGCTTGATGGCTTGGCAGTTCTAGAGCGCCTCACCGTCGATGGAGCATTCCCGCCGGTTTTAGTGCTCTCAGCAAATGATGGTGGGCGCAATGTGAAAGCTGCGCTCAAGGCTGGCGCACGTGGTTTTGTTCCCAAAAACGCTGGAATTCAAGAACTTGAATTTGCGATTAATTCAATTCTCGAGGGGAAAACTTATCTGAGCCCATCCATCACAACTTCACTCATGGGCCCTGGTGGGGCAAGTGATGCTGCACTAGATAATCCACTCTCTGTGCTCACCAAGCGCGAGTTGGAAATTTTGACCCATCTAGCAGATGGGAAACCAAATCGGGAAATTGGCAAGTTTCTACACATTAGCACGCGCACGGTAGACACCCATCGCAGCAATATCCTTAAGAAGCTTAAGGTCAAAACGAATGCTGAGTTGGTCAAGATCGCGATTAGCAATGGCCTGATCAAGGTCTAAAAGCGGTCTCAATAGCACTAGCAACGGAGCTTCCCTTCCCCAGCTTGGAAAGCCAAGCGGCTATCCTCTTGCGCGTTGATAGTATGGCCTAACGGTCCCAAAGAAGTAGGATCATAAAGCCTAATCCGCTACTAGGCTGGCCTGCTGCGCGGCAGTTGACCTTTGGATGCAGGCGAGTTATTTCAACATGTTATGAAACAAGATAAGCCGGCGAATCTGGTTAGTTTGCTTAAAGATACGGAATTTACCTCCTATTCGCCGCGTCAGCGTATTCTAGCTGCAGCGCTCAAACTGTTTGTCGAGCAGGGATACTTCAACACAAACGTGCCAGACTTGAGTCGTGAAAGTAAGTGCAGTGTCGGGTCGATTTATCATAATTTCAAAAACAAAGAAGAAGTCGCTAGTGCTCTGTATCAAGAAGGCATCTCCTCGTTCCGACGTGCTCTGCAAGAGTCGGTTGGTGCTACTACTGATGTAGAGAAATTGATCAAAACGTTAGTGCGCTCGTTTCTCGAGTTTTCCGAGGTAAACTTTCAACTTTCTAAGTATATTTGGCTTTGTCGCCACAATGAGTTTATGGGCGGTGTTATCAAGCACCCCACCATGGTTGGATTTGATCGTTTAGGTCGCACTCTGACAAGAGTACTTAAGGCTGGCATCCGAGATGGCAAGGTACGCGATGTGCGTGCAAACATTCTATGGAGCATTATATTCGGTGTCCCACTAGCATACGTCCGTGACTGGCTAGATGGGTACAACACAGAACCTCCACGTAAAGTAGCGGATGAGATTGCTGAATGCTGCTGGCGGGCACTTAAGGCCTCGTAATCGGTGGCTAATTAGCCGAATTTTGTTCTGTCGTTTGTCTTCTGTCGTTTGTCTCAGAGACCGCGCGCAAGTCTGACAATTATGGTAAGTTACTGAAACGCAATTAATCGGCGAATCGCTGCAAGTGTTGCGTAAGATTCGCTTCTCGCGTCATTCCTAATTCACGCGCGGTCTCTGAGACAAGTATTCTTAACTACAGTTGAGCTGAGCGCTCACTTGTTGCTTTAGCGCTGTTTCCGCGCTAGGCGCTTGCCATGCGTTGAGCAGCCCGCGCATCTCAGCTATGGCTGCTCCGACTTCGGGCACATCACACGGTCGAATCTGATTTCTACTCATCAGAAAACGTAGCGCTTGAATCGCCTGAACATTTCCCGGGTCGTAATTAAGCAGCCTGAGCCACTCAGTAGCCGCCGCAGATGGTAGCCCCAAGTCGCTTAACACCAATCCAAGATGGAAGCGCGCTTGATCAAAATTCGGTCTAATTTTCAGCGCGCGCTCAAACAATTCCCTAGCTTCTGCAACTCGCCCACGTCTTGCACGAAATGAACCTAAATTATTCAGCGCTTCGGGATAGGTCGGATTCAATCGAGCTGCCTCTTCAAAATGCTGCCCAGCCCCATCAAGATCGCCTTGAGCATCAAGCGCAGTCCCTATATTTGTATGCGCCATGAAGTTGTCAGGCGCCACCTCCAACGTGTGCGTAAATAGTGCCACGCTATCACGCCAATAGCCCAAATTGGCCCTAAGCATGGAGGCACAAATCAAAAGCACACAAACGCTTACTGAAAGCGCTACCTTCGGAGATCGACCTGCGTTCAATATATCCGCTGCCAGCCATACACCACCCCAAGCCACACCAACATGGGGAAGATAGGTCCAACGATCTGCAAATGTCTGGCCACCAATACTTACAAACCCAAGCAGCGGGAGTAGTGAAACCAAGAACCAACCCCACGCAAACAGGCAATATGGGCGACTAGCAGCATCGCGTAGCGCTAAAACTGTAATAGCCAAAATGCCACACGTCGCACCCGCCGCCACTCCCGGCGCATATCGGACGAATGGATAAAAAACTCCGAATCCAGTCGGCCAAAAAAACTTACCCAAATAGGCAAGACAGCCCACAGCCGCAGTCGCAATTCGATCGCTGAGTGATATTTCTGAGATCGAACGTAAACCATCTCCAGCCTGCTGCGCTGCAAGTACAGCAAAACCAAATATAAGACTAATCAGCAAGAATGGAATTTTTTCTAGCACAGCCGCCCAGGAAAAGCGTCGCAGCGGCCACAGGTCGAGCAACAGCAATAGAATGGGCAACGTCACAAAAGTTGGTTTGGCTAACAAGGAGGCACAAAATAGTAGCCCTACCCCCGACCAAAGCACGATCCTGAATCTGGCTCCTCTAACGGCGATGACATAAAGGCACATCGCACTGAGTCCAAAAAACATGCTAAGCACATCTTTGCGCTCACTAATCCAGGCCACAGACTCAATTCGCATTGGATGCAGACCAAACAATGCTGCTGCTATTGCAGCCATAAATGGATTGCCGCTCGATATACTAATCAGCAAGAAAAGGAGTCCCACGTTCACTGCATGAATTAAGGCATTGGCTAAATGCTGAGGCCCCGGAACCAGTCCAAAGAGCTGAACGTCCAACATATGCGATAGCCAAGTGAGCGGATGCCAATGCCCACTACTACGATCGCTAAAAGCGTAAGCCAGCCCATCCATTGTTAGGCCACGCGACACCACAGGGTTCTTATACACATACAGCGGATCATCGAAATTGATAAAGTCAAAGTTACCCACAGGCCAAAAGCACGCAGCTACTAGAGCTACCAATATAGGCAGCACACAGAGAGGCACAAACTCTTCTCGCGAAAGCTTCATGCAACCAACAATGACTTAAGTTGCGCAGCACCAACTTGAATGTAGTTCATCATTTCAGCCGGGCTACGAGTTTGACGCAGAGTTCGCGCAATTAAGGAAGGACGGCAGTAAAAGCTACGCAGTATTCGTTTGCGCATTCTTTGCAAGTCATCAATACTCAAAAAGTTGGTCGCCATAACCGGCACTGAGTATGCCTGCTCCGGAAAATATCCTGGGGCGATAAGTTTTTGCTCTTCTGCGCTGGCCCTGAGGGCCGTGCCTGGAAATGGATATGGGTAGAAAACTTCAAGCACATCGGGGTCAAGTTTAAGTGCAAACGAACGCTGCGCCTCAATGCTTTGCAAATTATCCCAAGGAAATCCAATCATAAGATAAACGCTAGATCTAATGCCCACACTTCGCAGCAATTTAACAGCAGCAAATGCATCATCAACCTTAGCGCGCTTTGCGATGCGATCCAGTGTGGCCTGATCTCCGGACTCAACTCCCAAAGCTACAATCCAACAACCAGCAGCTTTCATAGCCCGCAACATTCGCTCGGAAATTGTGTCTACCCGTGAGTTACAGGCCCAGGCTATGTCCAACTTAGAAGCTTGCACAGCTTCACAAAACTCCAATACCCACTTCTCATTCTGGGTAAACAGCTCTGAGCGAAAGAGAAAATTCCTAATTCCAAAGCGTTCGATACAAAACCGTATTTCATCCAAAACATTTAGCACTGAGCGATATCGATTCTTTGTGCCTGCTACTTGATTGGCTAGGCAATACACACAATGGAAAGGGCAACCGCGATTTGTAACAAGCGTTGTCTGCACTTCCGCTGTGTCTGGGCGGACATACAGCGCATTATTGGTCAGATGTCGCGCGGGAAACGGCAATGAATCCAAATCTGTCTCAAACGGGCGATCAGGATTACGAACAACCTGCCCGTCCTGCCTACGCCACGAGATTCCTGGAACCAAGGCATGCTCAACTCCTGATGCAAGTTCGTAACAAGCCTTCTCTATCTCTCCTCGCAAAGCAACATCCACGCTGGAATGAGCACTCAACACCTCGAGGTCAAGTACATTAAAGTGAGCGCCCTTAACTAAGACTCGAGCAGTTGGCAAATGCTGTCTTACAAAGCTGGCCGACTGCATGTCCTTGTACAAGGAAACTGTAGTGCAACTCAACAACACATCGTTTGGTTGAAATTCATTCAGATCTTTAGCGAAGCGTTGCCAATCCCAGCCTTCTGCGGGGTAATCTACTAGTCTCACCTCCGCCCCGGCCTGCTCAAAGGCCCCAGCCGCATACATTAGGTCGACTGGTGGCCTTAGCGCGATTGTTTTCAAATTTTCAATCGGCGTTTGACAGCGATCTTCTCGCACAAGTCTCCCGGTAGGGGGCACAACGCAAAACACCTTTCGACGGCCAAAAGAGCTGTTCATAATTGCAGTTAACTTATCAAACCCAACAACATAGTGAGTACACGCTGCATCTATTTTGTGTAACAGTACTATTCGTCGGGCTGCGTGTTGAAGGCTACCAGCATATAACCATTCGCTGCTCCAAGGTATTCTATTATTGCACGCTATAGCATGGGTAGAGACAAGCACCAGCTTAACTATAATATCCTAATCTCTTACTTTCCTGCGGTTCTAGCGGCTCTAAGTCTATTTATCGCTACTCCGCTTTGGGCTTTAGGGGGAAATGATTCGTCCCCTAGCACAAAGGTCAATCAAGACTCTAACACTTGCCAAGATACTATCGTCTCCGCAAGCCGAACATACATAACCTCGCGCGCCCAGGCCATCAGTGACTGCATTTCAGCATTCATCGCTTGCGACGAACAGGCCAATGCAACCGCAGCTGATAACTGCCGAGGCGCACTATTAATTCGCAATACTGGTGCTTGTGCAGAGGGCTATCTTGATTCCGGCAATAGCACCATGGGTAGCGTCTCGCGAGCGGTTTTCACCAATGGTTCAGTTGCACTGCTCGATACTGCGCTGCGCACGCTGACTTCGGCAGTCGCAACAAACTGCTTTCTTTCAGGCTCACCCGATTTGAGTCTATCTTCGACTGGCCTGGGCTTTAGTCCAACACCTGTAGACAAGTTTCAGCTCGTGGATCAACTCAATAGCGTCCCTGGAGGCCTCTCTTGTCAGGCAAACCAAGCTATCAGTGTCAATACACCGCTGCTGAACGACGTAGTAGCTCGACTTTGGGTATTTCATAATAGTTGTGTTGTTGTCGATGGAGGCTACACACTCTACACCAGCTGTACAGTTGACTCACAGTGTGGGGCAACCGCCGGGAAATGCGGGAAGATAGCCGCGGCCCTTGGCACTCATGAAGATCAGACTCTTCCGCTTTGCCCCCAAGACTGCCAACCAGGGAGTATGCGTGACCCTCTAACAGGACTTTGCTCTACTTGTCCTGGTGGCTACTTCTCAAGTGCATTAAATGCCTCTTCCTGCACGGCTTGCCCGCAAGGCAGTAGCTCTCTGCCAGGCGCCTCTGCTTGCTCCCCCTGCGAAGCTGGCCAATTTTCATCGCGGGAGGGCACTAGCCTGTGCTTCCAATGCAATACCGGCTCATATTCATCATCCGGCGCTACCTCCTGCACCGCATGCTCACCTGGTCAGTTTGGTGGTACAGCCCAGGCTGTTTCCTGCCTTGACTGCGGAAAGGGCACTTACTCTTCAAGCTATGGGGCCACGATCTGCGATCGCTGCTCAGCCGGAAGCTATGCAGGCTCATTGGGTTCTACTTCCTGCACTCTTTGCAGCGCCGGTTCGCACGCTCCAATTGAAGGGCTTGAAGCGTGCATTGATTGCCCCGCTGGATCGTATAGCAACAAGGGCGCAACCTCATGTACCGCTTGCCCCGCAGGATTCAAGTCAAATACTGGAGCTTCCTCTTGTTCTCAGTGTAGCGCTGGAAGTGCATCAGCCTTAAGCGGAGTAGCTGATTGCCCAGCCTGCGCCCCAGGCCATTACGCTTCAAATGCTGGAGCGACAATTTGCTCAGCCTGCGCTGCTGGCACTTACGCCAGTACTTTAGGCAGCACATCTTGCTCGCAATGCTCGGCTGGCACCTATCAACCAGCCTCTGGCGGAATCGCTTGCGTAAACTGCCCCGCTGGGACTTTTTCAGGCAGTGGCGCTGGAAGCTGCACCCAATGTCCACCGGGCTTTTACTCCGGAGCTGGAGAAACGTTATGTTCGCCCTGTGTAGTTGGAAAGTACATGAGCTCTTATGGGGCTAGCGCATGCCTTGATTGCCCTGTCGGAACATTTACAGGGCAATCCGGATCTACCTCCTGCAGCGCCTGCCCTGCTGGCACTATAACAAGCTCAAGCGGGTCAAGCAGCTGCACCCCTTGCAATTCAGGAACGTTTGCCAACGCTGGCGCTAGCGCCTGTCAGGACTGCCCTCTTGGGACGGTCTCTGGTGCGACAGGAGCAGCAAACTGTTCCGCTTGTGGCCCTGGCACCTACTCGCCTACGAGTGCTGGCACAACCTGCAGTGATTGTAGCCCTGGAACATACCAACCAGATAGTGGAGCTGCCGCCTGCATCAGTTGCCCGCCAGGCACATACTCAGACTCCCACGCCTCTCAATGTACTCCATGTCCGCTGGGTACATACTCCAGTGGCGGGCAAAACACTTGTAGCCCTTGTGCACTGGGATACTTTGCTCCAACCTTAGGATCCACTGCATGTGCCGCCTGTCCCCCAGGCACATTTACTGGCGTCACCGGTTCAGCCCAGTGCCTGCCGTGTCCAGCGGGTAAGTTTGCCTCTGACTCCGCCTCCTCTATTTGCACAAGTTGCCCAGCCGGTAAGTATAGTGTGGAGGGCCTTCAATCCTGCACCGACTGTCCGGCCGGAACTTTCACTAATGCCAGTGGAAGTTCTCAATGCACTCCTTGCAGCCCTGGTACATATGCCGCTGCTGCTGGCTCGACCACATGCACTAGTTGCTCAAGTAGGACTTATGCCCCTGTTGCTGGAGCAATCGAATGCGCCAACTGTCCAATCGGCTACGTAGCTCAAACCGCATCAGCCGCTTGCTCCGCCTGCCCGCCAGGAACCTATAATAATGGAACTACCTCGAGCTGCCTACCCTGCTCTGCTGGACAATATAACTCAAGCTATGGTCAAAGTTCTTGTAGTAGTTGCGCACCAGGCACACGCAGCTCAAGTACTGGAGCATCTGGTTGTCCCTCCTGCGAGGCTGGAACTTATAGCGCTGCATTTGCTTCCACGACATGCACGACCTGCGCCGCCGATACATTCAGCCTCGGCCATGCTTCCTCGTGCGCTCCTTGTCCAAGTGGCTATTCTTCAAGCGCCGGGTCTTCTGCTTGTTCCCAAAGTGTTGGGTCTAGTGGCGCACCCACCCCAACCCAAACTTCCTCTGGCTCTACAGAAAAGCCTGTACTCTGCCCTGCTGGGTCTGCGCATTACGGAATAAAGAGTAGCATTTGTATGTTGTGCAAACCTGGGCGCTACGCGCCGGTGCCTGGCATGTCTCAGTGCCGGAGCTGTCCCAAAAATACCGTGGCAGCCAAGTTCGGATCCAAGGGTTGCTCTCCCTGCAAAACTGGCAAAAAGCCCAACAAATCAAGAACAGCCTGTATTTAGGTAATGGACATGAATATGCAAAATAAACTTATTCTTCGCGCCTTAAAGTGCTCCGCCTTAGCTGGAGTGACTCTGGTACTGTTTCTGGATAATAGCGCAGCTGCTGATGTGCTGTGTAAGGACAAAAAAACTGGGGCGCTCTCCGGCGCCAAGACTTCCTGTTCAAAGGGCAAATCTCTCGTATCGAGCTTGAGCGTCACAACAAAGTCCTCATCTAGCAAGGCTGATGAGCATACCGCCACAAGAGTTGGGCTTCAAAATACTGGCGCTGTTGCCAGCGGCTCAGACACCTCCACAGGTTTAGATGTTTTGGTAACACGTACTGGAGCAGTTGGTGGAACGTTCAACAATATTGGACTAAATCTTGATGTAAGCAGTGATGGCGCAGGTGACGCCACAAATGTTGGACTGTATGTTACCACTGCTGGAGCAGACAACAACTACTGCGCTATCTTCCAAGGCGGCAATGTTGGTATTGGAGTAAGCGATCCAGACGAACAACTAGAGCTAACGGGCCGCATACATATGGGCCAATCGAGCGCTCCTAGTGATAGCACTGATAAGCTTTACAATCTTTCGGGAACCCTTTACTGGAGTGGCCAACAGGTAGCTTTGGGTAGTGTATCGAGTGGGATTACCTCCGTAATTGCCGGAACAGGCTTAAGTGGGGGTGGAAGCTCTGGGGCTGTCACCCTAAATGTTAACGCGGGAACCTCAGCCAACAACATTGTGCAGCTAAATAGCTCAGGCGAGTTGCCAGCCGTATCAGGAGCTAACCTGACGGCTCTGAACGCCTCTAGTCTGGCTAGTGGATCGATTAGTGACAGCTTATTGTCGGCCAATGTGTCTCTGCTTGGGAATGCCATCGCGCTCTCCAGTAGTGAAGTTTCCGGGATTCTGCCGATTGCAAATGGAGGCACGGGAGCTAGCTCTTTAGCCAACCTGATTACGCTTGGCACTCATACGACTGGGAACTATGTCGCGTCTGTCGGAAGTGGCACTGGAATTTCAGGAGGAGCCTCTGGCAGCGAAGGTGCTGCATTGACACTTTCTGTTGATCAATCGTTCTCACCCACCTGGACTGGGACACATTCATTTCAGGGCGCCGTGAATGTTGGAACATCAACGGCCTCAGTAGAAGCGTTGCACCTCAATGGTCGCTTGCAGCTTGAACAGACATCAGCACCCAGCACTACCACTGACAAACTTTATAATGTAGCTGGCTCACTGTACTTCAATGGTCAAAACATTTCAGCTGGAGCAGCCGGCGGCGATGTCACAGGGATTACAGCTGGAACTGGAATTAACGTCGTAGGATCATCAGGCGACATCACCGTATCAGTGGACACTGGCACAAGTGCCGGCGACATTGTTCAACTTAACGGATCGGCTCAAATTCCGGCCATCAGCGGAGCGCTCTTAACAAACTTAAATGCAACAAACTTATCCAGCGGGACTATCTCAGATAGCCGCTTATCAGGGAACGTATCATTGCTTGGGTCCGATGTGAGCCTTAGTTCTGAAGTTACTGGTGTTTTACCAGTCGCCAATGGTGGAATTGGCGCCTCGAGTCTAAGTAATTTGATTACCTTGGGCACACACACTACTGGCAACTATGTCGCTACACTTGCAGCTGGAACCGGGGTATTAGTCACCGGTAGCGGCACCGAAAGTGCAGCAGTAACTGTAAGTCTGGACCAGACTGTTGCTCCGACTTGGAGCAATACGCATACCTTTTCAGGGGTACTTACCGATATCACAACTGCTACCAATGAAAATTTCTGCATAGTACCAAATGGCACTGGCAGCGTTGGAATTGGCACAACGAACCCTTCTGCAAAACTGGATACGGTCTTCACATCGACATCTGCCAGCGCTGGCACTGAGACTGGTGACGAATTTAACTTCACTGACACAGGCGTCGTATCAAGCGGCACGGATATCTCAAAAGGTGTGGACATTGTGATGACTCGTACTGGCGCCACAGGCGGCACCATTACCAGCACAGGCCTATCTGTTAGCGTCACTGGCGACACAGGCGGCACATCAACTGCTACAGGCTTAGCCGTGTCTGTTCAAAGCGCCGACACAAACATCGCTGCAACATTTAGCGGTGGTAGCGTAGGAATCGGCGACACTGTCTCAGTAGCTTCCTCTAATGTTCCATCTGGATCGCTCGTGATTGGAAACGGCACTTTATGCGTGGATAATAGCGGAGACAACTGCGATGACAGCTCTCGCACGGCAGGGACAATTTATGCAAATGCTACAAGTGTAAGCGGTGTTGACGTCGCGGAAAATTTTCCGATTCAGGATCAAGAACAAGTCGAGGCCGGTGAGTTGGTATCAATTAATAGCCAGGTTGCAAAACACTGCATTTCTCAGTCTAAAGATTCAGCAGGTCACGACATTTGTACAAGGACAGTCAATGGAATTGTTCCCTTCGTAATACGTGCTACTGACGACGGCTCTTTAGCCTCACGCCGTAAAGTACTAGGCGTGGTTTCTACTGAACCTGGAGTATTGCTAGGTGGATACAAAGGCGAGCAACTAAATATTTATAAGAAAGTTCCAGTAGCTCTCAAAGGAAGAGTGCCGGTAAAGGTCTGCCTTGAAAATGGACCAATTGAGCCGGGAGATAGGATCACTCTTTCATCTACTCCTGGGGTTGGCATGCGCGCCGCAACCAGCGAAGACCCTTCAATCGTCGGTATTGCGCTGGAGTCGTTTGGAAGCGATGACGGACAACTGGAACAGGGGCTAATCTTAGTGCTGGTAAAGTAGCTGCCCAGCCTTGCACTGAGTAGATAACTAGACTGCCTTAGTTCCTGTGGTCTCTCGCCGCATGGCCGAGCATAACAGATTTTCTAGCTTACTTAGCTGGCGGCGGCTTACTATCACCACCATTCAAGCAACGCTCTAACGCTTCCCACCCCAGCAAAGCACAACGAATGCGCGCGGAGAATTTACGTACCCCCTCTAACGCTAACACATCACCAAGCTGCTGCTTATCTGGGTGACTCTCTCCACGCATCATGGCTTGAAATGCAGCGATAAAGCGCCTAACAACTTCGATTTGCTTTCCTTGGCAAAGCTCAGACATTAATGATGCTGAGGCTTGTGAAATTGAGCAGCCATGTCCGGTGAACTTTATGTCCTGCAGCTTATCCTCGCCAACTTTAACCGTAACAGCGATTTGGTCGCCACAGAGTGGATTGAAAACATGACTGTGCGCTGATGCATCTGCTATGCAGCCATGACAGCGCGGCTTCTTAAAATGATCTAATAGCAGCTCTTGATATAACTCATCGAGAGACATAAATGCGGCTGGATCGTAAGTAAGCTAGTTCTTTTCTATGGTGCGCTTTAGCGCCTTGATTAGCTCTATTTCGTGAAAGGGTTTACTCAAAAAGTCGACCTTCCCATCGCGATGAAGCTTTTCAACCTCCGGAGTCATCTTCAAGCCGGATACGAACAGAATCTTTGCAGCGGGATCGATTTTACGAATTTCAACCAACGCTTCATGCCCATTCATTCGAGGCATTGAAAAATCCATAAAAACACAGGCAATCTGGTCTTTATTTTCAGCGAACGTCTCAACTGCATCCAGTCCATCAACTGCAGTGATGACCTTCCCGCCATTTTCTTCAACCATAATTGAGCTAACTTCGCGCATTAGCTCTTCATCATCGACAATTAGAATTGTGGGGCTACCTTCGAGCTTCAATTTTACGAGGCCTTTGTCCGAAACTACACAACGTTTGAGGTCGTCTGAAGTTACCATGATCCTATCCCTGTATGGAAATCCCCTATGTTGAGCTAGAAAAGTGCCTATCTCTAATTAGTTAGCGCTATTCGACGCCCAAGACGTATTAAAGTTGAGCTCGCTACATAAGTATAACTGCAGCGCAATCAAGTACCACTCCTGAAAAGTGTGCAGAATATTTATAGCATTGCTATGCACTATTAGTACTAATAGCAAAGTTCTGAGGGAAGCGCATTTCTTTTGTCAAAAATGCCAAATAACTCCAAGCCATGACAGCATCGGCACTGCCATTCCAATATAAGTGCCCGCGGGCCCATAGCTCCTGCGGCCCAGATCTCCCTGACTCAAGCTCTCGCCATGCTTCAGGAGACATGACGACTTCAGCGTCACAGGCTTCTTTGGCCCCTTCTTCAAGCCTAGGCTGCTCTTCCAGAATTAAGATCAAGCGAAGCTGCGGTTGTGATGTATCAACAAAACTTAAACGGAAACGCGGCAATTCTTCGCGGTTTTTAAGTGTAAGAGCAGTTGCAAGCCAACGTAAAATGAGATCTCGCATGGGAAGATCGATAGCATGAAGGCGCTTGGAGAGCTACAGCCTATGCTCTACTGATCCTACACTCGGCAATTAAGCCTGAGTACCTGATGAAAGATTACTGATTAGATCGTCGAGGGTCCTTGAGTGCGTGTAAGAACCCAGAAGCTTACTTCCAAGCTCCTTGGCCCTGCTAGCTACAACAAGCGCCGAGATCTTATCCCCACAATGATAGAAAGCTTCCGCCAAAATATGCATCTCGCGAGGGCTAGTCCAGCTAGTCTTTTGACAAGCCGTGGTAGCAAGCTGACGTGCATAGTCCGCGTTATAGAATGTGCCACTACGCAGATAAGTTTCCGCTAAAAGCGACAAAAGGCGCGGATACTCTGAGGAGGCATGTAATGCTCTGCGCAAAAGCCGGCGTGCCAGAGCTACCTTGCCCTCTTCTATCAATACTTCGCCGAAGGCAATCACACATTCAAACGGAGCGCCTGGTCGACTAGCCACCTGTGCAAGCTGCGTTCGCGCCAGCTGATGCTCAGGCGTGCCAGGGCGACGCATAATCATTTGCGCACGAGCCACAAATGCCTTGGCCCGCACATCACTGTCATCATCTGTTTGCACTGACTGCAATGTCCTCAACGCTTCTTCTAACAGATACTTTGGGGCGCGTGCATCGATCGCAGCACCTAGAAACAGACTGGCCATCTCAACATCGGGAGCTAAATTACGTAGAGCGCGGCGCATAGTCCAAGCCGCTTGTAACGACTCCCCTCTCCAAAGTTGCAAGCGTGCTAGACGTAGCTGCGCTTCTCGCGAATTAGGCAACATGGCGACAACTTTCTGAAGTTCTTCCTCTGCGGCCTCCAACTTGCCCATGCGGAAAAGGCAGTATGACAAATCCAGTCGTGCACAGTACTGTGCAGGGTGGCTGTGAGATGTTCTTAGGCCCTTACGATACAGACGCTCGGCATCAACAAATTTTCCTTGGCGGTACATGGCTGCCGCCTTGACCCACGCGAAGACTGGCAATGTGCGCCAAGTCTTCCACCACTTTACTACTAACCCAATACTTTCAACCTGCATGACAATGTACTCAACAAAAGCGAGTCCCCATGACTACCAGCACGACATATTGTCGTACCCACTTATCGCGCTAAGCAGGGCGCTTGCTTCATGTCGATTTATTGTGTGCAATCAGGTAGTTATGCTACGGCCTAGACGCACAGGCTGGTCGAGTATCCCGCCTTTTAGAGGCAGCTGACGCTGAAATAGCAAAACCACACTCGAGCCAAGCATGAAAGTTCCAAGCCTGTCACCCTTCTTTAGGTTTAATGGAGAGTCGTAACGATGCCCATTACAAACTGGCGAATAGTGGCTGGCACAAGACCTGGGATCAATATTTAAACGAATGTTACCAACATTTAATGCACCCACCATAATTAGCGCACCACTTCCAAACTCTGAATCAAACGATATGGCTACACGCTCATTCACGGCGAATAGATTTTTTATTCGTGCCAAGGCCCAATTGTTTACCGGCCATAAACTTCCAGGGATGCTATGCCAAGAGGTGACTCTCATATCGCATGGCGCATGAACATGATGGTAATCACGTGGACAAAGGTAGAAGTTAAAAAAAACGCCACTCTGATATTTAGTAGCCTCAGTTGCCTCCCCCAATAGATCCTCAACTTTGTAGGATATTCCTTTTACCAAGAGCAAAGATCCGGCAGTAATTGCCCCGGCTTCTCTTAGCCATCCATCGACAGGACTAACTACTCCAGCCTCAAGTGGCCTTAGCCCGGAGCGCAAGTTGCGTGTAAACAGCTCCTGCACTGAATTGTATTCAGCGAACGGCTGCTCACTCTCGCTCTCATTCAAGCCAAGTATTCGAGCGACCACTGGGATAAGCCTAGCAGCCAGCGCACGCGGCCAACGCAAAGCTGCAATTCGGCCAACACAATAACTTATTAATTTCTTTGGAAGCAGCTGTACGAGGAAAAGCATACATTGATCATCTAGAAAGCCAGCAAATTTTGAATAGCCTGCACCAGCCGAGATTTACCAAGGAAGTTCGCTTCAAGCGCTGAATTAAATGGCACAGGCGTGTCGAGACTACCCACTCGCAGCACTGGACAATCCAAGCAAGCAAAACAATTCTCTCCGATCCAGGCAGCGACTTCTGCCCCTACCCCGCCTAACAAGCTATCTTCATGCACTACTATTGCACGCGATGTCTTGCTAACGCTGGATCTAATCGATTCCCAATCAATTGGGGCCAATGTTCGCAAATCTATAATTTCTAGATCCCACTCTGGATGCTGCGCCTGCGCCTCAAGCGCCCAATGTACAGCTGCACCGTACGCAACCACTGTCGCCGCACCACCATGTCTACACACACGCGCCTTACCGAACGGGATTGTGTAGTAGCCATTTGGCACTTCTTCAGCGACACTTCTATAAAGCTGCTTATGTTCAAAAAACATGACAGGATTTGGATCTTCTATGGCGCTAAGCAACAGGCCCTTTGCATCAGCGGGAAAGGCTGGATAGGCGATCTTCAGGCCTGGTGTCTTAAAGAACCAGGCTTCGTTTGACTGTGAATGGAAGGGACCGGCTCCGGTTCCGGCACCCGTTGGCATGCGTACTACGACATCGGCTGCTTGCCCCCAGCGATAGTGTACTTTGGCTAGGTTGTTAACAATCTGATTGAATCCACAACTTACAAAGTCTGCAAACTGCATTTCCACCACTGCCTTCATCCCACGCACCGAAAGCCCCAGCGCAGCGCCAAGGATAGCCGATTCGCACAAGGGGGTATTGCGAATGCGCTGTGGGCCAAACTCATCAAGGAATCCCTCGCTGACCTTAAATACGCCACCATACGCAGCCACATCCTGCCCCATAAATACGAGCCGCTCATGGCGACGAAGCCCCTCACGCAATCCGTCTGAGATAGCATCTACGAAGCGGCGTCGCGTAGTCTGAGCTCCAGGCGCGACTTCTGCCTGAGTAAAGGACGCATACACATCAGACAACTCAACACTAGAACTGACACTGACCGGCTTATCAGCAAAGGCCCGCTCGCAGGCTTCTTCGATTAACTGCTTACAGTGAGTACGTTCCTGCTTAACATCCTCCATAGAAATGACACGATCCTGCAGTAAACGTTGCTCGAAGCGCTTCAGCGGATCCTTTGCAGCCCAAGCCGCTATCAAATCCTTCGGCACATACTTCACGCCCGAGGCTTCTTCATGACCACGCATACGAAATGTCATGCACTCTAAAAGAATGGGGCGGGCCTCTTTGCGCATTGAAGCACTAAGCCTAGTAACAGTATCGAAAACTTCGATTAAGTCATTGCCATCTATAGTAAGGCCCTCAATACCATAGCCCTGTGCACGATCGGCAATTTGCCGGCAACAAAACTGTTCCTGTGTTGGGGTGGATAGTGCATATCCATTATTTTCAACTACAAAAATTACCGGCGACTTCCATACAGCAGCGACATTGAGCGCTTCGTGGAAATCACCCTCACTAGTTCCACCTTCGCCAGAAAAAACTGCTGCAATATTTCCAGTATCTAACAAGCGCTCAGCTAGAGCGATCCCTCCGGCTACACACAACTGAGGACCGAGATGCGATATCATCCCTACAATATGGTGTTCTTTAGTACCAAAATGAAAAGAGCGATCACGCCCCTTAGTGTAGCCGCTCTCAGTTCCCTGCCACTGTGAGATTAGTCGATCTAATGGGACGCCCCTTGAAGTAAATACCCCTAAATTTCTGTGTAGGGGCAAGATATAATCGGCTGGATTAAGCGCCTGCGTCACACCTACAGAGATGGCCTCCTGTCCGATTCCTGAAAACCACTTACTCACCTTTCCCTGTCGCAAGAGTAGCAACATTTTTTCTTCAATCATGCGCGGCAAGAGTAATGCCTGGTAAAGGCCGCGCAGCTTAGTGGCGGAGTGCGAAGCGGAATTTGCACCGGGAATAAGTTTTCGTGCGACTACCATAGCCCTTACAAATAACATAGGCCGAGGGCAATGAGTACCTGCCGTAACACTTCCCAGAGGACCCACAATTAAGATTGCTACCGCATAACCGCAGCTAGAGCCAACCTCGCGCATCGCTAGAGACAGGTCTTGACTGTTCTTGACAGTGCCAGGTCCATTAAATGGGGGCCTGCAATTGAATGGTAGCTGCAGACCCGGCGATGCTCCTGCTGCTTCTAGATAGACGTGCGATAATTAGGTGCTTGCCCCTCTGGCGATGATCGTGATTATTTCGTAACCTACTGAAAGTGCCGTGTTTTTTGCCCAGGGCTGGCTGGGATTGATTCAGGTTTGGCGCTAAGTGAGGCCATCTGCCGTGTTTATTACAAACTTAGACATTTGAGCCGATGTCCTTTATTGGGTGCATAACATAGTGGAGGACCAGATCTCTAACCTTGAGCAGCATGACAACAAACAAGTTTTTCTCTTCGATTATTTGTGCATTGTGCGTGTGCCTTGGCACTGAGCTTGTCGTTGCACAAACTCCAGCAATACCTGCAGCGAAAGAGCCAGGCGATCTCAATGAGCTTGCTGCTGAAATGGCGGAAAATACCTATCAAGTCCGAAAAAGCAACAAGAACCTTTCCTCCCTAGTACAATCATTGGAAGGCTTAATTGCCACATACTGCTACCCAGACTTGCGACAAACGCTTCGATACGACAGCAAGAGCATTTCCCCAAAGTGTAATAGTCTAATTGAGAAAACATTGAGTTACGATCCAGATAGCCCCGCAGCAATTTGCGCACGTGATGGCATTGAGTCGCGCAGCTGCCGGGAAGCCTATCAAGCTGTCCAATTTCTTGTACTTGAGCCTGGCCAGAGCCCCTGGTTTGGAGACAATGAACAAACTGACGCGAGCGACATCGAGGCAAAGGTCAGCGCCTCCAACTCCGAAGAAGGCCTTTCATTGCTTGAAGCACAGCTATCACAGGATGAATCGACGCTACGCTCTAACCCTCCGGACCAAGCTGCGATAGAGGCACGCATTGAGACTTCTAGCGCAAAGCTGATAGCGCTTAGCTGCAAGTTTGTTAGGCTTAGTTTGAAGCGAAAAGCGGGAGCGGTTCAATCTGAATCCGTTAAAAACGGACTGCCCCCGGAGTTTGACGACCCGACCTTTCAGGCCAACTTCAATTCGCTAAGTCCCACTGAGAAAGCTCAAGTCATGGAGCAGCTCTCACACCGACAGTTTAATCCGGAAGAGGCAGTTGCTCCCAAAAGGCCTTCCACCCCATTTGACGAAGTTACCGGCATGTTATTTAAGCGCGCTACCCCTGAACCTCAGGCACGCCAAGGGCAAACCGATCGCATGCGGTTTGTATCACCGGCCTGCATGCGCTACGTAACCCGCGCTGAGAATGTTCGCGCCGCACTTTCTTATGCTACCTGCGCGCGCTGGGGCGAGTACTCTCCACAATGCGTCGACGAGCTACGGGAAGATCGTAAGCGAGCGTTGTTAAAGCAGCGAATGGGACAAAAGCGTAGCCCTGGCGAAGCAGCTGCACCGACTCGCAAGGATGCTGGCTTCGCTAAGTTTTAAAGTGTAGGCGCTCTTGATTCCTGCAAGCAAACGAGTTTATTAGCATTTATTGGACGATTTGTAGATTTTATTTAAGCCGCAGAATTGACTAAATCCTGAATATATAGATAATAGCGCGCGGCTCTTGAAGCCAGTTCCTTGTTTGCAAGCACTCTTGCTAAGGTCCCCCGACCCAACCAACCGAGTCGCAGCGAGTAAGTTACAACGTTCATTAATACAGATTATCTATCTGCGTAGAAGCTTTGTGCATCGTGGTCTTTTGAGGCCCTTTCAGCCTGAAATGACTACGATGAAGTTTAATTAAGGTTTTATCGGCTTTTGAATAGCTCCGACTGTTCAGTTAGTAGGTGCAAAACAGCTACTTCTGACTGAACAGTTGGAAACTTTCACTTCTGAGCGCAGGCTCAAAGTCGAAGAAGTTTCTCTGGAAATTTGCGTGACAGGCGGCCTAGCAAGCACCTCGCCTCAGCACCTCGTCTCAACTCTTGCTTAGCAACCGTGAAAGAGCTGGGCTGTCTGTCACCTTTAATTTAGAGCGAGGCCCCTCTCTCCTCGCTGCAAGTAGGGCGGCTCCTAATTGTTCCTCTAGTAGCCACCCTCGGTCGGCCTTCCAGAGTTGCTCTCGACATTGACCCCACCTCAGTCTACACGAGAGGTGATTCACCCGCACGTCGGTGTCGAAGCGCTCTGGAAGGTCGGCTTTTTTTCTGTGGTTTGTGTATATGTGGCCACTCGCATTACACATCAAGGGACATACAACTTCATCGTAGTTCATCTTTTCTTCAATCAAAACTTTTCCCCTGGCAAATTGCTTAGAGCGCGTCGAAAAATATTTTTGCACTAATCTCACGCCCTAAGGCAGCACTACCTCTGGCCTATTTAGCATGAGGCTCTGATTCTCGCTCTAGAAGCCACACACAAAGCATGGCACCAGTTCCTACAAGCAGCCCAAAGCCGCTAAGCGTGTGGCCAATCGAATAGCGCTCCACACAGATCCCCAACAACGGCCCCAACACTACAAAACCTAGGCGAGTAAGAAAGTTGTGGGTTGAAATTACGGTCGCCCGCTCTTCGGAGACCGATAGCGCATTGATCCACTTTCTAATAAGCGGTTGACGCAGCCCGCGTACGCAATAAATCAGCACCACAAATAATAATGCAAACACTGAATTTAAGGCCCCAAGCGCAAAGTAACTAAGTGCTAGTATTATTGCCATGTAACGCAGGACTGCACGGCAACCAAGCCTTTGGTCAATCCCTTCTGCAAAAATTGAGGCTGTCCCCAGCGCCACATGAAACACGGCCCATGCCACACCAAAGTAGGGCACGGGTAGAGATATCTGCTGCATATACATCTGCGCGAAGAAAACAGTTGCATATGTTCCAACCCCTATTATCGACGATGCATAGATCAAACAGCGCAAATCTAGGCGGCCCCAGAGCGTCTTGAACATCACAGCACGCAAGTCTTTCCAGGACTTCATTTTTTTGCCACTGTCACAAACTCTAGGCTCACACAATAAGAGTGACAGCCCTACTCCAGCCGAAAACATGATAAACTGAAGTGCAAACGGCAGGACAACGTTTACAGCAGCCAACGCTGCCCCTACTAAGCCCCCAATTGCTTCAGCATATCCTGAGAGGGCACTTAGTCGGCCCTCAACAGCTCCGTATCGATTCTCTTCTGTAAGCTCCTTAAGCGAGTCAAAAACTAGGGCTGAGTCTGCGCCTGAGACAAAGCTAATTCCGGTACCAAGCAATAGCTCAGCCAACATGAAGTCCCAAAAATTGCCGCTGAGTATATAGATCGCTGTTCCGATAGCACAGGCGGTCATACCAATTACTATTGAAAGCCGTCGACCATATTTGTCTGCAAAATAACCGCTGGGAGTCTCCATCAACAACCCGCCGAAGGATGTCATGGCTTTTAGCTGCATCAGTTCCGCAAACCCCAAGCCATAGCTGCCTAAAAAGATCGCGTAGGTGGGAATAGAAAACCAGAAAAACTGCATTGTGCGCAGCGCATAGGCGCGCCATATATTTGCTTGCAGCTGGGCTTGGCGTTGCATATCAGTAGCACTTTCAATAGCTTTTTTCATTTTCGCAATGAGCAATCAGCGCAAGTTGTACACTAATGCAAAACAAGCTATTAGATTGGTATGAAATCTTCCACTCCCAATTTATCAGGCATTTACGCTTACCAAGTCGAGCTCATTGGCGGCTCAAACAGGACACAGGGAGTGGTTAACTTACAGAGTTGGACTCCACGTCAACGTCTAGCAAGAAGCTTAAAAGCCATGGGCGCCTGCTGGGGGATAGCGCTAGTGTGCTTATTTATCCCGATTCTACATTTTATACTAGTGCCAATTCTTTTTTTGGCTGGCCTTATTGTGCAGCCACTTTACATGAAGCAGAGTTCTCGCGTTTTGGGCGGGCAAGGAACTTGTCCTTTCTGTGCAGCAGACTTTGACGTTGCTGCCACAGCCGATCGCTGGCCGCTGCGTGACATTTGCGCCAAGTGCCATCGCCACGTGCAAATTGTAAAGCTATAGCTTCCACGGGCGGCAGTCAGACTTACTGGGATCCCTATTTTACCTCCAGCGCTGAGGCAACACCGGAAGAAACTTTCCGATAAATTCACACTTGAATTGAAGGAAAGTCATTATGGCAATGCGCATTAAATCCACTCAAGCGGCTGGATTTACCCTACTCGAACTATTAGTGGTCTTAACGATAGTGAGCATCATGAGTGCTATAGCGCTTCCACAGTACACTGCTTACCGTCAGCGTGCTTTTGATTTACGCGCCCTAAGCGATTTGCGTTCGGTCGCTTTAGCGGAAGAGGCTTATTTTCTGGATTTTGAAAAGTACCTCTCGTGCGCGAATCAAAGCTGTACTGTCCTTCCAGGAATACGGGTGTTGAGCAATGGGGTAACTCTAGCGATTCAAGCAGGCAACACTGATTTTACTGGTAGCGCCACACACCCTCAAGGGAGCGGAAAGACATTTCAATGGGACACGGCTGGTGGCGGGCTGCTTAATCCTTAGAGTTAAGCCTATGGCAAACTGCCACGAACGCGCATGCCGATTGGATCGCTAGTTTGGGTATCATATTGGTATTGTGCTCGCGCATCATATATATCGCAGACCTGATCAGCTTGCTGAAGTTGATGTAGCCGCGCGTAATAACATGTGCCTGCGATACCACCGTAACGGTAATAATCATTATTTGCTACAGGCACCCAATCCTTGCCAGCTAGAGGGAACCAATTATCAGGGGCACAGCCTCCTTGTGGGCACTGTGTTGGGGCCTTTCCAGGATCAAATTCGAAATCTGTACTTACGCGCTTACGGTAAATTGCCTCTGCAATATTAGCGATCTCTACGCGTGACCCTTTAGTTTCTGCCCATCCACCTTTACCATCGGGTATGCCTGTGTAAAGCATAGTCGGAACGCTGTAGTCCATGATTGGGCAAGTAAAGTTGTCAATACAGTTATTCTCTACAACTCCGTATGGGCCACTCCAAGTTACAATTTTTGTGAAGTACTCAAGGTAACGCTTCCAGTGGTGACGGAAGACACTCAGGCCTTCAAAATTGTGCAACTGCTCACCACGCGCGATTGTCAAAACAGCCCAAATTGCCTGCCATTGGCTCTCAATCGTTGCAATGGGCCAATACTTTCGCCCTGAAGGGAATGGTGTCCCTTCCTGTAAGTTACCAATCGGTGAACTGCTCATGTAGTTAGCGGGGTTAGTTAGATCACTCTGGGTATTTGCAACCCAAGTTAACATGTAGTCCTTGAGCGGATGATAATCTGGCATAAGAGCTGCAGCTAGTTGCACGTCGCGCACACCCCAGGCGCATTCGCGATCATACTTAAAATCTTGCTGATAGCGCTGCTCTAGGTCATAGGTTGCTCGCACTACTAGTTCCTCTAGGAAGGGCTTATCCCCAAACATCATGTAGGATGCGGTTGCAGCATTTGGCATGTGGGCGGTATTTGGTGTGCCGTAAGTGTGGTCAGATTTCATCTCAGCGCTACTAAACCACGGATCGGAATGCTTCACTCCCAATTCACCGGATGAATCGCGGTAGTGGATATCGAATACTCCTAAGCTATTCAATTCTGAATTGGCGGCTAAGATTCCAGTTGCACCGGAGCCGTTGAGCAGTAAGGCCGCTACTTTTGTGAATGGCCCGATGTCCTGTCGCTCACCAGTTCCTCCCATGGCGTCATAGAGCACTCCATTGTCGAAAGGAATTCCTAGGTGCTCAGTTGCACTGATGTCTCCGTAATTTGAGCCCTTCAGTAGATTTGTAACCCACTTCGAGGCTTCGCTTTCGGTTATACGCGTCTCATAAAATAGAGGTGGGAATAGGCCACGATTGGCTAGCTCATACGAATGTGTGGCGTCGTACTGCGGCAAAAGCATAGGCCATTCGGTATCAATCATGAACAATTTTACGAAGCGAGTGCCGTATGGAAATACTCGATTAGAAAGTGAGTATGTTTGCAAAAAGCTCCCCTGCCCTATGTTAATGCTGAGTGTGCTGAAGTTTGCGTTAGCCAGGTCGCTTTTCGCGGCTTTGGCTGTGTTCTCAACGCGAAAGAAGACTCGTGCTGTGTTGCTCCCTGAGTTGAACTCAAAGAACGGAATAATCAGAAGTGTCTTGTGCGGGACACCTGTTGAATTTGTGGGAACGAAAATTTGCTCGCAGTCACGGGTAAAGGCACCGAAAGACCCACCAACTATATTACATCGGCTACCACCTGCCACAGCTTCATCAACCAACGCTTTTGCATCTGCTTTGGAGAAATCGACTGTCCAGGTCTCACCGTTATTATCGGTAAGGCTAAAATTAAATGCGATTCGATCTTCAAGCCCTGCGGGCAGAGAGAAAGCGCTCGATGGTGCCTGTGCTTCAGGTTTAATTACTATGGATGATGACACACCTGCTGTTATACCACTTGTGCGGTAACTTAAGATGGCATGAAGAGTAGAGCCATTATCCAGCTTTCCCTGGTCAGGCCAAGTGGCCAAGACGCTGACTTGAGTATCCTTGCGTACACCGTTTTCCTCAATTCGCATGGACTGCCCGAAGAAGTCGTCGCGGTCAGCTATCACGCTCACGCGGATTATTGCGTTTGAGGGGTAGGCAATTGCCGATGTATTTGTGAGGGTCATGTTAATTTGAGGCGGCGAAATTGTGCCTGTCGGGGTAGGCGTTGGTGTTTTTGTAGCACTACTTGTTGGGGTCGCTGTTGGCGTTGGAGTTCTGGTGGGGGTGCGTGTAGGAGTTGGTGAAGGCCCTGGGGTGTTGGTTCTTGTTGGTGTCGGGGTTGGAGATGGACTACCGCTTGGAGTTGGAGTGCTTGTGGGGGATTGGGTTGGAGTATAAGTGGCAGTTGGAGTTAGATCGTTATCATCGTGAGAGGGGCTAAATCCTGAATTGTCATTAATTGGGTCGGGCTCCAAATTGTTATGATAGCATGAATCCACAAACTTGACCCGTTGTGAGTAAAGGGAGCTCTTTTCTGAGTAGCTGACATAGCGCGCATGAGCGCGGCGGTCATTGGGGTGTGAGCGACTAAGAAGTTTGTAGGACGTGGTAAGTTTGCGATATTGATCGCGCTTTTTCTTTAGGGCCTGTTCGTAGGAGCGAAGACTGGTTCCGCTATAGGTTTTTACAATTTCCTGTTGAGCTGACAAACGGCGTAGGACCGGGGCGGGGCTACTCAAGGCGCAGACAAATGTCTTATCTTTAGCGAGAGTTGCGAGGGGTATGTCGGCAAAGGCCTGACTGGCTGTGCCGAATAGGACAAAGACTGCGATACGGACTAAAAACTTCATACTGCTTCCCGGGAACCAAACCCAAACCTGCATACTTGGGTAAATAACCCAATGAGCAATCGCTATGCCAATTTCTTAGATCTAACAATTCTAGGCACTTAACCAATTGCAGTCACATTGGAACCATTACCTACTTTACCCGACCACCCCCGCTCTTGCGGACTCTCTTCTTGCGGACTCTCTTCTCAGAGACTGCGCGACGGCAACCTTGCGGACTCTCTTCTCAGAGACCGCGCGACGGCAACACTCACTGACAGATGGCGATACATTTCTTGACTGATTTTGACCGCTCGACGAAGGGGGCGATTAGGAGTCTATGAGCTACCACCCGCGTATAGAAACGACTAATGTGGCGACATTTCAAACCACTCGCACTAGATGCTCCGAGTTATGGTTTGTGAATAGTAATGGACTGGAACAAGCAGTCCTTGGCTATCTCGCGAAATATGTAAGGCGCTATGGCGTGAAGCTCTACGCCTTTGCCATAGAGGGTAATCACATACAGTTTCCAGCACTGTTCCCGAAGGGGAATCGGGCACATTTCATGCGCGATCTTAACTCATCTATCGCTAGAACTGTACCAAGATATCAAAAGTCGCATCCACAAGGAAAATTCTGGGCACGCAGGTACTCTGCCGAATACCTCCCACATGCCGAGGACATTGAGGAACAGTTTTTCTACACAGTGCTCCAACCTGTACAAGATGGACTAGTCGACAGCATTTATGATTATCCTGCTTATAACTGCTTTGAAGATGCAATTACTGGAAGAATCCGTAAATTCGAGGTTGTCCGTTGGAAGGAATACCACGATGCACTCCGATGGGACGCAAAAGCTAAGGTTAGCGACTTTACAGAAACAATCGAGCTTAGCTTTGCCCGCCTACCGGGCTATGAAGACTATAGTGCCACGGAATATGAGAATTGCATGCGAAAGAAACTGTGCCGCCGCACTGCCGACATCATCATCAAACGAAAACAACGGCCCTGTGTTGGCAATGCAAAACTTAGACTGATCGTCCCCGGCTCAAGGCCAATTCAAAGCAAAACTAGCACGATTAAAAGCCACCGCCCACGCGTCCTTTCAAAAGACAATCAAAGACGCGCTCAAGCCAAGGCCTGGTACTTTTCCATTTACTTTGAATACAGAATATCTTCGGAACGCTACCGGGCTGGTGATTTAACTATCCAATTCCCTCCTGGGACCTATAAGCCACCAGCATTTACTTGCACATGCGATCGGGAAATTCTATATCGGGTCTGAGTCAGAGAATCAGAGAGAATGTCGTGTAATAATTCATCACAACTCCTGATCAATTTTATTGGACTTAGTTAACTGTGACCACCGAGCGGTGGTTGTATTGCCAATTTGTGTGATATTTTTAGCAGTTGAATACTCTTACGAGCGCTGCCGATCTGATTTTAATCTGCCACCTAGCGCTGTCTCTGAGAGTATAGCGGGCTACCCAACAACAAAGTCCAATCGCTCCAGAGGCAAGGCTACTACAAAACGAGTGCCATTCCCTGGCTCCGACTCTACATGCACATTACCATAATGCAGCTCCGCAATACGCTGCACCACCGCCAAACCAATCCCAGCCCCCTCCGCCTGATTCGGATTATTTGACCCACGCGTAAACATCGAAAATATGTTCTTTATCTCCTCCGCCGGAATCCCCGGCCCATTATCCTCAACAAATATCTCCGCAAATTCACCAATACTGCGACTAATTACTCGCCGCATTCCCACATTCACTACAATCTCTTTCTTATCGTTATACTTCACCGCATTTGACAACAAATTGATGAAAAGCCGACGCAACAAGTCGGGACTACCCCAGATCTTAGGCAACTCCCCCACCCCAATCCTAATATGCAGCGATTCGCTAAAATGCATATCAGCTATCACTTCCTCTACCAACTGACCTAGCTTCAGATCCTCCATTCGATTAGCCTTCGCACCAAGCTTCGCATACGAGTACATCGACTGCACCAGTTGCATCAGCCTGCGCGTAGACCGCAACGTACCACCCAACAAATCTCTACATCGGGCATCAAACGCACTATCATACACTTCTAGCAGATACTCTATTTTCATGCTGATTCCGCCCAGCGGTCCGCGAATATCGTGGGCTATCGTGGCGCTAAATTCATCGAGGCGACGATTCTTTTCCTGCAACATCATGTTGGCCTCGGTAAGCTTGGCCACCAAGCGTCGATTCTCTTCCTCCAATCTGCGCAAACGCAAAAGATGCCGCACAGCTGGCCCAAGCTCCTCAATCCAACGCCCCTCTTTGACAATACACTTGTGACAGCCTGAGTTGTACAGCTCAGCTACAAGACGCGGATCAGAACAACGCGAAACCACCAACACTCCAGGCTCGCTATCCTTTAGTTTAAGCTCCTGGATCAACTCCGTTGCGCCACGCGGCGCTAGTTCCTGGTCAATAACGACCAAATCAAAATCTTGCGCAGCAATAATTTCCCAGTACTTTTCGATCGAACCAACAGGTGTGATCAGAGCTTCCGGCAACTGACGTGCCACAATATCCCGCTCCAGCTTCAAATCGTCTGCACTGCCATCTAGCAGGAGGATTTGATCCGGTTTTCGAGCGTTCGCTTGCTCCATAATTAGCGAGCGGCCTGCGATACAGAATCGCCTACTGCACCGCCTTCTTCAGATAGTTTTTGAGTCGAATAAGTGCGCGTGAGCGAATTTGAGAAGCGCGAGACTCGGTGACTCCCAATATCTCGCCAATTTCCTTCAAATTCAGCTCTTCATAGAAATACAAGCTAATAACCAAACGCTCCTTCTCCGGTAAACGGTCTAGGGCTCGCGCAATTAGGCCCACTTTTTCACCACTCAACAGCTTGTGCAGAGGATCTTGGGCCTTACTAGCAAGCCATTCCTCAGCCTGGAAGCGCTCCTCTCCATGCCCGAAGCCAAGCTCCTCAAAGCTCAACATAACTATGCTGCCAACTTCACCCAACAGCTTCTGTAGCTCTTCAACCTCAATTCCCAAATCCTTGGCTACTTCCTCATCAGTTGCTGGCCGTCCCAACTTCTGCTCGATGCGGTGATAGGCGCCTTCAATTTTGTGCGACTTGAAACGCAACGAGCGCGGCAACCAGTCCTGCGATCGAAAGCTATCCAAAATTGCACCGCGAATACGGAACTGAGCGTAGGTGGAAAAATTTGTTTCATGACGTGGATCGTACTTCTCAAGCGCATCCACCAGACCGATAATTCCGGAATTTAACATCTCGCGGATATCAACGTCTTTGGGTAGACGGCCAGAGAGTCTATGCACCACCTTCTTAACCAGAGGCAGGTAACTCTTGATGAGCTCCTCTTTCTGAAACTCGTCTACATTGCGATAGGCTTCAACTGCTGAGCGCTTAGGCTTTGCCACTGTTCATCTCCTCGTATGAAGCCAGAATACGTATCAGTACTCTGCTGACCACTCCGATCACAAAAATAGCTATGAAGGCGCGAAATGCTATCGAAAAGACACTCGCTCGCGCCATTACTCCGCCGCCGATGATTACTAGAAACGCAATCAAGGAAGTGCCAGCAACCAGCTTGTGAATGCCGGCGAATGACACCTTCTTGCTGAGCTTCTTTTGTCCTGCATCAGCCATTGTCGTTCATCTCCAAAAGCTGCTGAAAGAAGAACTGCATTCCTCCCTTCACCCGCTGCGCACCGAACTCGGAATCCAACCTCTTAGCCACTGCGGCCGTAGCCAGTCCGGCTGGGCTGCTTGGATAAACCTCCATCAATGCACGCTGCCGGCGAATCGCCTCAAGCACCGCAACATCGGACGGAATGAATCCGAGATATTTCAGATCTACCTGGAGAAACCTACCTACAGCCTGAGATAAGCGCCTGTACGCACTTAGGGCCTCTTGTTCAGCGCTGCGCTCATCCGACCGCACGTTGTTCACCAGTATAGAAATCGACCGTTCACCGTAAGTACTTGAAAGGACTTTGATCAATGCATAAGCATCGGTCAGTGATGTCGGCTCAGGATTTACGATGCAGATAATCTCCTGAGAGGCACAATTGAAATGCATTACGTCAGCACCTATTCCAGCGCCGGTGTCTATCAATAAGTAGTCGAAATCATAGGCAATATTCTCAATTTCATGCATCAAACGCTGCCGCTGGGCGGTGGTAAGGCGAGAAAGTTGCTCAATTCCACTGGCTGCGGGAATTACGGATACCCCATTAGGCCCGTCCAGCATTACCTCCTCAAGACTGGCCCTTCCCTGTAGGACATCGAAAATGGTGATCTCCGGGCGCAGCCCCAGCAGAACATCTACATTAGCCAAACCTAGGTCAGCATCCAGAATTAAGACCTTTCGCCCAGCCCTAGCCAAAGCCGTCCCGATATTAACAACGGTTTGGGTCTTACCCGCCCCACCTTTGCCACTAGTAAAGCTCATCACTCGCGTCACTCCTGGCGAAGTACGCACACGCGGCACCATCCTCCCAGAACGATCTGGACTGGAGGTAGCTACGTTCATATTGTCATCAACTGTCGTCATGTTGGCTCCAAATATCAAAATCACCTAATGCAAAACTTGTGTTAGCATGCGTCCCAAACGACGTGCCGATGCTGGCTCTAGATCCTGAGGCACACGCGGGCCACACGAGAAAAATGCCAATGGCTTGTCTACACTTAGGAGCGCATCGATCAGTGGCCCTGCAAAACCGCAACAGTCAAGCTTTGATACTGCCAGACGCGAGTACCCAGTGCTCTCATAGCGTTTCATCGTTTCAACTAACTCGTCACTACGCCACGGCGCTGGCAAAACCATTATACTTTCAGTCTCCTCACGCCGAACATCTGGCACAGCTGTCCGACCATCAGAATCAATCAGCACAACATCTGCCTCATCACAGGCCGTTAGCATTCGTCGATAGGCAGGCGTACCACGCATGTAATCGGCCCGCTCCACTGCATGAAACGCGATCCCGGTTAAAGATCCGAATGTTCCAAGATGAAAACCCTGTGCTAGATTACGAGATTCCACTCCGACCATTGCAACACGTAGGTTGAAAGCCTCCTTAAGCCGCGACGCTAATTTAGCGATCAGTGTGGTCTTGCCTGCTCCATTTGGCCCAACGAACTCTAGAATCCGGCGCTTCGCTGAAATCCGTGCATCAAAGCGCAGCAAATCGCTTAGCCGACCTGCGACTACTCGTTCTGCTGGCTTAGAAGCCTCTTCCTCAAAGGAAACACCACACATCATCCGCGCTATCACCTTGGGATGAAGGCGCTGACCAACTAATAAATCCTGCAGCATGAACTGCTCCTATCAAAACCTACTCAATCGCCAGCACACCCAGCGATTGCACCCGCGTGTTTGGTGCAATCTCTTGATGACTGATGACACAATATCCTGGCACAAATCTCTCAACGAACCTGGCTAACGCAGCTCTTAGATGACTAGGAGCTAATAGCAGCGGAGTATGCCCAGCTTCCGAGAACTTCTCTGCCAATTTGGCAAGCCGGTTTATCAGCAATTGGGCCTGGCTTGGCTCTAGCGCTAAGTATGAGCCTTCGTCTGTTTGTTGGATCGCCTCACTCAACGCTCGCTCCAGTCCAACATTCAGGCTAGTCAGCGGCAGTGTGCCTTCGCTAGTCAAAAAGCGCGCTGTAATTGAACGTGACAATCTCCTACGCACATATTCCGCTAACTTTTCAGGATGCTTGATTGTTGGTGCCCAATCGGCCATTGCCTCAAGAATTGTGCGTAGATCGCGAATGCTGATTTGCTCACGCAAAAGTTGCTGTAAAACTTGCTGCACTTGTCCGAGCGTCAATAAAGATGGCACCAACTCGTCGACAACCTTTGGATGGTCCTTATGTAGGTTATCAAGCAAGTGCTGTACCTCTTGACGGCCCAACATCTCGTTCATGTTGGCACGGACCAATTCAGTCAAGTGGGTGACAATTACTGTTGGTAGGTCAACTACAGTGTAGCCAGAGAACTGCGCACGCTCCTTTTCTCCATCCGGGATCCAGATTGCATCGAGACCAAATGCAGGCTCCTTGGTTGGAATGCCGTTGATCGTCGCGCTTACGCTGCCAGGATCCATGGCCAGTAGATGATGTGATTTTAGTTCTCCGCCACCTAACACAGCTCCACGTAGCAGTAGTCTATATTGAGCTGACTTAAGGCGCACATTGTCGCGAATATGTATGGGCGGTACGATAAATCCATAATCGACAGCGAATTGGCGCCGCAGCGAGCGAATTCGCTCAACCAAATCTCCACCTTCCACAAGCGCAACAAGCTCATACCCAATTTCCAACTCGAGCGTGTCAATCCCAAGCAAGCTGGTGACTTCTTCCTTACTGCCAGGCTTGGGCTTGTTCTCGGCCTCTTTCTGCTTTTTCTCCTCCTCGGCAAGCTGCTCCTTGCTGGGCGGCGTATTGCGACTACGGATCATTGCCAAACTACCTGTGAATGCACCCAATGCAACAAAGGGTAAAAATGGCAATCCGGGCACAAGCGAGAAGCCCATACATACAGCAGAGGCAATGAACAACGGCCTCGACGATGTGCCAAGTTGGCCGACAACTTCCGTACCCAAATCCTCACCAGAGGCAGCGCGTGCAACAATCAAACCCGAGGCAGTGGAGATAATAATCGACGGGATTTGGCTAACAAGGCCGTCACCAATAGTTAAGATCATGTATGTAGCGGCAGAGCTCTTCCAGTCCATGTTGTGCTGGACCATACCGATAAAGAAACCACCGACGATATTGATCATGGTGATGAACATGCCGGCAACCGCATCTCCGGCTACGAATTTAGCAGCACCGTCCATAGCGCCGTAGAATTCAGCCTCACGTGATAGATCTTTACGACGCTCCTTAGCTTCTTCCTCGTTGATGAGCCCTGTATTGAGATCCGAGTCAATCGCCATTTGCTTACCGGGCATGGCATCCAACGTGAATCGGGCCGCAACTTCGGCGATACGACTTGAACCTTTAGTGATAACTTTTAAGTTAACAATTGAAATTGCCAGGAACATAACTGCGCCGACTACGTAGTTACCGCCCACTACGAATTGACCGAAGGCTTGAATGATAGCTCCGGCTGCATTTAGCCCGTCTCCACCGTTGAGCAAAATTAGGCGCGTTGATGCAACGTTCAATCCGAGCCGGAACAGGGTAGTTACGAGCAAGACCGCCGGGAATGACGAGAAGTCAAGCGGGCGATCCATGTACAGAGAAACGAACATAATCACCAGTGAAATGGTGATATTAAGCGCTAAGCAAACATCCAATACTGGAGTTGGCAGTGGGAATAGCAAGATTGATAGAATGCAGATCAACGCTAGCGGAATAACCATGTGTACCCACGGAGGCAGCGTCGATTTTTTCTTCTTCTCAGATTTCATCTAGCCACCTGCTGTTGCGCACTATTCCGCCCACGCAATCTGTAGACATAAGCCAATACTTCAGCAACCGCACGGAAGAGTTCACGTGGAATTTGAGAACCAACCTCAGTTGACGAGAATAGCGCTCGCGCTAGCGGCTTGCGCTCAAGAACTGGCACCCCATGTTCCTTAGCAATTTGCCTAATCCGAAGCGCCATGTGCCCCTTCCCCTTTGCCACTACAGTTGGCGCAGTCATGGTATTGCGATCATATTTTAAGGCGACTGAGTAGTGGGTCGGATTGGTTACAACCACATCAGCTTTGGGAACAGCACTCTTCAAGCGCTGAAGAATACGTTGAATACCTTTAGCTTGAATCTTGCGGCGTGTCGCCTCGTCACCTTCGATCGACTTACGCTCATCTTTTACTTCAGCTTTGGTCATGCGGTTCTGTTTCAACCATTGATGTTTGCCCCAGAAATAATCAAATGCGGCAATCACCATTAGCACATAGGCAATCCTCCAAAAGATGGTCGACATTGCATCCGAGGTAAAAGCTAGAGTATCGCTAATGCTAAAGTGCACCAGCTCTATCATAGTTGGTGCAAAGCGCTTGAGGGCGAAGTAGCCAATGGGGAGGATAATCGCAAGTTTTACAATCGCCTTGAGGGTAGTAATTACCCCCTGAATCGAAAAGATACGCTTAATACCCTGCAGTGGGTTAAGGTGGAAAGCTTTAAAGTCTATCTTGCGTTCCTTGATGTTGAACTTTGTCTGATAGAGCACAGCGAAGCTAGCCACTACCGCGATTGATCCAGCTAGGATCAACATATCCGGTACCATCAGAGTCACTAGCGAAACAAAGCCTGCTCGCAGACTTTCTGGCGTAAAGTTCTCGCGCGAGCCAATCAGGGTATAGGACTTAATTAAAATTATTTTTAAATTCTCAAACATCCCCGCGCATATGTACTTAAGTACAAGAAAGCCGGTAATCATCGACAACACCTGAGCAACTTCACTCGAAAAGTGAATACTCCCTTCCTTGCGCAGCTGCCCCATGCGCCGGTCGGTAGGCTCCTCTGTGCGTTCTTCTGGTGTTGAAAATTCAGCCATGCCTTCGCAGAGACACGAATAGATCTCTCTCCGCGTTCAATATGAGCAAGAGCCGTGCCCGAAAATTCAAAGCTAACTCATTGATTCCACGAGAGTAGTCTCCCCGAAAGAGACAAACATCCGGATCGAATGTCAAAAGCGTGACAGCGCTAGCGAAACACTCGTTATGGAATATGTCGCATATCCTGCAGGAACACAGCTGCGGAGGATTCAAGACTAGTAAATTCGTGTGAAACAATATCTATAAAGTCTGGCATCGCAAGAACCGCCAGCACCAAACCAATCCCAATAGTTAATGGAAAGCTCACAATAAAAATATTGACGGTAGGAACAGCTTTGGTCACAAGTCCAAGCACAAACTGAGTCAGCAACAGTGCCACAATCACCGGGACCGACAAAATGAATCCAATTTCGAAGACGTGGGCGCTTCGATTTAGGAGGTGCTGTAGGGACCCCTCGCCCAACCAAAACGTGCCTGGTATTACCTCTCCCCCCAAGCCGGAAGCAGCGTAAAGCATCACATGATGTCCACCCAGCAGAAGGAACAAAACGATACTAATATCACCAATAATGCGCGATAAATCCGAACTGGGCATGCCCAGTGTGGGATCGACTAGGTTTCCAACACCGATTCCCATACTGGTGCTAGCCAGCTGCATCGCCATTTGCACTCCAGCGATCAGCAGCATTGGGATTAGTCCCAGTAATGCTCCTAAGATATACTCGGAGACCAGACTAGCAAACATCATCCCTATGTCCTGGGGCACAGCTGCCAAAGCTCTCATGGACAACGACGTTGCGGCTAAAATAATGATAGCTGGGGAACGTACCATCATTCCGCGCTCACCCATGCCGATACCTGGCACGAGCGTAAAAAATGCGAAGTATCGCGCGCATAGCAGCGTAAAGGTCCAGATCACATCCAGATGATCAATTACGCTACCGGAGAATGTAAGGAGCGCTACCGGGTCCATAGCATTTCATTTCTGCTCTACGGGGAAAGGGATGGTATTTGTTGGTAGACCCAAGTGGTGAAACCAGATATCTGCGTGATCATAAAGTGACCAAACAGCACCAAGCCTACTACTGCCGCTCCAATCTTGGGGATAAAGGCCAAGGCTGCGTCATTAATTTGAGTGGCGGCTTGAAAAATACTTACTAACAAACCGGCTGCAAGTCCGAAAAGCAACACTGGTGCAGACACCATAATAGCGGTCTGGATGCTTACCTGACCCAAGCGAATATAGTCATCTACTCCCATGCTGCCCTCTTGTTACACATGATAGGTAGCTACCAACGAACCGATAATTAGATGCCATCCGTCGACTAACACAAACAGCATCAACTTCAACGGCAGTGAAATTACAACTGGTGGTAGAGTGATCATACTCATGGATGTCAGGACCGAAGAAACCACCATGTCCAACACCAGGAATGGCAATGCAATCAAGAATCCGATTTGGAAAGCCAAATTTAGCTCACTCAGCACAAAGGCCGGCACGGCCACTTGCAGCGGGACATCTGCGACATCTGCGGGCGCCTCACTTTTTGTTATGTCCAAGAATAGAGCCAGATCCTTTTCACGGGCATGCCTAACAAGAAATGTCTTAAGAGGCGAGAACATCTTTGTCATAGCCTCCTTTTCTTCCATTTGCCCATCCAGGAATGGCTTTATTCCTTGATCGTACATTTGCCCGAAGATTGGATTCATAATTGCCATGGTCAGAAACAGGGCCAGACCAGTAATAACCATATTAGGTGGCATACTTTGCGTGCCAAGCGCCGTACGAGTCATGCCCAGCACCACAGCTATGCGCGTAAAGCATGTCATCGTAAGAATCATAGCCGGTACAAATGACAGTATTGTTAGAAGGATAAGTAGCTTTAGCGTAGCCGATACTGATCCGTCTGAGGACAACGATGAGCCGCCTATATTTATCGCTAGGGATGGTAGCGCTGAAACGTCAGCTTCAGCCCAAGCCGAGCTAGCACAAGCAAGCGCCCCAATAGTTAAGCAACAGATCGTTGCGGCTCTTCTGCGCATACGTACTCCATAGGCAATTCGATCATTTCTTCGCTGCTGGGCGCATCAACGTCATGTACGACTGTACTAACGCGGTCCGCTCCAACCGCCAACACCACGCGCTTACCAGCTATTTCAGCCATTACCAGTGACGTTTTAGTATTAATCGGTAGGCGCTCAATTATGCGCAATTGTCGGCCCACTGCCGCGGCCGAGCTGGGGTGTTTACGTCGGTATAAATGCAACGCTATCAGCAAAGCACCTATGCATAGCCCCAATCCCTTAACCATCTTGAATGCAGCGGTGCCAATCGAATCTTGTTCCGGGGCCAAGCCAGGTTTCCACGCTGCCGGGCGCAGGCCTTCACCCTGTTCCTGCACCATTTGGCGAGTACGGGCCAGCTTTTGTTCAGCATTTGAGAGCGTGCTTGTCTCTTCCGCCCGTGCTGGCAGTGCCAAGAGTAGACAAGTCAGACAGCATACAAAATACTTCATGCTAAGCTCTCAATGCGTGCCTGTGGAGAAATAATTTCTGTTAAGCGAACACCAAATTTCTCGTTAACAATTACGGCCTCACCTCGCGCTACATGTTTGCCATTGATAAATACATCAAGCGGCTCACCGGCAAGCTTGTGGAGCTCAACCACCGAGCCTTGCCCTAGTTGCAGCAGGTCTTGCACAGTCATCTTTGAACGACCGACTTCAACGCTAATCTGCAGCGATACATCAAGAATATACTCGAGGTTATTACCACCACTCGAGGCGGAGCGCGTTACTTCAGCGACCTGCCCAGCCGCCTGCGCTACCTGCTCTAGACCTTGCGTAAGCTCTGCTCCCGCTTCGCCCGTAGGAGTTTCTTCATTGGCCATTTTTCAATTGCTCCTCTCGATTGCGATAATTAATCAGATCCTGCTTCGGAATCTCCCGTGTTAACCGAACCGCTCGGTTCCCGCGGTAGCTCCCCACAAAACCATAAAATTTTGGCGTCCCCTCGATCATCATCATCGCTTCTTCAGACGGAGTTTGTAGCAGTGGGACAACATCCCCAATTTTGAGATCCATGAACTCTTTAGTGGTAATTGTACCGGTAGCTAGCTGCACGCTAACATTTGTCATCGCTTGCTTAACATTTACTTCCATTCGGCGAGCGACTCCGGAGTCAACTTCAAGTCGCGTGCTTTGAAAGCCGGTAGCTAGCTTCGAGCGCAACGGCTCAATTGTTGAGTATGGAGTACACAGTGTCAGCGTGGTACTTTCCTGCTCAAGCTCAACTTCAATGGTAACAATGATCACCACATCAGTTGGAGGAACGATCGCAATTGCTAGCGGATTGAACTCTGAACGTACGTATACGAAATCAACTGGATGAATTGGAGCCCAGGCGTCCTTGAGAACATCAAGCGCCATCATCACCACCTTACCAATTAGACGCGTCTCAATTGGAGTATACTCACGACCCTCGATCTTTACTCGTCCTTGACCACTACCACCAAAC
>JAIBBV010000074.1 GCA_019694465.1 Oligoflexia bacterium
GCCGGGTTCGCCGGGTTTTTCAACTTCTTCACTTCTAAGCAAAAAAATGACCGGCTTCCACCAGTCTTCCATTATTGTCTCTACTATTTCGCCGCTTTCCCCTCCGCCGTAGGCGGATTCGTTCAACATATTATTGATCCACCTTACCAAAAGTCGCCCTCAAACTCATCCCTGGATAAGTAGTGCTGGGATATTTGTCGAAAAAGACATACATTTCAACACCATAAGCAATTCGACCCCCTTGATCAAAAGTCCCTAATAACTAAGCGAACCCCACAGATCAAATAGTTGGGTCTTGGCCAACCCGGGATATTTATTATCCAGGGTTGGCAACATGCTATCCAGGATTCCGATTAACTGTTGTGAAGTCAGTAAACACAGGCAAAGGGGCAAGATTTCTGGACCAGGTGCGGGCTGCTATGCGCAGGCTTCACTACTCCTATGTCACGGAGAAAACATATATTGGCTGGATAAAGCGATATATTTTATTCCATAACAAAAGGCATCCATCTGAGCTTGGGAACGATGCTGTTCAAGATTTTTTAACTGACCTGGCCGTAAATAGAAACGTTGCCCCAGCAACACAAAATCAGGCCCTTAACGCATTGGTATTTTTATATAGGGAATTTTTGGGCAGAAGCCTCGATGAGCTAAATGGAATTCAGTGGGCTCGCAAAAAGGAACACATTCCAGTTGTACTTACTCGCAGAGAAATCGCGCTAATTTTGAAGGAACTTCCTCAAACTCAAAGGCTTGTCGCCTCCTTGCTTTATGGCTCTGGACTACGGCTTGCTGAATGCCTACGCCTTCGCATCAAAGATATAGATTTCGAGCGCGGACAAATTGCTATTTGGGATTCCAAAAGCCCAAAAGATAGGCTGGTAATGCTACCAAAGCCATTATACGAACCACTTCAAAAGCAATTGGCACTAGCACAAAAGTACTACAGCATTGATCGCGCTAGCCATGCGCCAGGGGTAGCGCTACCACACGCCATTGAGCGTAAGTACCCTTCTGCGGCAGTCTCTTGGAAATGGTTCTGGCTTTTCCCATCCCACAGACTATCTAGGGATCCGCGAACCGGTGTCTTTAGACGGCACCATCTATATGAGTCTATTATGCAAGACTCTCTAGCGCGCGTACTACAGGCGACCAAGATTGAAAAACAAGCAAACTGCCACACTTTTCGCCATTCCTTTGCGACACATTTACTTGAGAATGGAACAGATATTCGCACAATCCAAACGCTACTAGGACATCGAAATCTCAAGACAACCATGATCTATACGCACGTTATGAAGCAAGGTCCGACTGGAACAAGGAGCCCACTAGATGCTGTTTGGAACGCAGCTTGCGAAGAAGGACCATCCGCCGCATTCAATTGCCGAGCCACAGCACACTCCAATCCAATCGAGCCAAGCACAACCGTAACTCTCGCAAAGCCTGCCGCCCGCAACAATGCACCGAAAGCAGACAACATACCTACACATGACACCCACCAAAGTAGAGGACCGCAGATAATCAGAAAACTTCGAGCATGGTACAGCAGCTTTCTGACGAAAGCTCACAACAAGGAGCATTTTTAGCGAGTCATCGCATGGGCCAAAACAGCTTAGATGTAGAGCTGCTTTGGCACAGCCGAAGTAGCGCTCAGCCCTACACAACTAACGATCAAGCGCGCCGTAAAAACAGCTCTGCCTGTAGATACCGAAACCAGCTCACCCAACCCTAATTCCCGATAACACTGAGATCCTTCAGCCAAAATTCTCTAGTTATTTACCATAAGTAGCTCGGTTGATTAGCACCCACAGCGGGCTTAATATATGCGACTTGCTGTAGTAATGCCGGAGTTTTTAAGTGGTATCCCCGGAAAGAGTTGACGGCCCACCCCCTGATGGCTCAGGTGAACCAGAGTTCATCCTTGAGGAGGGCGTAAGTACAGGAGCTAATCGGTCCTTCCACGCCCAACAACGCAGCTGCTTCGAGGAAGTTTGCCCGGACGAAGGCGAGTCCATTATCGCGCTCGATGCCCCGGCACATACCGCTGTTTATGATAGGATGCTTCAACTCCTGCATGGCACTTTTAACCCACCTCCTGGCATACGCTTTACTCCAATCTCAACTTGGACTGCCGAGGACCGAAAAGACTTTACACTGCTTTTCGAGGCGCACGATTCAGATGGGCGAAGCCTCATGCTTCAGCCTGGTAGTACCCCAGGACAATCGAAATGGGTGACAGCTGCTGACAATAGTAGGTTTGCTCTTGTAGCCCACTTCCTGTCGGGGGAAGACACTAGTCTTCTAGCTCTACCGCCCAGTCCCTTCATGACTCCAGAATATCTTGAGGGTCAAATTTCTGCCTTCATGCAAGGGCGAGCCAATATTTTAGAACACCAATTACATGAATTTCTCCATTTGCATGGCTATGATTCAAGCCTACTTGAACCAACTGCGGAACGAAGCGCTGGCTGTGGATTGAGCCTTGATGTCGCGTATCGCAGTGTGGGCCAGGAGGACGGCCCAATTGAACTAGTTATTGGTCTTAGTGCCGACGCAGAGTTCACTCCCCTGGAATCAACATTACTGTTTGCTCGCAATAAGCGTAATGTTCCAGCGACGAGCTCTCCGTATCAAAGTGCCCAAAAGTTTGTTGAGCGAGCAAGAGCTAAAGGCGGTTGGGGACAGGAGCTAGAGCTAAGTCCCCCTTCTCAACTTTCTGGCTCAGCCTTGGCTGGTGTCGCCAGTGAACTCCTCGACCAACTGCAAGAGGGTCTCTCAGCGGATCAGACTAACAACGCAGACCTTGCGCTGCACTACTTAGTCTACGATCCTACCCGCTCCGACGATGCGCGCCTGGTCTTCTCTCTTTATGATGGGACTAGGGAAAGATACTTAGTTCCAGGAGTCGACATGGAACAAGGCATCCTCTCAAAAGAATTCGTCGGCATTGTGTGGGAACTTAGCGACACAAGTCATGCCTGCCGAGCCTCCGATCGAATTGAAACCGTGCCATCGACTACGCTCGAAATGGCCTGCACAGCACTCTGCGCCAAGGGAGCTGACTCTACTACTCTTACCGACGCCGGCTACATTGTCTCGCAAAAGGCACTCGCATCCTGGCTAACTGATGCAGAAAGCCGTCCCTGGGAGTCAATCTTAGGACAGCACGTTAGATGTGCCCTGATCTTTGACCTCGCCAATGAGGGAATAATCGAAGACGACGACGAAGTCGAACTCGAGTCCTTCGAGCTAACTATTAGTATCGTACCAGAGCCTCCAGCTCCCTTATCAGAGAGATTTATCGTTTCTGCCCTAGTAAAGTCCGAGTACGGTCAACATGTAGTACACGCGCCATATTTTCCGACCGACAATTTCCTTGATTTGAGCAGCATGCACGTGGCGGCCAGATTTTTAGATGACTCTGCATTCAATAGAGAAAACTCTGCGGCAGATGAGGATGATTAGGATTACTCATCCCCGAAATTAGCCGCTTTCGTGCAGACACCGGCGCTAGATCACGACACATAGGCATTGAACAGCTTTAGCAGTGCCGGCATGCGTCCAACAATCGTGGCGGCTCGCGCTTTAGCGCAAGCGCTAGCTCAGGTCGTTCCATACCCAATGTTAGCAAATGACCGATCGTTCCCAAGAAACGAGGATCGTCGCGCCGACACAAGGGAAATATGACGTCATGCCTTAACTCATGCGGGTCGGCTGGCGCCTTGCGCACATCGACCCCCATTCGATCATAAATAAGCCCCCAATCCCGAGGCGCAGCACCCGCCCCAAAAGCAATGTCTGAGCCAGGAAAATGCATGCGCATGAAGCGCGTCGAGCGCTTAAGAAAATCAGCCATACGATCAAACTGCGGCTGCGCCCGGTAAAGCTGCTCTCCGAATGTCGCAAGTAGATTTGCCTCAGCCACAAGATTGCGTCGAGTCTCCAGCAGCTCCGCACGGTCAATACCCGCCAAGGGCAGGGTCTGCGCACGCAGACCCATCTGGCGTGCTTGCGCATACATGGAAAGTGCGCGAGAGAAAAATCTTTCGGTGATATCAGGAGCTCCCGAACTTGGCTCAATACTGCCCTTAGCTGCCGCATCAAGAAAGGCTGATAGTCGTGGGGCCATAAACTCAAAGATCGCGCGATTAGCAGCGATCAGACTGGCGTGCATACCAGTTAAAGTTTGAGCAATAGCGTCAATAGAATGCACAAGCCGCGGGAAATTCTTGGCAAGTATATATGCTCTAATCAGCATACTCTTTGGACAACGCCTACCAATGTTTTCTGACATGACTTGTCGGTCCTTTTCGCTCATCCCCGCTTCCGACAAAGCTAAGACGATAGCCTCCCCTACAAGCCCATCGTGCTTAAACAGGTCAAAGACTTCGCGTGAAAAGTCGATAGCGCTCTTTACTGCGGTGGCAACTTCACTAACGCGAGTATTCCACATCGCAGCCCGCACACAACGGAATGAGTTTTCCATTGCCCGAAATACTTGCAGTCCCTCTTCGATATTCCTCAATTGCTCACCAGCATTGTAGGATGCCCACTTAGCGAAGCGTGCCCAACTCGGAACCTCGGGCGTGCCCAAATACTCTGTCATTACCCGATCAACCCTATGATACCAGTCAGTGATTCGTGCATTCTGCTCGTGGGTGGAGGCAATTTGAGCTAGTGACGGGAATGGCGGTGACAATATATGCGCTACTGGTGGGGATGAGGCGTTATAGGCCCCGACACCTAGTGAGTTACTTGGCTCCAATGGCAACATACTCGCATCCGATACTGCCGAAGAAGATGCGTGGGGGAACACCAGCGCTTAAGGAGATCTAAAACAATGGCTACTTTGAATTACAAGCCTTAGCATTGGGCGAGCAAATCCTATAAACCAGCCACAAGAATCATATAGGCCAGTAGCCATCTTCGGCCAGCATACCACAAAACGAATCTATAGCTGAAAGAGTAATTTTTATGTTCAGTACCAACATTTCAGAGCGCAGCACTCCTCTTAAATATCATTTTTCAGCCCATAAATTGCCCTAACTCACTCAAGCAGAAGTTACCAGGCGTAGCATTGGAATACGCTGCAAAGTGCTAAGTCCCTGATCGCACGATGGCTAACGAATTTTGAGTCATAGCGATTAAAAAGATGTGTGGTCTAGTCTGCCTGGACTTGCGTATCCACAATGGAGTCATATGGTAGCGCCAAGTGGATCAAATCCTCAAAACCCTATCGAGCAAGCGAGCGCATTTGCGAGCCAGCTACAGGGCCTTGTGTATGGGTTGGGAACTCAAATTGAGGAGATCGCGGCTATTCTACCAACCGACACACCTCAACTTGTAGCAACGCACCTAGAAGTCCTAAGTCGAGATATCAGATTGCTCGGAGATGATGTAGCTCTCCACTCTGCTTCACTAGTCAACTGGGCAAATATTATACAGGACACGAACAAGGGCTGGATCAACCCCGCTACCATACTTAGTGGAGACGAAGAGCACAACGTATGTGCAGTTATTTTAAGTGAGACCAAGGTTGCTCTGGAACACTTCTTCAATGATAGAGTCGCAGTTCCCATTCTGGACTACGTGGCAGGCTTAACTGATAACCACCACCTAGTCGCCAGTCCCGACAAGGCCCAAACAGCGGCTACCTCAAAAAGAATCTTTCCTACTCTTTCTTACTTAGCTGATAGCGTAGCAATCTCAGCCAGCATACTAGACAGAAACCTATCTGCTTTCGACATCTCCATACCAAGTGGCCAAAATGCTAGGCATACCCTCGCCGGTTTTGTCGATAAATTCAGCCCAAGACTCACTCAAATATTAACTCTGGCTAGAGATGGCGTAAGCATTCGCGAACAGCTAAAAGCTCTCTCAGGTTCAGAGAGTGCAGAAGTAGTACTTGGTCGCGCACACGGCCTAGAATCACCAACCACCAGTAAGGCGCACGCCAAACTAGCGTGGAGCGACGGACACTTAATGTTAAGTGATAGCGGATCCACCAACGGGACTGCGCTCATAACACAAAACGGAATTCGAAGGGTATCAAATGGTAGCGTCCCGCTGCGTGCCGGAAATTATTTTTCCTTAATTTGTCCCGAAGGTGAAACCCCAGAAGCCTTCCTCGGCGCATTAGCAAAAGTGCCGAGCGGTCGACTTTTACCGACTAAGATAGATCGCACTCTCTCTTCAGCTCAGCGCATCGAGGTAGCTTTGGAGGGCTTGGAGCCAGGGCAAAGTGTTAGCATTGGAACTAGCGATCCAAAAGCAGATGGGAAAATCCAACTTAGTGGCCCAAGCGCTGCTGCCTTAGACCCAGTCCATTTGACGATCGAGAGAATAGGCGACGACGCGCGCTCCAATTTGCGCAGATATAGACTAATAGATAGTAATGGCCGGGCTCCTTCAGTCAACGGAATAGTATTGGGACTATCACAGCATATAAATTTTGGTGCGCTCCAAGCGGCAGCAGGAGATATTATAGAATTGCCTACCCTTGGGGACGCGCAACCGGTAAGAATTAAGTTACCCTGAACTAGCTATGAAGCCTTCTTATTCAGTGCATTCATAGCCAGCGCGATCATAGAGCCGACATCAGAAAGATTAGCAGGCAACACAAGCGTGTTTCCCGCCTTGGCAAGATTTCCAAGTTGATGCACGTACTGCTCTGCGACACGCAGCTGCATCGCCTCCGCCCCGCCTGCTGCTTGAACCGCCGAAGCAACTTGGCGCAAACCAGCTGCTGTAGCTTCAGCAACAGCCAATATTGCCGCAGCTTCGCCTTGCGCAATGTTTACCTGTTGCTCCTTCTTAGCCTCTGATACCTTTATCAGCTGCTGCTTTTCGCCTTCCGCGCGGTTAATTGCTGCATCGCGTTCACCCTCGGATGTCAGGATGAGCGCTCGCTTTTCGCGTTCTGCGCGCATCTGCTTTTCCATGGCTGCCAAGACATCATGCGGTGGAGTAATGTTCTTAATTTCATAGCGTAGAACCTTTAACCCCCATGGTTCAGAAGCCTTATCCAGCTCGGTAATTACTTGAGCATTAATATGGGCGCGCTCTTCGAAAGTACGATCAAGATCAATTTTACCAATTTCCGAGCGTAATGTAGTCTGCGCGAGCTGTTGAATGGCGAACTCATAGTTCTCAATGCCGTAAGATGCTCGCTCAGCATTTAGTACTTTTAAATAAATAATGCCGTCCACCGCAACCTGCACATTATCCTTGGTAATACAGACCTGCTCTGGAATATCGACAGCCTGCTCTTTTAGCGAGTGGCGGTAGCGAATCACGTCCACGAACGGAAAGAGGATATGGAGCCCAGCCCCGAGCGTCTTTTGGAACTGACCGAAACGCTCGACTACATATGCGCTCTGCTGCGGCACAACCACAGCAGTCTTAACAACTATTACGACGGCCAGAATAAAAAAGAAGAATGCTACTGTAAGCAATGAAGCTCCCATAAGTCACCATTTCCTAAATTGGCGAAATGAAAATCGTTAAGCCTTCGACTCGTTCGACTCTGCAACGCTGCCCCTTACTTAACTCGCGCTGGCTCGTGTTCTGAGCACTCCAAGCACTGCCACGCAGTTCAGCCTTCCCGGTTGCTCCAGGGGGAATGGAATCAAGCGGCGTAGCTATATCCCCCACCATACTATCTATATCCGGAGCAGCCGATGTTTTGACGCCAAAGTGCTGCATCAGCCTAGCGCGCAGCAGTATTAGCGACGATATTGAGATCAGCGAGAACAGTAGCCATTGCAACCACTCAGACCATAGCACCCCAAGCAATGAGAGCAGGCCGACAACAACAGCACCAAATCCAAAAAATAATAGGAATAAACCACCTGGCACAATTAGTTCTGCGCCAAGCAGCAAAAATCCAACGACAAGCCAAAGCCACCATTCCATATCGCACTATCCTAACTGAGTAAGGTGAGAAAAAGCCACCGACAAAAAGCTCCTGCTAAGGGTTGGCATCACCCGCTAGCGCCTCAAGCGTAACACGCTGAGCCGGCTGGGCCTCCAGAAACAAAGATGACAATGCATTAAAACGCCCCACATCGTCCGTGACGAAATAACGCTCACTTGGCCCATCAAATGTGGTCTTCGCACTTACACCGATATATTGATTCGCTACGGCTGCAATTGCCTCTGAAGATTCGACTATTCTTACTTGCTCACCCATAAACTTACCAATCGCACCTGCCAGCATTGGGTAGTGAGTGCATCCAAGAATAAGCGTATCGATGGCTTCCTTCTTGAGTGGTGCCAAGTAAAGCTCGATTACTTTTTCGACAATTTCCCCCTCATACATTCCCTGCTCAACCAATGGGACAAATAGCGGACATGCTTGTGGGAAAAACTTGGCCTGAATTCCGGCTGCGATAAGATGCTGCTCGTAGCTATGGCTAGAAATTGTAGCCTGAGTACCAACAATACCTACACGTTCGACTCGCTCTAGGTTTTTAACCGCTGATACTGCTGTATCAAGCGTGCCAATAACGGGCACCGCCGATTCCTGCGTTAGCTCATCAAGCGCCCAAGACGACACCGTGTTACACGCCACTACTAACAGCTTAACCTCAAACCGCTGCAAAAATTGAGCGCACTCGCGAGCATAACGCCTAATGGTCTCCGGACTTTTTGAGCCATAGGGAGTCCGAGCTGTGTCGCCCAAATATACGAAACGCTCTTGTGGCAGACGCTGACGAAGTGCTCGCAGTACAGTTAGTCCACCTAAGCCGCTATCAAACACCCCAATCGGAGCGGAGGGATTGGCGATTTTAGTCAGCTTTGATTCCTCTGAGTGCATGCTTTACTTCTACCATCCTTGCCGACGCAGAAGCAAAATGAGGAAAAATGGCCCTCCCAATAGAGCTGTGATAACCCCCACCGGTATCTCAAAGGGACTAAGGGCGACACGCCCAAGAGCATCACAAAAGGCCAGAAAACCAGCTCCTAGCAGCACATTCCAGCACAAAAGCGCCCTACTAGTGCCCCCCACTAGTAGGCGACAAATATGTGGAACCATTATTCCGACGAACCCAATCGGGCCGCACACGGAGACGACTCCGCCAACCATGGCGGAAGTTGCCAAAAAAAGGAGCGCTCGTGAGGTCGAGACATCAATTCCACGACTAGCTGCAAGCTCATCACCTAACATTAAATTATCTAGGTCTCGCGCAAGTACAAAAACTATACCCAGCCCGACGACAACAAATGGTGCGACTTGTGCACAAGCCTCCCAACCAACCGTTTCCAATCCACCCATCAACCAACGTACGATTCGGAAAAGCCCCTCGTAGTCACTTAAATACTGCAGAAGAACAATTAAGCTCGAGAAAAACAAGCTCACGACAACACCTGCCAGCAACATACCCACACTAGATTGACGACGCCCAAGCAGAGCAACAAACGTCACAGTAAATAGTGCGCCCAGGAACGAACAACACGTAACCCCGAGTGAAGCAATTCCTAGACTACCAGCGCGCAACGCTAGCGCAGCTCCAAAAGCAGCGCCCGTCGAAACCCCTAACGTATAAGGGCAGGCCAAGGGATTCTGAAATACTCCCTGAAACACCAAACCACCTGCGGACAAAGCAGCACCAGCCAAGGCGGCCAGAACAACTCTGGGGAAACGCATATCGAAGAGTATTTGATGTGAAACTGGGTCAGACCAATCCCATAGTGCTGCGAATGGAATAGATTGAGCTCCAAGCATGGGACTAACGAGGAGCCCAATAATAGCACAAAGGAACAAGAGAGCGCGTTTCATAAATTCCTGGGGAGCACCATCTGCACCCCGCTGCTAGGGTGCTTCACGAACACAGGTTCGCAATCAAAAACTCGCCGAAAGACTTCGGCACACATAAAACCATCACCTGGCCCGCAGTACTGCTGCCGGCCTTGGCCAAGCGCAAGAACCTGATCAGAATGAAGTACGCTTGCATTCACGTCGTGACTCACCACTAGCACACCACACCCCTGGGACTTAGCTAGATCCTTGAGTAGTCGATACATCCCTTCATCGTGCTTGGGATCTAAGAAACTCCCAGGCTCATCGAGTAGTAGAACTGAAGGTCTATGCACCAAAGCTGCAGCTAACAAAACTCGCTGAGCCTCGCCTCCACTTAGAGCAGCCACTGAACGGTCTATTAGATTTGAGCAACCAATACGCTCCAACGCCGAAGCCACTCTGCCCTCTTCGTCCACAAGAGAACCAAATCGCCCAAGCTCAGGAAATAATCCAGACGCCACAAACTCGCGCACTCTGGTCGCGCCGGGAAAGGAATATAGCTGTGGCACGTAACCCAGTCGCTGTGCGCGCTTACGCGGATGATCTATGCGCTCCCCACCCCACTCCACCACACCAGCACTAGTGGGAATAATGCCAACTAGCGCCTTCAACAGAGAGCTCTTTCCAGCACCATTGGCACCAACGATGGCCATGAGCATGCCCGGCAGCAACTCAAAAGAGACATCATCGACAACCCTTCGCCCGCCCCTTTTAACACTTAATTGGCGCACGCTTAGCAATTGGTGATTGGTATTTGCCATTAGTCTTTTGCCCCATAAATTGCTGAAGCGAAGGCACGCGCAAGTTTAATAAAACGAGGCCCGGGAACTGACGCAAAATCTTGATCAAATACATACACTCGCTTATCCCGAACGGCAGGCACAGTCCCGAGCTTTGACCATAACCGTAATGTCTCGGCTCGACGCTGCTCAGCATCACGGCTTGGGTATAAAATGTGGAGGATTACATCAGGGTTGAGGGAAATTACCCCCTCACCCGAAACAGTCGGAGAGGCTACCGTCGGCGATTCAACAACATTTTTGGCTCCCACCAGCGCCAGCACATCGCCGTAATATCCATCACTTCCCGATAAATAGAAGCTCTTCATTTTTCCATCAGAGGAAGTCTCTCCAACCACAACCATAACCCTTACTTGCGGGCCGCGCGAGTAGCGCTGGCGTAGGCTTGCCATCTCACGCCGCAGTCCCTCTAGAACCTGGTGTGCGCGCTCCTCTACACCGCAAGTCGTACCCAATTCTTCCAAGGACGATAAAATCCCCGAGATGTGTCGATGCTCAAATACAGATACATCAAGACCGAGGTGCCCCAAGTATGCCGTGCGTTCCCTAAACTCAGACAGGGCCAAAACCATTGAAGGCCGCATACCACCTATTAGTTCAAAGTTTGGATCCAACAGCCCACCCACTCTAGGTATCGCAGTAGCCTCTACTGGATAATCAGAAAATAGA
>JAIBBV010000022.1 GCA_019694465.1 Oligoflexia bacterium
ACCCCACTCCAACTGTTCGCGCGTATTCGCTAAGCGTTGCCTCCTCTCGGTAATCTCAACCAAATTCAGTTAGATACAAACTCTTACTTTCAACAAATTAAACTCACTCGATGTCTCTGAGGGAAAGAAGGCTCAGGTAACCGGCCGCATTTACGGCATAAAGTGGGAATTATAGGGCCAAGCGCCTTCGATTCATTCGCAATTCTAGCGCATTATTGCAAATGTGCATGTTGCACATGCAGTGTTTGCCCACATAATACTGAATGTATCGGCGTGGACAGCCGGACCACAAACCGAGCAGCGCTAGTGAATGACGCAGCAAGGTCTCAGCAGTTACCACAAATCATAGAATCGGCAGAATGGCCGAGAAGTATCTGTAAGTTACAAGGAGAGTCCATGAGTGCTTTACAAGCGAACGACAACAGCATTACCCCAGAGCAAGGGTTGCAAATCTTAGATATGCACCTAGATCCGCGGGAAACCGAGCCTCAAGCAGCTGCTATGATTGACTCAGTAGATGGTTCAAGAAGGTATTTAATCGAGCGCGACGAGAATTTTCACGTGGTAAGCGTTTACGAGAACGGCCGCAATACGTGTCGTTTAATATTCCAAGATGGTAGGGCTAGCAGCGGTACTCAGTTTACTTGGCCTTCAGGAACAGTCGACTTGCCATATAATTCCAAGCTATTCCTGGAAGCACTGGTAGCGATTCGTGAGGGAAAACTCATTTCAATGTCTGAGCTAGAGGAGGTCACTGTAAGGCGCGCTGATGAGCAGTCGAGCGAGAAGGGGCCTACTGAAGAAGGTAGATATCGCGACCGGAAGACGGTGAACGGTATAGAAATTTCAGTAGCATGGGATGCTTTGTATGGTGATTATACTATCTACTTTCCCCAAATTGACCTAACTGAAGCATGGCAAAGACAGATTTACGACCAAGTGCTTAGGCTCTCAACTTTACCGGAGATAGCGAAAGTTGTCTTCGCTTATGCTGTTGAGACGGCACCGGCTTGCTCCGACGTGTATCAGCTCTACGAGAAGGTGCAGGGCTGGAGCCGACAACTCCCTTATGATTTAAAGTGAAGCGATGGTTGGTTTGAGGGGTTTGCGTATGGAGGCAACGAATATGCCAATTGAACGTGCAAAGCTGATCTCAGAGATTAGCCATTTATTGCAGAGAATCATCACCTGTAACAGCCTTTCTGAAGCCGATAAATTGGCAGTTATTAAAGAAGTACATGAACTTCTAGTGGTAGATCAGCAAAAGGAAGCTGAGTAATGGATCGTGGTCTGGGCCCTATCGGACATAGTACTTCGCGCCCGAATAGTAGTGCAGCTGCCGAGCCTCGGCCTGCCACTCCCTCAAGGGACGATTTAGTCTCACTCGAAGTTAGGTGTGGGAGATTAGAGTCTACCTTGCGAGATGTCCTGACTCAACTCAACGGCGAGCCGTCTGCGGAGATATTGGAAGGAGTAAGGAGACTTCTGCAATCCCAACTAGAAGGGCCATCCTCCGACTCCTCAAAAGTTATAACTTTTGAGAGGGAACGCGCCGTCTTTATCAATCAATTTGGGCTGCACCGCCCTGGTGCGTTTAGTCAAGTTTCATTTCGCCTTGAAGGAGTGAGTCGCCTAGGTTTTTTAGAGGCAGCGTATAAGTTAGCTTACCCGATTGGAGAGCCTGCCGAGCTTCAGTCTGCCATTATGCGGTGCAGGTCTAGCTCGAGAGATCCCAACTATATGACCGAAATACTTACCGCTGAAAATGGGAACCTAGTCGTATCAGGTCGTCTGCCGGGTTCCAATAATCTCTCGTTCGCTACGCAGAGGGAACATGTCGAATCGTGTGGATGTCGACTCGCCAACGCTAGTGAACTAATCATTGCTTCATTCGCCTACCGTATCGTGACAAATGGAGGGGATATACTAGGTCGGGATATATCAAGAACTGCAAATGGGGTAGCGATGAAGGGAGATTATTTCCCAATAGACTGGGCTCATTTTTTCTTCGAATCTTTGTGGGCGCCTGAAAAGCGAGCTAGAAAGGACGTGTATGCAAGTGTAGTGCATCCATCCAATGTCCAGGCTTGATTTGACCGGTCTTCTAACTTCACAGGATGGAATTTGAGGGTCGGTCTTAGCGAATAAAAGCCATTTCGTACCGGGTTGGTCGACCTGACTTTAAGGCTCCAATAGCAAGCAGTTCTTATCCCTCAGCAGCCTAGGCAGCTGTTCTTACTCATTGGCAGCCTGGAAACGCAACATTTCCGCCATCACACAAAGTCGCTGATGGAAAGAGTGGGGGAGTGAGCTAATTAATCACTCTGCGAATATGATGTAACAGCAAATAAATCCCTGATCCATAGCGTGGCCCGTGCATTCATCCGGTGCGGAAAGAAACGAAATAGAGACAGAAATGGGTGTGCCGAAATTTGATGGAAGCCCTCTTTGATTAAGCTCCCATGCTCTCTTCCGAAGTGCAGTGGCGCATGCACTATCAACATCCCCGTGGCTGGCGACGCACCCAAATGCAGAATACTCGTTGTTGTCGGAGTTGCCTGGGTTAAGTCCGCAAATCTCCCAATCACTCATTCCTCCAGTGGAACTTGGGCTATTGCTTTGATCCGCAATTTCTACATTTACTTCAGGTGCCACCAAGGGGGGAATAGCATAAAAATTTCCGCCTACAGTTTGCGCATGGGCCGCCGATGTAGAAAGTAAGCCCGCGAAAAACGCCCCAAAAAGAAAAGTTGGGATAACATAGTTACGCATAAAACCTCAATATGACAACACGTTAGTTTGCTGCAGGCAGAGGCAAATACCCACATCCGCCGCAACAATGAGATTATGCGCAAAACTGCAATAATGTTGCATATCACATCGCATTATCGGCGAGGTCCCTAGCAGAAGAACTCGCGCATGAGCACGGCCCCAGCCCCTCCTGTTCCCTTCGCAGCCTAAAAACTTCAGATTTTTTCCATATAATAGTCACAGTTTCCACGAAGTTCACCATATCTACCAATAACGTGGTGTGTTTGTGGGTGTCAGGCCTTGCGCCTGTGGTTGTTGTGGATCGGCTAAGTTCTGCATTCTCTACTGGGGTCAGAGTAGCGGTAAGTATTGGTACCGATCGTCCTGCTATCGCGGATACCTGTCTTGGTCCCAACGAGCTAGCCCAAATTGCTGATTTACATGTTAGAATTCCAAACTACGGTGAGGACCTGCTTGATGTCCCACCCGAAACAGCCTCCAGGCAAATGTTTGATCTAAAGCCTGGTCCAGTTCTTGAGGCACTTACCCTTTGGGATAATGCCTTAAAACAGATTGATGCTGCACGAACTATTCGTACTGCCGAAGATTTGGGCCGACATTTATTTCCCGATGTTGTTACCTCGGGAGCCTTTATGCCCTTGGATGAGGCGATCGCCTGCGTTCAAGGGTTTAGAGAGAATGCCCAAAGCGCGCGTTTGCAGATGATCGGCCGAGAACTTGCCGCTATCCTGCTTAATGGGCCCGGAAAGATTCTAGTAGGGCACCCCAGCCAACTTTACGAACCAAAAGATTTAGCTCAATCTTTGTGGGGAGCTAGCGATGCTCTGCGCCCAAAAGATGAGGCTGAGCTAATCAGCAAGTTGCAACATTTAGCCGCCTTTGGCGCGCAAATTGATAGTAAGGGCATGTATAGGGAAGCTGCTTTAGTAAGTTGCAGAAGAGTACTTCTGCAAAATGTTGACTACCTGTCTGATCTAGCTTGGCATCTAAGTTCGAAAGAATTAAGGCGAGCTATCTTATTGAGCAACCTGGATGGTTCGGAACAAGAATTGTCGATACCGGAAAAGGTGCAAAGATACGCTGCAGTTGCCAAAGTACTCGACTCCAGCAAATTTCCGGTGGTGCAATTGATCGGTGCTGCTCAAGACGCGAAACTAGATCTTACCAAAGCTCCCGAGACACTCAATCGCGTGCATGTAGGCATTTCCAAATCGGCACTTCGCACGATTCTGAATATAACGGAGAACCCTTTGCGCGATCCCGCCTTTCGCACAGAAGCTAGGCGATTAAGGCTGAATGTGTCCTCTCGCGCAGCTGAGGTGGGAGGGCTGCTATTTGGCCAGCGCCAAGCTGATGATAAACTGATTGTCACCCATGTGATAGGTTATGCTGCCATCGAGATAAGCTACTGGGGTGGGCGACCAACTTTGAGCCCTGATCAGGAGTCAACCAAAGCACTCATATCAAAAATGCACGAAAAGGGCTTAGAGTTCTTGGGTGATTGGCACTTTCATCCACATCCAGCGACGCCTTTTCCCTCGCGCGTTGGAGACCCTGATGTATATAGAGGCCTAGTTGGTGAGCGCTTTCGAGAGGGTGATACATGTCTTCAGTTAATTACACAGTTACAGGACGGTAAAGCGGTGATTTCCCCGTATTTGCTTTATCCACTTTCTGAGAACAGGTTTGTGAGAGCCCCAGAAGGCGCTCCATATTGGCGTATCGAGAAGGGGGAAGTCGTAAAGGTGAGTGGTTGGTATGGCATGCTCGACTCGCCAGATCGGATATCTGTAGTTCAGGAAGGCACGCTACGGGGAAGTCTGGTCGAGGGCGCGCGCACGCTCGTAGATCGACTCCTTAAGCGTGAGCGCCAGCTAATCGAGGTTAGCTAGTGCCGCTCATAACATCTACAGATCCGCTAGAAGCTAATTTTGAAATGGCTTCTAGCTCGTTCCAAGCTTTTTCTAGATTTGCACTTTGATTGAGCTCTTGCGTCATCGCGCTGCGTAGCGCTGGTTCTAGTTCAAGCGCTAATTGGAGTTCCTTATCAGGAGTACCACCAAGGAGCAAAATGTCTCTGTCTCGCTGTATGCGCCTAATCAATCTGCGAGTAACTGTTGAAATCCTTCGACGTTCAGCAGAAAGTAGTCGATATTCTAGGCGCGATAGGGACTTGATGGGATCTATAGCTGGGCGCACGCCCCAATCAGCCATCTCGTGCGTTAATACTAGATGACCATCTACTAAACTCTTCATTTCGTCGGTAAGTGTATCTGGCTCCCGCTCCGATGTGGCGAGCATAGTATACAAGGCGGTAATTGAGCCTTTGTCGTCATTTCCGGCCCGTTCGAGAAGGCGGGGCAGCTCAGAGTAGACAGAGGCAGTGTAGCCCTGGCGAATTGGGAGCTCTCCAGCAGCAATACCAATTTCACGAATGGCGCGCGCGGTGCGCGTAAGAGAATCTACTAGTAATAGGACACGCTTACCCTGTGCGCGAAAATGCTCCGCAATAGCAGTGGCTGTAAATGGTGCGCGCAGTCTACGGCTGGGACTTTCGTCACTGGTGGCAACCACCACAACAGCCCGTTTTAACCCATCTTCACCCAATGTCTCGTGCAGAAACTCTCCTACCTCCCTCCCTCTTTCTCCCACAAGCGCTATCACAACCACATCAACGGCTGCAGTTCTTGTCATCATTCCTAGTAGAGTTGATTTGCCCAGGCCTGCTTGTGCGCTAACTACCAGCCGCTGCCCATATCCAATCGGACAGAAGGTGTCGATTAACTTAATTCCAGTGATTAGCTGTTCAGTTATGGGGTGCCTTAACATTACATTGGGTGGAACGGCCTTAATTGGCACGCGCGTGCCTAGTGCATGTGATGCAGGTCGATCGATCAGAGTTTTCCCTATGGCGTCTAGTACTAGACCAGTGGCTGGCGTAGGCAGAATTATATGCGGGGTCGCATTTAGGCGGCGCACTTCAGCCCCAACTCCGACTCCAGAGATTTCATCGAGGGGTGAGAGAATAAAGCTGCGATCATTAAAGGCGATTATGTCCGCGAGAAGAGTTGTGCCATCCTCTCGATGCACTAGACACTGATCGCCTATGCTTCCAAATGGCAATGTAGCTGCGATTGTTGGACCCCGCAGAGCTGTTACTTTCCCGCGACAATCCAAACTCGGTGCAACAAAGTTTGGTAAGCTTAAGTTTGCGGCTTGCATTCGTCATGTCCTATCTAATGCTAAATTGAGCTGGGACTTAATATCTTCAAAATCTCGTTGCCAGTTAAAATGTATCTCTCCTGTATCAAGACGAAGAATGGCATTGCCAGGTTCTAAGTCTGGGTGCGGCGTAACTTGGCACTGAGTATTTAGGTCCGCGCAAAGCCGTTCAGCTTGGGAAGCTGCGACAAAAAGAACTGGAGCACTGCTGGGAGTAATCTTTGCAATAGTTGTGCTGATTTTTCTGGCTAAGCCAGCGCTAGCTTCGCTAATGCGCTCCTGAAGAATTGAACTTGCAATATCCAGGGCCAGGCGAGTGCATGCGGATTCAAGTCCTTTCTGCTGCTTTTGTAGTTGAGATTGGAAATCAACGCTTAGCGCGATTACTCGTGCCAGGGCCAATGATTTGGCTCGCTGCTGGCAGTGCCTGCGATACCTAGCGCGTGCCAAGCGTAGACGCAACGCTAGTTTTCGGCGCATTTTTAACTCACGCTCTGCTAGGGCCGCCTCGGCGCGAGCATCTGCAGTTTGAACAAGTTTGCGAGTAAGCTCGAGAAAGCTTATGTGACTACTGGTGATTCCAGATAATCTAAGCTTTAAGGCAGGACTATCCATATCAAACAATCCAAGACTATAGATCCACCCAACCACCTTGACTGTAATGGTGTAGGCAGGGGAGAGCCTCGAGCTATGCAAGGAATGTTTACACGCTCTTACTAATTGTTCGGCGAATTAGGCGAAGTGTTTCCTCAAATTCTTGCAGGCCAAGCAGTTTTGCCAGCAGACTAAAGGAAATAATCCCTACTGGAAGCGCCAATGCTACTATGGCGTAAGGGGAGGAAAGGCTAAAACAAAGCCTCATACAGGCAGCCATTCCAAGGCAAACAAAAATTACCTTTGCCGTTGGAACCAAGAAAGCAGCCCAGCTAATCCCACGAATCCTACGTGATAATAGGGTTGCTATAAGTATCAAGGAGACAAAAGAGGCAATGCTTGAAGCAAGCGCTAATCCTGCATGCCCTAGGTCCATAGTTGGTGTTAATAAAGCCAGGGCTGATTGTGCCTCACGGACTATTGCGCTTATGCCACCTGCCGCCTCAGGCAATGGCCCTATAAGCAGAAGTGATGAGGCAAAACTAACCACTAGCGAGATCAAGCCCACTATAGTTGAAGTAACCGTATCCTTTTGGGCGATAAAAGCTCTTACTAGCATCGAGTGGCAGCTTACGGCCCACAGGCCTAAGGCGTATGCTTGGACTGCTAAAGCGGTTTGCTGGGTAGATTCAGCGTTGAATGCTCCACGCTGGAAAAGTACTTCTACCAGCGGCCCAGCCAACACAATTAGCACCGTTGATACAGGTAGTATCACGAAGCTCGTGTAGCGCAGTGAGTCGATAATGCTAGTTTGGAAGGCGCTTGTATTTCCCTCGGCATGGGCACGCGAAAGATTTGGCAACAACACACTGGCCAAAGATATTGTGAAAATTCCTATTGGTAGTTGGGTTACTCGATCAGCGTAGAAAAGCCAAGAAACCGCGCCTTCTCCAATACAGGAAGCCAGTAGAGTGCTAAGGAATATGTTAAATTGATATATTGTAGCGCCCAGTAGGGCTGGGAGCATCAGTTTTACTACCGACCTCGATGCCGGCGACCATATACTGCGACTGAAGCCAAGATGCAGCTCAGCCCGCTTTAGCGCTGGGACCTGTGCGATAATCTGTGCTAACCCACCAATTAGCACTGAAGCGGAGAGGACAAGAGCAGCGCCCTGCATATCAAAGAGCGCAGCAGCCAGAGCCCCAGCTATTAAGACTAGATTCATTACAATTTGTGCGACTGCACTCGCCCCATAAACGTGCAGGCTATTGAGCGCGCCGTTCACTAAGGCTATGACGCTGATGCACATAATGTATGGCATCATTACCTGTGTTAGTTGAACTGTAAGGCCAAACTTTTGGGCATCGGCTTGAAATCCCGGTGCGAAGAACGCTACGATTTGTGGCGAAAACGCGATTCCTAGCAAGGTTAGAAGAAGAGTGAACCAGCACAGCAAAGACAAAATTGAGCGCAAAGCATTATTAGCTGCCTCACGACCGTGTTTAAGTTCAGATGCAAATACGGGGACGAACGCTGAAGTAAGCGCGCCTTCGGCTACAAAACTACGCAAGAGGTTAGGAATCCTGAACGCGACGAAAAATGCGTCTGCGTAAGTGCCAGTCCCGAACAACCTAGCCACCAACATGTCACGCACAAAACCGAATATCCTGCTTAAAAGAGTCAGGATACCTACGAGGCCGGTGCCTCTAAGAAGATTCTTTCTGTGCTCGGTGTGTATATCGCTACTCATAGCCGATTAATTGCTAGGGACTCTTGTCTGCATGCTACTAATGGTACGTAACAAAATGAAGCGCATTGCTTCTTTTTGCTCGCAGTATGTGCCCATTAAGTTTGCCGAGGGCCTTTTTCCTATGGGCTCGAAAGCATATCCCAAAATTGCCAAATGGGATTCCCGGAACCCCTCCAATCACTATATGCTGCTGTATTAGCGGGGGGAACCTTACTTTTTGTCGGTAATTACCTGCAATGGCAAACGCTCAAGGGGCAGAAATAGGCGATCATAAAGAAAGTGCTGCATGTACAGCTCCGGTTAGCGCTGCCTATACGCGCCATGCATTTATATCAAGATGTGCCGATTTGGTGGCCTTTGCTGCTGCCATTATTTGTGTTTTGCCACTGATAGCACTGGCCTTTACCCAGGGGGTAGATGGAGACGAAGGCTATTACGCATTGGCAGGAAAGTTAGTTTTAGAGGGCAAAGTGCCCTACCTGGACTTCTTGTATCCTCAGACTCCCTTATTTCCGCTTCTACTCTCCTATTGGTTCAAGATATTCGGAGTGTCTTGGGTTTCTGGTCGAGCTTTTTCATCAGCAGTCATCATTTTATTGGCCTTCGTTCTTTATGATCACGTTCGTCGCCAGCATGGTCGATGTTGTGGGGTCCTAGCGACGTTGCTGTTGGGCTTCAATTCATTGGCTAGCCCATGGTTCATGGTTGTAAAGAGCTATGGGATTTCTGCTTTTCTTTTGTTCTTGGGCTATGTGGCCATGATGCGTAGCTTGCGCCGTTCGTCCTGGCGCCTGGCGTTTAGCTCGGGAGTTCTACTGCTGATGTCAGCAGGGTGCAGGTTGCTATGTTTGGGGGCAGCTCCGGCATTTGTGTGGTGCTTCTGGAAGCGTGGTTCCGGTAAGTTGCTAAAGCGCTTTGTTCAGGGCTGTTTGGTCGGCGCTATCCCAATTTTGTTGGTGTTTTTGCGAGATCCGAGGCTCTTCTTATTTAATAATGTTGGCTACCATCTGTTGCGGTCGAATCATGGATTTTTTTCTGGCTTAGGACGCAAGCTAGAGGTTACTGCTCAGCTGTTCGGGTTGAGTGGGGCAAACCGCTTAGCTGGGCTGCAGGTACTGCTTGTAGCTGGAATGATTTCGGCAGCCTGGTGGTGGAACCGTCGTAAGGGAAGAGCGACACACCCTGCAATTATGGTGACGGGCCTTCTGCTCCTTGTTAATTTACTGCCGACCCCAAACTTTACTCAGTATTTCTGCATCGTAGTACCTTTCGCCATAGTAGGCATTATTACTTTTGTGGCTGAGCTTTTGGAGCGGGCCCAGGTGACCGGTAGTTGGGCGCGTAGCGGAATTAGCTCCTTAGTTGGAGCTATAGCCCTGGGCCTGTACTTTTTAGCACCGCCATTTAGCATGAATCAGATTGCATCGCTAGAAAGTGTGAGCGCGGTAACTGCGAGCGTGAATGAAAATGCAGACTCAAATGAGACAGTTCTAAGTTTCTGGCCGGGTTTTTTATTGGAGGCCAACGCGCAGCCCCAGGCTGGGTTTGAGAATCACTTCAGCTTACGTATTGCCAGTAGACTAGATGAGCATGAAGAGCAGGCCTATCATGTCGGCTCACTTGTTTCTGCCTGGAATAGTATAAAGGAGCGACAGCCAAGTGTTGTGATTATTCCGATTGTGCAGCTCTCAAAAGGCATGCAAGGCACCACCCTTGGTCAGCATCTGACAAGCGCACGCTATGCAGCGATAAAATCAGAGGGAGATTTCCGAATATTTCGGCGAGAAAATTAGCCCTGGATTGGCACGATTCGCATGCCTTGAATTTGCTGGTTAACTCGATCTTGGATTAAATCTTTCACATGCCTTGGGTTTCGTAGCCCCTTCATCGTCAAGCATGGTTCGCCTTGGTTTCCTATTACGCCTAAGATTGATACATCACCCAGTCCCAAAATACGTTGGACGAGGCTCTCATCAATCTCGATGCCGCGGATGTGGATATAGTTAATGCGAACTGATTTGGCCGCTAGTGACCAGAGGCCGCGCACTTCGAGGACATACTCGTCACACAAGATGTAGCGATAGTTGTAAAGATTGTGAAGAAGCCGAAACAAAATGATTAGTGGCAAGAGACCAAAAAGCGGAATTGGGATCGCTAGTGGTCCAACGTTTACATGCTCAACTGACCAGGGAAACAGAACGCTCAAATAAACGGATAAAATTGTCAGAGCGATGACACTGACAATTGAAACAAGCTCACTTAGTGCACTGCGATAAATCACCAAGTTCTCGTGCTTTGTTGCGGAAGCTAATGGCTCATTCATGCTGTAGGCTGGCTCGGAGGATGGCATAATTATGTTGCCCACATTAAATACGGGCAGTTGGAGTATAACTCAAATGCGCTGGCTACGAACCTGGGGAGTCGGCCTTTATTGCCAGTAAAAGCACAAATAATCTCTAGATATATCCACTAGTTAAGAAAATACTTGATTCGATTGATGGAATGAATGTATCCTATTAGAGTGATGGGATTAAATTACACCATTAGGATCGATGGCCAAATCAGTCCACGATAGTCTAATTGAGCTACTTCGACGTGGGCTTATGCCATTCGTGAGGATGTGTGTGCGACACAATGTGAAGTTAGTAGAGCTGATAATGGTGCTTAAGGAATGTATGGTACGAGCAGCTGCTGAGGAGCTTTCGAGCAAAGGGCAGTCTACAAGCGCCAGCAGAATTAGTGTTATGACCGGCGTTCATAGGCGCGATACATCGACCATACTAAAGAAGGGCGCAGCGCCTGTGAGCGGCGTGAATCTGATTTTGAAGCTAATTGGCTATTGGCAGCAGCACTCCAGCTACTCTGACGGCAAGGGGCACCCTAAAGAGCTCTCATGTGAAGGACGTGACAGTGAGTTCGCCAAATTATGTCGGGCCGTAAGTGTAGATCTGAATCCGTATACAATGCTCTTTGAGTTAGAGAGGATCGGTGCTGCTAGCCGCACTACAAGCGGTATTCGCCTCGACCTTCAGGTCTACGGCCCACAAGAGGATGTGCAGGAAGGCTTTAACCTTTTAGCAAGCGATGTAGACGACCTAGTAACCTCGGTCGATGAAAATTTGTTTGCGCGAGACACAAACCCCAATCTTCATATCCGCACTGAGTATGACAACATCCCTTCTTCTGCTCTTTCAGAGATTCGGCAGTGGTTATTGCACGAAGGATCAGGATTTCATTTTAGGGCGAGGGAGTTTTTGTCGAAGTTTGATCGCGATTTAGCGTCGATTCCGGAATCGGAGAAGGGCCGCATACGAGTGGCGCTTGGATCATTTAGCCGAGTAAAGGTTTTGGAAGAGGTAGAACAGGTCCCATGATTGGAATCTGTTAAGGAATTTATGAGACAAGTCCAAACAAATGATTTGTGTACCAAGAGGGGAGCGATGAATAGAGTACTGGTTCTGCTATCAATTCTAATGATTCTGATTCTTCCTGGCTGCGGCGGTGGCTCAGGTGGGACAGGCTCGCAAGTATATAACGGCAGGGTGGTGGACACAGGTAATCAGCCAATTGCTGGAGCAACGGTCGCGCTTCCTGCTACTGGAGCCAGTGCGATATCGGGTAGTGATGGTAATTTCTCAATTTCATCTGCGCCTCTGTCCGGTGATGTGGCCTGCAGTGTAGTGGCTGGTAATGTCTCCGCGCAGACGCTTATCCCGAGTGTCCCTGCCGGCGCCGAAGAGGTCTCGTTCGTAATTGAGGTCGATGAGGATCGCAATTCGGCTTCTACCAAAGAGGTTGAGTTTAAGGAGCATGAAAGTTCCAACAGTGACAGCAATGGGTCTGGCTCCGATGATGGTGCAGGCCATGATATTAATGATGATCATGGTGGCTCTTCCAGTGGCTCCGATGATGGCGCAGGTCATGATGTTGGCGACGATCATGGCGGTAGCTCCGGCTCTAACTCGGGTAGTGGCGGAGAGGTAGAGAATGGCAATGAAGATAATGGCGAACACGGTGGTGAAGGCAGTGGTGAATCGGGGAGTAACTCAGGGTCTGGAAGCAGTTCTGGGAGCAGTGGCTCAGGTGGCGGTTCAAGCTCTGGTTCCGGGGGCGGTGCAGAAGAAGGTAGCCATGGCGGTGGAGATGATTAAAGGGTTTCAATTGATATAGTAATTGGAGAATTATATGAAAAACATTATTGCCCGCTTATTTTTGTTAGCTGTTCTTACAACTTCGCCTAGCCTGGCATTTGCGCATGGTGGCGAAGGAGAAAATGAAGGTGGTTCCTCTGGTTCTGGTGGCGAGGAAAACGATCTGACCATCGTAAAAGGGCCAATTTCAGCGATATCAGCGTCGTCGGTGACGATCGGTGCCTATACATTTGTAATCAACTCGTCGACAGAGTTTGAGGATGCATCTGGTAATCACGGCACAATCGACATTTTTGGAATTGGTGACTATGCCAAGGCCAAGGGTGTTCAGAGTGGATCTGACTTGATTGCCACTGAGCTTGAGTTAGAGGATGAAGATCATCCATCAGGAGAGCATCATTCCTCGTCTTCTAGCGCATCTAAGGATCTAATTTTTAGCCGCTGCGAGTTCCCACATATGGAGCTTGTGCGCAGAGGCATTGAGCGAGCTGTGCGTGATGCCTTGTTAGACAGAAATATTAAGAGCTCCGTAAGTGTGAAGACCAAGCTTCTGAGCAAAGAGAAGCAGGGTAACATTTCATCAAGTGCGGCATTGAACGGGGTAGTGGTGAGCTCTTCAAACACCTCATCTGATGACTTAGTTTCGATCGGTGGTGCGATAGAGCAGCAGCAGTGCAGTGGCACAGTGCGCGTGAAGGTCAGTATCAAAGGCAAGAACAATGCGACTGGCGAGAAGGTTAAGGATACAATAATCACTAACCTTTCCATTTCAGGACTAAGGCTTAGCAAGGCCAGCAAAAAGTAGGGTGCTTTTGGAGCTAGGCGCTTAATTCAGCCTTAGCCGTACAAGCATCTCAGAATTGCTAGAAATTTAGAGGGCTTATGACAGTTGGTCATAGGCCCTTTTTCATTCCCGCCGCACTTGGCGGTGGTTGCCGTGCTGCAAAATTAGGTAGGCAATCCTTGATTAGGTCCCAGGTCCGTGCTAATGATGTACATATTGTACATCCTAATGTGTTTCTTGGTTGGGTGCTTGTGTCTGGAGATTGTTTATGAAAGTAGGACCTCAGTGGAAGTTCGGACTAGTGGCGCTAGGTGTAATGTGCCTTCTAGTAAACCCTTGCTACTCGCAAGGTGCGGGAGTGGATATTATTAATGGCCATAATGCGGCCGAAGGCGCTTGGCCATTCATGACTAGTCTAGTAGAAGCTGGACATGATCCAGCTGACCCGGCGCAAGGGCACTTCTGCGGGGGCGTTCTGGTTGCTCCTCGATTTGTAGTGACAGCCGGCCATTGTGCTGAGCTTTTTGTAAACAATCCAACTGCGCTAGATGTAATTGTTGGGCGCACAGTTTTGTCATCATCGGTGGGATATCGAGTTGGGGTGGAGGGTATCATTCTGCATCCACAGTATGATTATTTTCGCGCACGCAATGATATCGCTCTGCTGCGTCTAGCGGAACCGGTTCCCGTGCCACCAGTAGCTCTAGTCCAACCGGGTGAAGAGTCTTTATGGAGTGCGGGAACTGTGGGGACCATAATTGGATGGGGACAAACGGATCCAGAATTTCCTGTTTTGCCTGATAATTTAAAAGAGGGCTCCACAACTATTCAATCTGACCAAGATTGTAGTGACAATTTAGGCCTGTACTTTTCAGCCGCTCACCATGTGTGTGCTGGGAATCCAGGCGCGCCTGGTGCCGATACTTGTTTTGGAGATTCGGGCGGACCTTTGTTAGCACTGAGCGACGAAGGAGAGCCAGTTGTTGTGGGCCTAACCAGCTTTGGGTTTGAATGTAATTCCGACCGATTCTATTCAGTGTACACGCGAGTGGCGAACTATGCAGCGTGGGTTTATTCGTTTCCACCGGTGGCGCCAAATTCAATACAATTGCCGGCTGTAACATTCGATAGTGATGCGGTTGTTGGGGAAGAATTTAATTGCTCGAGCGGCACATGGATTGGAGATGACTTGCAGTTCTCCTATCAATGGTATGCGGGCAGCGACCCATTCGCTGGCGGTAGTCCAATTGCCGGAGCCACCTCTGCAACGTACGTTGCTGATGCGAGCATTGAGAACCTTTATTTGACTTGTGCCGTAACTGCTTCTAACAGTTCCGGCGCTCAGGAGGCGGATTCAATCGCAGTAGGCCCGATTCTAAATCCAGTCCTAGCTGTTAGGGATATAACGGGTCCAAGCGTTAAGAAAATTCGTACATCCTGCGCCAAGCGCCGCTGCTCTGTTGATGTAAGGGTCACCGATACGCAGAGTGACATTCAGGAGGTGGAGGGCGTCCTAGCTTTTTCAGCCCAATGTGGAAGGGGAAGCGCCAAGAGTTGCAGCTCTGCGGTGAGCTATGCATTCTTGAATGGTACACCAAAGGCTGGTGATTCCAGTGTCTGGCGCCTAACCTTCAAAGTACGGCATCCAGGTAAAGCAAATCTGATTGTGCGCGCTAGTGATAGTCAGGGAAATCGCTCAAAGCGGCCAGCTAAGATTTCCCTACGTATTAAGTGATGCCCGCATTGGGGCGGGAAGACAGACTGTAGCAAATAGTCGTCCGACAAATTTGTTGCCAGGTACGAGCGCATATGATGAATATGCGCTCGTACTCTTACTTCCGAGCGACCAGACCCCTTTTACAAGTGTACGATGGGGACTAGCCCTGAACTGTCGCGCCTAAAAGTCTTGTGCACATGAGAAAGCGGTAACGTCTCTTCCATATTGGAGAGACCCTCTTACTCAGATACTTGCTGGTCGCGTCCAGTCTGAAGTGCCTTCCAACGAATGCGCATTGGACTTAGAACTCTATCGATTGTCGCTGCGCTCATATTTAGAAAGCGCTCACGGAGTTCTGCTCGGACTGCGCCATTTGCCGCTTCATACTCAATTATCCACGACTCGAGCTGGAATACGAGACGCTTTGCGCACATACGCTCGCGACCTAGCCAACATTGGAAGACTAGGTTTGCAAGTTCGTCTGAGCGATAGAGCGCTGGACGGCCTCGTCGTGATAAGCGGGCGGGGCGTGTAGATAGGGGGAATGTTTGAGCAATTGTATGCTCAGGGCAATCGAATGACATAGAGACTAACCTCAGAACCACAGCGGCACGAGCTTGTCTCGGCAAAGTCCAGGGACAAACTCAAGCACCGCTCAACCTAAAAAACGTTATGTCCTATTAGGGTCAGTGTGCAACATGCGCACCGCTACTCTGACTATAACATGCTGAATTTATTCTGATATAAATCGAAGATGGCGGCATATTGGGGCATCCTAGGAGGCAAAAAATGAGGCAACTTGGACCCTGCTTCATTTTTAGGGTTGTTTTACGGCTGCATGCGGATGTGCGAGTCAGCTTTCAATTGCGCCTATCGAGGCAAATCCTAGTAAAGGTATGGTCAAACTGTTTTGTAAAAAATGCTGCACTTGAATAAATTGCTAAAGTACTACTGCTTAAAAGTCCGCTTGCTATTTGGATAGTAAGGTCAAATGAAGGGCTTCTTTTTACAGACGCTACGCACGCCGAGGGTACTATGTTACACAATGTGCTAGCGAAAGGTTAAAGGGGTCCGTATGGATAAGATTTTATCCGAGCTCCAAAGTATTCGGCTTGAATTTTCAAGTTGGGCCACTGCGCGTCGTGCCGCGCTGCTACCAAAGTTGGGCCAGAAGCGGATGAAAGCCAAGGAGATCGAGGAGGCGCACTCTTTACTGCTTTTTCAGTTCGCGTTTCCCGACACTCCTGAAAATCTTGCTGCTAGTGGTGCCGCACTCAAGCGAGTTCTAAAGCTCGCGCGTGGCGCAGCTACTGGTTCCAGATTAGCGAATACTGGAATCTGCGGTACTCACTGCACATATTCGTTCACATTTCAGTTGCTGGATTGGTTGGCACAGCAGTGTCGAAAGGATCTTAAGTTCGATTGGAAAGATGATTCGTGGGAAGAAAAGTTTGATGACTTTCTGCAGTCAGCGGTTTTGAAGGTAACAGCAGACGCCGCTCTCAATGCACATATGAGTACGCAAGAGCTTGTGCAGCTCTATTCCAGGCGTGCGCCGTTGGGGGAAGTAGGTTGGTTCGTCGATGAAGTGAAGTCGCGTATTAACCCAGATACTGTACTTGATTGTGCCTTTGAGGGCATGGAAGTGCCGGTGCATTGGGAAGTGCGCAATAAGCATGAGTCTCTTGGTGGGCTGCGCTTGACGACGCGAGATCCATTTTTTGTAAAAGAGCAATTGCGACAGCTGGATTTGCAGGTCGAGTTGGGGCGTGCCTTGCCGCGCTGGACTAGGCTGCGGGGGTATTCTGCAAAAGTGGTTATAGATAGGGCACGTTGGGCTCTAGCGCTACGCGGCAGAGAGACGGATCCGGTCACACATGCTAATCCCAGTGAGGTGTATTTGTGTGAGCTCGAACGAGGAATGGATGTTGCCCTGTTTACACTTAAGCCAGAGCGACGTTTGCCGATTGAAAGTTATATTGGCTATGTGGCAGCCAGGTCAGGAGTTCCGATTGCATACGGCGGGGCTTGGCTATTTGGTCCGCGTGCTGAGATTGGCTTAAATGTATTTGACGCGTTTCGCGGTGGTGAGTCGGCGTTCTTGTTCGTTCAGTTAATGCGGGTGTACGCCCAGCTGTTTGGCGCGCGCCAGTTTATTGTGCCACCCTATCAGCTGGGTGACGACAATGAAGAAGGTCTGCACTCGGGAGCCTACTGGTTTTACTATCGACTAGGCTTTCGTCCAGAGAGTTTGAAGTTGCAGCGGCTGGCTGAGGCCGAGACTAATAGGCGCAAAAGCAATACTTCTTACAGAAGTTCGACGCGAGTATTGAAGCAATTAGCCGCCGCTCCTGTTTATTGGATGAGCAATTCAAGTGAGCGACGGATGAATCTTGATGTGGCTTTGCTTGGAACTGCAGTTGGGCGTCTAATTGGAGAAAGATTTGCTGGTAGCCAGGCACAGGCAGAACTGGACTCATTGAAATGGCTAAAGGGTGTTACGGGCCTGGCTCGAGGAGCTCAAATTTCCACTCACTCGCTAAGATATTTTGCTCCGCTAGTGGCGGGCTTGAAGGCAGTGGCGCGTTGGAGTCCAGAGGAGCGCGCGGGTCTGGCGAGAATTATGAGGCTAAAAAGGGGTGGGGATGAGAGAGAGTTCGTATTGGCCGTTCAATCCCATCGCCGCTTTGTAGAAAGCCTAGATAAGTTGGCTCGCAGTCAGGCTTGAGGCTCACAAAGGGATTAAGTTGCCATTCTTGATGATATCTATTAAGTACTACCGTTCATAATGATGGGTGGGGCTTGGTGAGGTGTTTTTTGATGCATTACTTATATGCCACAGCCAACCAATCGCCCTACGAGTCGCGCCCCATCTTCTGAGGCGCCCGCTGAAGTTTTCCCTGTTCAAGACACGATGAGACTAATTAGGGCATTTGGTAGCGAGGTTGTGCATCTTGAAGGTGACATTCGGGCACTTACAGCTTTGCGTGATTTGCTGGACTGGGGGGCGAAGGGAGCAACAGCTTTTAATCCTACTCCTGAGCAGGTTGATGGATTGGCTCGGGCTCGCCGCGCGTTGGGGGATAAGGTCGATGACTACATTACTAAGTTTGCACCGGCATTCCGACTAGACGGTGGGTATAATCTTGGATCTATAGCGTCTATGACTGATGGGCAGCGGCTTTTGCTAAGGCGAATGCAAGAATTAGGGCTTGAGAATTCGACACAAAATCCGAATCCACAGGTATGGTATACCAATCCATCCGACCCTTCAGGAACAAGGAGAGAGGGTAAGTTGGTCGCGGTTGCCGTGAATACTGGAATGGTTGCGATTAATCCAGCAAGTGGTGATCGGCAGATAAGAATCCCAGCCTTTTTGGTACAGAATAGAGCTGGGGATAGCCTACTGAGTCACGATGAATTTCGCCGAGGAAGGTTCGGCGATGCCAGCAGAGATTAATATACTAATGGCCTGTAGTCTTTGCAGAGCCAAGTTCCCATAGGAATAGGCGCCGCAGGGTCCAGGGGCGAGAAAAGCCCCGGCCGTCATGGGAATCTTGGCGAATGCTTTGCAGAGCCAAGTTCCCATAGGAATAGGCGCCGCAGGGTCCAGGGGCGAGAAAAGCCCCGGCCGTCATGGGAATCTTGGCGAATGCTTTGCAGAGCCAAGTTCCCATAGGAATAATAAGAGAGAGGCACTAACCTAACTTAACCAGCTTAAAGCTGAAGCGGACAACCTGAAAAAAAAGGGCAAAACGGGCTACCTGAATTACTAACCTGAACCTCTACGCGCCAGCGCTAGGCGTTGGTGCGTAATAAAAAGTATATCATCAAGCAGGGGGTAAACATAGTATAGTTGGCGGAGTTAGAGCTGCCAAATTACTGGCATTTATTACAAAGTGTCTGCGATGAGTGTAGAAGTTACGGGAAGTTACATTGGGGCAAAGAAGGTGGAGCTAGTTCATGGTCCGTCTGGGGAGCGCATTGTAACATCGGCGCCGAAGGACAACCAAGGCGATGGAAGTAAATTTTCACCAACTGATCTTGTGGGTGCCTCGATGGGTTCCTGCATGCTCACAATTATGGCTATTTATGCTGAGCAGGCTGGTATTCGGCTAGATGGCACATGGTTTCGGGTGGAGAAGACGATGCGTGCAAACCCGCGGCAAATTGGAAAGTTACAGGTGGATTTCCATTTACCTGGGCAGTTAAATGGTGAGCAGCGCAAGAAGCTAGAGGAATGTGCCATGGGCTGTCCGGTGCATAGATCTTTGCGTCCGGAAGTCGAGGTTCCTGTAACGTTTCATTATGATGTTGTCCCTACGCGCCCGTAAAAAACCTATCGATTTAATACGTGCTCTCAGCTAATTGGGCTAGTTACAACAGTGCGATGTTTAGGGAGTTCCAATAACGGCCTTTGCCCTTTGGCCGTGTGGAATATCAGTGTGAATCTAGGGCAGATTAACCTAAAAGAGCTGCTGCTATAATAATGCTTGTCCCAAGAATGAGAGATCCAACTAGAACTGCCACAGCCAGATTTTTGTTATCGACGATTTCCTTACTCAAACTTGCCGGGGTGATGGCATCGATTAGGCGGTAAGCTAGGAGCATCATCACTATGCCGACTCCAGAGAATGTAATCGTCAAAGTGATGGCATTAAGAATGGGACGATCTGGAAAAATAATCATAAAATAACTCCTTAGTCCTTGATTACATGTGGAACAAAGCGGCTAAAATTATCAGTAATGATATTTGTTGACTCGCGCACTCCCATACCAGCTGGGCCTTGGTCCATGACATACCAGGAGCCCAGCACTGCATAGTTCCCTTGTTGCTGAGGAACTTGGGCCAGTTGTTGATATACCCAAGGTCCATTGGCATAGGGGCCATCGGTACTAACAGCACCGTTCGGGTCTGTAATGCTCACATTAGCGCCTTCACGGGAGAAAAATGGTTTCCTTACGTAGCGTGTTAGCTTGCGTGGCCCATCAAGGTAGCAGGGGAGCAGGAATGGACTGCCTGGATTGAGCTCCCAAAGGATAGCGAGCATTGCCTTATTAGACCAAAGAAGTTTCCAAACTGGCTCAATCCATTGCATGCGGAAGAATGTTTCGTCGGTGCCCTTAGGGATCTCGTCAATTAGCCACTCCCATGGATAGAGCTTGAATATCGAGCTAATTTGATTATCGGTAGTATCTCTAAAAGTTCCATCTACCGAGGAATAGCCGAGTTCTTCCATGAGCAAGGCGCCAGTATTTAGGCCTGCCTCATGAGCGGTGTCTCGTAAATAGGACACAGTCATCCAATCTTCCCAATTGTCCATGTGACAGAAGTGCAGCACGTCGCCTTGCAAATAAGGCTTGAGATCTTTCCACTTAGCAATCAGCTTTTCGTGCAGAGAATTAAATTGGTCGAGGCCGTTATGTACATCCTGCAGCCAGTACCATTGAACAACGCTGGCTTCCAGTAAACTAGTAGGAGTATCGGCGTTAAACTCGAGTAGCTTTGGGGGCAGGATTCCATCGTAGGCAAGGTCGAATCTTCCGTACAGTGACGGTGGCTCTTCCTCCCACTGGCGCTTGATCCAGGGGATAGCGCGTTCGGGAATTCCTATTTCAGCAAAGCGATTATTGTCGATAACATGCTGTGCAGCTGCGAGGTATAGCTGAAACAATTGTTCGCTAGCCTCTTCAATCTGAGTAATTTGCCACAGCGGAAATTGGTAGTAGGCGCTCTCATCCCAGTAAACTTTGCCGTGCGGGCTGTGATAAAGCAGGCCGAGTTCCTCTACTTTAGATTGCCAATTTGATCTTGGCTGTATTCTAATCCTTTGCATGCTTTAACTTCCGAAAGAAAGGTGGAATCCATGTCCGCCGAAGATACCTCGAGTAGTGGTGGAAGCCGGAGGGTTAAAAGAGCCACCCACCACCGAAGTGCCAAGATGGTAGCTTCGGCTGCCGTAGTGCCAGCGATAGGGGTAATGTCTAACAGTATTGGAAGGCGTGTCGTCTTTACATTTATCGTCAGACACGACCGTGCCATTCTCATCAACACAACCCTTTTTCCCACCGCCCAGGTCGGACTCGGCAATCAGAATTGCACCACCAGTGAATAGAGAAATAAGCGATATAGCCGAAGCCGTTACAAAGGGGATACTAATCTGCTTAGCTGCGTAGCGAACCGATCCTTGGCGAAGGTGAGCAGGTACTTGAATCTGACTGGTTGGTCGAACACGACCAAACGGATGACTAGTGTTAGGCATGTGGCCGCATGTTGACGCAATTGGACATCAGAAACAAGAGTAAGAGTGCTTACTAATTGGGCATTATCGAGGTTTTCTGTATTTCCGTAAGTTTGAGTAGCGCAGATCTTTCGGGTAAAATTCATGCGCCGTAGTGAAAAGCGCTTGGATTCCCAGAGGACTGGTTCATCTTGACTGTAGTTCATGCCAGGCGCTGTGTTACGCGCAATTTATGGCGACTCCCTGTACGGTACGATTGGATTTTAACCATGGCAGTACTGATAGGGGGGGTAGTTGAGTGGTGGGTTGTATATGAAGCCGCTGTTACATGTAATTTGTGATTATGCTCCAGGAGACTTAGCGTTCTCCGAAATTTGCTCAGCGCTAGGGCAGTGTCTGCCACCTGAGTTTCGCTGGCAGCTTACGTCCATACCCAGCTTCGAGACTGTTGCAACTGGGTTTGTAGTTGCGCAGCTTGGTCTGCAGAATGAGAAGTTACGTCCGAAGAAAATGGTAATCTACGCTAACTGTGCTCCGCGCAAGGATCGTTCAGCAGCACGGAAAAACAATGAGGGTGAAGGATTGCTGTATGGGGTGCTCGACAATGGAGTACAGGTGGTTGCGGTTAATAGCGGCTACTCGCTGTCATTTGTACGTGACAACTTGCGTGAGCTTTGGTCAGTTAAGGTCAAAAAGGGCGGCTCTCAGTTTCGGTCGCGTGATATCTTTCCACCGATAGTAGGCAGTACAGCAGCCGGTAATCTAGATTTCCTCAAGAAGCGCTTAGATCCGCGAGCTGTAATCCCAGCCATTCCGAATGGGATGGTGGCGTATGTAGATTCTTTCGGCAATCTAAAGACCAGTTATCGTGATGGGGATCGGCGCCTGAAGGGACTGCAAGCAGGGCAGCGTATATACGCCCGTATTAACGGACTACGCTTTGCGGCGACAGTGGCGACCGGTAGCTTTAATGTGAAAGAGGGTGATATTGCCTTTGCACCAGGAAGTAGTGGGCATAATCGGCGCTATTGGGAGATCTTTCAGCGCGGTGGTTCGGCCTGGGATACTTTCCGTCGACCAGCAAGTGGAGCTACAATTCAGCTTGAATTTTCATAAAGCGCATAACAAAATTAAGGCGCTTTAGGGTTCTCTTTTTTACGCTCTCCTAGGATGCAGGCTTCACGTGAATTGTGAGACGGTCCGAGTGCAAAGTGGTTTGTTGGCCGAGTTGGGGTCGCTGGTCGACTTTTCACGCTTTAGTAGAGTTGCTCTGATACACGACGACAAACTTGCTGACGTTGCAGCACGAATATGTGAGAACATCGCGCCAAAACCAGCCACTTTGATTCTACAGGGCGGTGAATCAATTAAGACCGTAGCTGGAGCTGAGCGATGCTGGAAATTCTTTCTTGGCGCCGAGCTTGATCGAGAGAGCCTGGTACTGGTGCTAGGGGGTGGATCGGTCTGCGACCTAGCTGGCTTCGCAGCGGATACTTACCAGCGTGGCGTTGCTGTCGTGTATATTCCTAGCACACTGCTGGCTCAAGCTGATGCTGCTATTGGTGGCAAAACCGCCCTGAATTTCGGTGGTATCAAGAATTGCCTAGGTACATTTAGACAGCCCTTACTTGTGCTATGTGATACCGATTTACTATCGACTTTATCACCCCGAGAGCAGCGCTCTGGATTTTCCGAAATTGTAAAGATTGCCATCATGCGCGATGTCGCTCTGTTTCAAGAGATTGAATCTGCCAGCGATGTCATGAGTGCTGTGCACGCTGGCGCGCTGAGGAGAGCAGTGCAGCTTAAGCTTGATATTGTAGCTTGCGATGAGCGCGAAGCAGGCGTGCGTAGGTTTTTAAATTATGGGCACACGTTTGGGCATGCCTTAGAGGCCTTGGCGATAGAAAATAATACTGACCTTTTACATGGTGAGGCAGTTGCTTGGGGTATGTTGGCTGAAGCATATCTTGCGCAGCAGCTAGGACTTTTAGGCCCGGCCGAGTTCTCCCGTATCAGCGCAGTTATAAAGCGCTTCGAGTTATTGCCAAACCGTGAGCCAATTTGGAGTTTTGGGCAAGTGCTCCAGAAAATATCACACGACAAGAAGCGCCGTGGATCACTATTGGATTGGGCGATCCCACAGGCTATCGGTCGAGGAGTGGTGCGATCCGATGTTAGTCCAGAAGTTGTCGAAATGGCCTATCAATCAACAAAGGCAGACCGTATTCATCACGCGCAATCCGTATAGAATTTAACATCAGTGGTGCTTGCCCCCTAATCATTGCAGTATCGTTGACCCAAATGTAGTGTAGAGTGTTAGAACTCGTAACATAAGTGCCCTAGGGAAAGTTAACGGACTCGCACTGTGAGCAACGCGAAGCAATACGTCTCACGTTGTTGCGCATTTATAAGTGTACTAATAATGAAAGCTGCTTTTTTCGACATCGGTGGCGTGGTGATCCGAGATATCGGATTGAAGACCTCACTCTTTAGGGCCTTTCATCCAGTGCCTCAAGATGTGGTTTGGGACACGCTCAATACGGATGTGCTGACAGCATGCAAAGGCGGCGTACCGCTGGCAGATTGTTGGCGTGCTATGGCTAAGAAGTTTGGACTAACACTCCCTGAAGACACAATAAGGAGTCTCTGGATCGATGACTTTCGAGCCGGAATATCGGTTGATCAGGATGTGCTAGATATTGCAAAGGCGCTTAAGGCCAAGGGCTGTGTGCTCGGCGTTATTTCCAACACTATTCATGAACATGCCGTAATACTCAGAGAGCTAGGTGTATACGATCCATTCGAGCATGTGGTGCTTTCTCACGAAGTGGGAATGACTAAGGACGCGGTTGATATCTTCGAACATGCTGTGGTGCGTGCGGGAACAAAGCCGCAGGAAGCTATTTTTATTGATGATGTGCAAACTTTTGTTGATTGTGCCAAGCGAGCTGGGCTCCATGGAATTTTGTTCAAGGGAGCTGAGAGGCTTTCTGCCGATCTGAATGTGCTCTCTATGGCGTAGGCCGCATGGAGAATACAGCAATGGTTAGAATTAGTAGAATGAGACCAAAAGCAACAATTGTGCCGTGACTGGAAGAGTTAAAGCCTGGCAACCAACTCATTCCATCATCAGACTTAGCTCCTGGATCGTACTTCGGAACCTCCCCTTTTGGGGTGCGCTTTAAGAGAGCATCATATTTTTTCCGCTGCAGCGGGTCTATTAGTACTTCAAAAGCGTTGGATACCATCTTAAAGATCTCGATGTCGCGTGGCTTTGGCGGATCATCGATCAAGTCAGCATAGAAGTTGGAGCTGGGATCATATATGCGCGCGATGTCGCGAAATGCGCGACGTAGATCACTCTCCGAGGCATTCTGTGGTACGCCAAGGAGTTCATAATAGTTTTTGCGCTTGAATTTATCTAAGTCCATGTGTGCGCTTTACTCGCGATAGCCTACACCAAAGCTATAGTGCTCTATTATTTGATGCGTAGAAGTGGCGATATGAGCGGCTCAATTATCAAACAATGTTCACTCAAGTGGGACTTTTAATAGACATGGGCCTATATACTCGGTATTAGCTTAATTATAGAGAAGTGCTGACGCGCCACATCTAGATTGGCTCTAGGATGTGGTCTTGGAAGCTGTATTTTCGTGGGCAGAACTCTTCAAAGCCTGGGCGGTGCGAGACGATTAATACTGTCTTACTGGAAAGGTGCTTTGAGATGAATGCAATTACCCTTTTCTCAGTGAAGGGGTCCATGTGTGCAGTTGGCTCATCAATCAAGTACAGCGATCGATCTAGTAGTAACCCGCGCAGTAGATTCAAGCGTTGGCGTTGACCAGCTGAAACTTTGATTCCGCGTTCTCCAACTCTTGTGTCTAGGCCGTTATCCAGGCTTTGAATCCAAGAGAGCAAATCTAGTTCTTCCAAGCGCGCATTCAGCAACTCATCGCTGAGCTGGCGTCCCAGCAACAGGTTGTCGCGTAGGCTAATGTTAAATAATTCTGATTCCTGCGCAATTACCACTGTGCTTCCCGACAACTGTTCGTGTGCCGGCTCCGCATCAATCAGTACTCTTCCCTGCTGGGGTGAAAAGAAGCCGCAAAGAATATGTATAAAAGTGGTCTTGCCCTGTCCCGATTGTCCACTAATAAGTACTTTGTCGCCAGGCGTGAGGGTAAAGTTTGGCACACGGATTGTTTTACTTTGCCCGCCGTACGTGAAGGCTAGGTCAACACATTCAATCCTATGCCAACTAGTTGCTGGTGGGCGCGGAGCGCTGGCCTGCAGTTCGCCAGCAATTGCGGTGAGATTCGCGGTGTAGGTGTTTACTTCAAAGAGAGTCTTAAAATTTTCAGACAAGCGCTCCACATTGCCTTTGACCATTGAGAAAGTTGCGACAAATAACACGAGCAAAGCGGGCGATGCCCCGTGAAATGCAATCCGTGATAGCATGAAAATGATGGTTGTCAGATAAGCACAGCCAAATAGAAAGTGCAGGATAAACCAGCGCGTAGCGTGAAAAGCCTGCACTTTTAGTACTTGCTGATTGGTTGAGTCAGTCCCTAATTGTAGCTTTTGCTCAGCGAATGTTTGAATGCCGAGCTTTCGAATCGTGAGGATGTTAGTGGCAAAATCGATGTAGCGTTCGCCTAGTGAGGCACGACGGTGATTAAGCTCCGAAACAAGCGGCACCATTCGAAACGAAAGCCTAGTACTGACTGCCACAAAAACTACAAGTATTCCAAAATTGGTACTGGCAATAACTGTAGACTCACGTGCTGCAAAAATTAAGAAGAGCAACAAATTCACTGCAGTTCTAGTTAGTCCCCAGAATATTTCAACGCACAGGCCACCTAAGCCATCTGAGACACTTCCAACTAGGCTGAGTACATATGCTGAATGGTGCGCCAATAGTCTAGTCGCTGGTAGTTGTTCAAGATGGCGGAAATACTTGAGTCGCAAATGAGACGCAAAGAGGCTAGCGAATGATTCCCCCCACTTTCGAAGCACGTACTGCAGGGGAAGGGAACTTAGATATAATGAAGCGACCAAAATGCTAAGTGTCAGGAAGTGTTGAGTCGAGAAGTCACTACGAGTGAAATCAGAAAGTGCAACGGGGACAAAAAAGCAAATAATTGAATCGATTAACCCAACCAATACAATTAACGCAAAGCGACTTCTAAGATGGTCCAAATTTGAGGAGAGAAGTTTTAACGCTGACAACTATAGCTCCGATGCCAAAGGTGCAAGGTGGTTGGTAGCAGACTTTACTCAGGATTGCATATCAGACAATGCTTGGATATTGCTCTCAATAGCCCGGGGGGACCCAAGACATGCAACGCAGTTAGAGTGCGTAACACAATGGCCTAGGCAAACATAACCGGTTCGTATTGCGAGCAAAGCGAACCAATCCGGGTCATTTTGTTAGGCACTCTTAGCTATAGGTGAGCAGCTTTTGGCGTGTGTTGAATATATGCTATTGTTCGATGGCAATACGAATTGCTTCGTTGCCGAGGCCAACAACTCACATTGTGAGATTGGTTCTGGACTTGCGAAGTCCAATAATTTGGACTCGTAGTACGGAGCTGCCCCGTTCTTCTGTATTTATGAGACCGCTTCTATGCTCAAAAAGCTATTACAAGTGTTCGGCGGAAAAAAATCAGATTCGCTCAAGCTCGATAAAGTAGGCAACTCACTGTCTTTGGATCTTCAAACTGCCATTGCTGTTATTCTAGTAGAAGTGGCTAGTGCAGATAAGGGCATCGATCCCAAAGAGGCAGATGCTGTATGCGCGCTAATGCAAGAAGAATTAGGGCTGCCCGAGGATGAACTTCCAGCGTTGATACAAACCGCTATCAGTGCTCGGAAGGAGCAAGGCAAAATCGACAGCTTCGTTAAAAGTATTAATGAGTCTTTTCATGACGGGCAGCGCCAAAGACTATTCGGCTTGCTCTGGAAAGTTGTTATAGCTGACGGCAAAGTTGAGAAATTTGAGCAGAGGTTTGCGGTTCAAATGCGTAATAGGCTACAGCTAAGCGAGGAGCAGGCTGAGGCTGCCCGCAGATTAGCTGAGCAAGGAGGATTATAATATGGTTATAGAGCGCTATAACATAGCATCTGGCTCGCCGTGGGAGCCTCTCCGTGGATATTCACGTGCTGTACTGGCAGGAGATCATCTATTCATATCTGGAACGACCGCAGTTGATGCACGTGGAGAAGTATTCGCCCCTGGTGATGCATACCAGCAAACGAAGTACATATTAAATAAAGTTCGCGATATTCTTGAGTGCGCGCGCTTCTCGATCAGTGATGTTGTTCGCACACGATTATTTGTGACCAACATGGCGCATTGGGACGACTATGCGCGTGCCCATCGAGAAGTTTTTGAAACCATACGTCCAGCTAGCTCGATTGTGCAAGTTTCTAAACTGGTGGATCCGCGGCTGATGATTGAAATGGAAGTAGATGCTCTGCGTGGTTGTGAAATAGTCGACAACTGGAACGTTAAGTATCAGAGGTCCGCGTAAGAGTGAGCAACATAGTCGTCATTCCATGTCGTTACGGCTCTTCGCGGTTTCCTGGAAAGCCTTTAGCATTAATTGCCGGAAAGTCACTAATCGAGCGAGTGTGGCTTTTAGCGAAGAGCGTGCCTGAAGTTGATCGGATTATTATTGCCACCGATGATGAGCGCATTAGGGCTGCGGCCAAAGGGTTTGGCGCTGAAGTATTTATGACGCCGGTTGAGTGCCGGAATGGTTCCGAACGCGTGCATGCAGTGTTATCGCAGTTAGCTGGCCCTGCACCGCAGGTGGTGGTGAATTTACAGGGCGATGCCGTATTGACGCCGCCTTGGATTATTGGAGATCTCGTACGTTGCCTGCTCAATACGCCGACTGTCGGAGTTGCCACTGCGGCTGTTCGGTTGAGCCAGGCTCAGCTTGATGAGATTAAGTCAGTACACTCAGCAGGAGAAGCTGGTGGTACCTTTGTTACATTCAACAACGTCGGTGATGCACTGTACTTTTCTAAAAACCAAATTCCTGCTTTGCGAGAGGGCACGGCGGATGAGTACGCTGTGTATCGCCATATTGGTATCTACGCTTACCGCCCGGAGCTTCTTGCGCGTTATTTAGGGCTGGTCCCGGGAGCTCTGGAGCAGACTGAACAGTTGGAGCAGCTAAGATTTCTAGAGCATGGCATCCCACTGAGAGTGGTGATTGTCGACTATCGCGGACGCACGCATGGTTCAATCGATAGGCCAAGTGATGTAGCGACGGTAGAGAAGATTATCAAGCGCGAGGGCGAATTGGCATAAGCATGAAGCTAGTTCTTGTTAGGCATGGAGATACATTTGCACCCGGCGACAAGGTTGTTTGGGTGGGCCGAGCGCAAGACTTGGCTTTAGTTGAAAGCGGTCGCCTTCAAGCAAGCCAAGTCGGCCAGATGCTCAGGGACTGTGGATATCGGCCGAGCGCGATTTATGCAGCACCGCTTAAGCGTACACGCGAGTTTGCAAAAATACTTGGCGAAACGGCAGCGCCTAGGCTCCAAATAACTACTGACGAGCGCCTATATGAATTGGACTACGGAGCCTGGGGCGGGCTTAGCTCGGATGAGGTACGTGCTCATTTTGGCAACGCGCTTGTCGATGCCTGGGAAAAGGAAGGCAAATGGCCTGAGGCTTGTAAGTGGGGCGAATCAGAGCAAGCCGTGTTGAAACGCCTAACTAGTTTCCTAGTTGAGCTTGAAGGGCATAGTTACGCTGACCCGGTAGTGCTTGTTACGAGCAATGGAATTTTACGCTTTTTCCTGAAAATTTGCGCGGAAGCCGAGTATTCGCGGCGCTTGCGCGAGGGTAAACTTAAAGTTAGGACCGGCGCAATTTGTATTCTCGACATTGGTCGCAGCACGACCGTGTTAGACTGGGATAGGCGACCGGGGGATAGGGTGCTCTAAGTCAACATTGTCTCGTATTGTGAAGTGTAGGCAGAAGCAATTCACGACCTAGATTCTCTCCATCCTGAGCATGCTCCAAGCTAAGTCTCGCGCGAAACCAGCGCGAGGACTTAGCGTCGCATCGCGGACTTACACTCTCGCTTCAGTCCGCCTTAACTTGGGTGGAGTTGCTAGACGTCGTCCTCCCGCATTCTATCCAAATACTCGTTTAAGCGGTAAAGCGCAGGCTCAAAAGCTCGTCGAAATGCAAATTTTACAGAGTCCAAATCTCCATCTGCAGCAAGCGCAGCAGATAAACCATCTAAAAGCCCGTTGATAAGCATATAGCGTGGCCGAGCTGCGCGGACTTGCTCCAATTTTAAAGTGCTGTGGGCATTGTCATCAGTTATTTCGGAGAGTGGAACTGAGAGTCCAAGTCTTTTTGCAGAATCCGCGAGCGCAGAGGTAGGCTCGGTATTTTTGCATTCTAGGTAAGAATAAATTACCCCGGCTAGATAATCGCCTCTTTCTAAAGCAGCATGTAGGTCTTTTGATGTTAGAAGGGCCACTTCTTCATTAGTTATAAAGTCTAGGCGTCTCAAATCCGTTAGCGCCGCTCTAACAGGCCACATCGCTCCATGGGCGCAAGTAATTCTGGTGTGACGGTCTAAGTCTGAACAGATGGACCCGTAATCGCCATTTTGACGTATTTCGTGTCTAAACCCGCAGGGAGCAAGTTCGACCAAAGATAAATTGCTACTCAGCTGCGTAAGTACTTTGCGCAACTGTGCTATGTCCTGATGTGCTTCAACTTCCGCCAAGTCTTGCGGGGGAACCGCAAAAGGCGTGGCTCGGGAAAACTCAGCTTCGAGCCTTATAAATCGTTCAGGAGACAGTGCCATACAACCCAATTACCTACACACTTGAAGCACCCGAAAATAGAGCAAGCTACTTCATGTTAACCGCTTCGCCCACATGCAAAGAAATTTCGGTTACTGGTGCTACGGCATTAAGCCAGACGTACAATTCACAAAGCTTGTTATGCTAGCTTTCATAATAAAATTTCGTACCTTAAATAGTCAATAATATCAATGCGCTATCTGAGTAGACCTGTTGGCTCACAGTTCTAGCGCTCCATGTCCAAGGCTGAGGGGGCAAATCAAGGTGAGCCCCTGCAATGCCTGCGCTAACAAGATTAGCGGCCCTAGGTATGCTAATGTTTCTGTTCATCTTCTAAGTTGCACGTGAGTTATTGGAAGCACAACATTCTCATGAAACGGTACCTTTTTAGTATATTGCTAATCGCATGCATGGCCTGGCCGATCTTAAGTGAGGCTGCGCCAAGTAAGTCTGGAACATTAGCTGGACTGGAGCTAGTCACACAGAATCTCCTAAGTGAAGCCCGCAATTTCATTCACGCCTACCTATCGATTGCCGCCGGGCTTTCGATTAGCCCGGAGCAGGCCGCTAATGCCAAGCAAAAGCTCGAGCAAAAATCAGACGAAATTTTGGGGCTACTTGAACAGGCACATCAAGAGCTCAATCAGGCTGGCACTGAAGAGAGTCAGGCCTCAGCAAAGCTGATTGCTTTAGTTGATCTGCAGATGCTGCGCTCCGCGCTGCAGAATACTCAGCCTAATATATTTGGCCAAGCATGCTTGCCCGGTTCAAATTCAACGCTTTGCATCGGTGGGAGCTGGCAACGCAGGCGCGAAACAATGAGAGTAGTGCTCGCAAGTGAAGCAGCTTTCCTTCAGGATCTTGGTGGAACGGTAGATGGAGTTGGTGCGATGGTCAGATCCATTGCAGCTGACCTATCGCTTGCTGCTGCTGGCGATCAGCAAGTTTTAGTGTTTGGATCGCAGTATCTACTCGATAAAGCTACGCTTAATCTCCAGGGCGCTACAGTCGCACTTAATTCGGTATCAGCGGCTCTTGATGGATATAACGTTCAAGGATTACAGGCTTCACTCTCATTCCCGTGTAACCAAGCAGGACTAGTTCAGAGCTTGTCGGGGCAACTTTCAGGTCTTGATGGTGCTGCGCAAAGTGCAGGGTCATTTAGTGAGTTTGTATCGGGCGCGCTTGTGCAAGCTTATGAGCAATACGACGGGGTGGGGGGTACGCCTGGATATCTGACACTATGGAACAACTGTATCTCTGCGCGTGAGCAGGATCGTGATTCGTTACTTGGGCAGAGAGATGCTGCGCTGGCCGCATCACAGCTTGCTCTAGCCTTACAGTTAGACTCTGATTTAAGAATAGTGGACGAAGAGCTGAATCGTTTGAATAGAGAACGTGAAGTTCTAACATTACGGCGAGCAGTGATTACTCGATTGGAAGAAGCCGCCAACTGGCAGTATGAGTCTGGTGTAGATGAAGTATCTTGGCGTGCGGCAGTGCACGCCTTTTCGCAGGACATAGTTTCGATTTTGCCAGCGGCGCGTAGAGTGTTGTCAGCTGGAATTGCATTGAATTCGGCTGCTATGGGAGAGGTTGCGCAGCTCAAACAAAGTCCTACATCGGATTTTGCCAAATATGCTGGTTTCCGTGCGGCAAGAGTTAGCTCCATAGCTTTCGATGGATTTGCACGTGTAACTGCAGGGGTTACATCTATAGCTGATGTACTGCAGTTATTTTTTGACATGCTTGTGCAAGCGTCCAGTGAAACGCAAGTTGATCAGGCGCTTTGGGGAACTTTATTTAGTCAGCTTGGTAACTCATTTTCGATTGAGATAGCTCAGCTTACCACAGACTTGCTGGCACTAGTGCTGCAGACAGCAGCAGATGCGTTGGTGGTTAGGCAGTTACAGACCCAGTTTGATGAAGTGCAGTCTAAACTTTTTTCGTTTGAGGATAAGAAAGCCCAATTTGAAACGGGACGAATATCATTTGTTCAGCTGTTGGGGGCACAAAAATCTAATCCACTCTTGCTCAGTTTGTATGGACGCTTTCGTGCGCAGCTGAGCTTAAACGGAAAGACTACTAAGTATGTTGCTGGACTGAACCAAACTCTTGCGAAGAAGTCTAGCGCGTATGCACTTGGAGCTCCCTCTAAGCTGAAGAAATTACAATGCTCAAAGAAGTACGGACTTTGCTCTAATGCAGTAGTTTACAATGCGCTGCAGTTGCGGAAAAAGTTCAAAGTGTTGCCAGAGTTAGAGATCGCTAGTACTACCCTATTTGGAGGCGCAAGAATAACACAGGAGCTTGCGCTGCTGATTGACCTGCGCAAAGGACTAGTTGAGAACTAGGGAATAGAGCAGTTCTAATTGATAATCACAAAGATCCTCAAGATGAGGTCGGTTGCTAAAAGCGAGCCAGCTTCTTTGTATTTAGCAAGCCTACATCGCCTGATACGGGACACATTGAGCAGGCTTCAGTAGTCTCAAAAACAAGCAATCATTACGATGGGTTAGTCTATACTGGGAATAGTTCCCAGTTCAAGATTTTCAGCCGTTTTGGCTGGCAGGGAGCTTGCATTGAGCGCTATGTGCGGGTGTGCCCTTTGGGAGAGGTTTTATGTGCCATGGTCGAGCCAGGTATCTTATCTGTGCATTATATTTCTTTTTTTACAGTGCGCCTTGCCTAGCGCTACCTGCTAGTACAAGTGTGAGAATGCGAGTGCCAGTGATTCAAGCAAGAGCGGGTGAGCCCCTGTCGGGTCTCGGAGCTAGCGCGCGAGCTCGCTTTGAATATGGCAGGAAGCAATTTCGGCGAATGTTTTCGGCCGCCGAAGGTTTGGGTCCAGTTTTTAATGAAGTGTCGTGCGGTTCTTGTCATGGGCACCCCGAGGCAACATCCATGATTCCTCTTGGAGGGGCGAGCATTGGACTCACCCAAAGTGTGCGTAGGTTTGGTCAAGTACAAGGAAACATATTTGATCCGCTTGCGAGCCTTGGTGGCTCGCTACTTCAGATGCACTCGGCTGTTCAGTTGCCAGAGTGCCAGGAAGTAATTCCTGCCCAGGCTAATGTTATATCAGCGCGCCTTACCACTCCAACTTTTGGTGCTGGACTAGTTGAAGCAATCCCAGATCGTACGCTATTGCGCGGGCAAGCAAATACTGCGGTTTCCGGAACCGCTCAGTTAGTGCATGCGCTAGAGGACCCTGCTGGCAGTGCTCCTCGCATTGGGCGCTTTGGATGGAAATCACAGGTTGCCACGATACTTTCATTCTCAGCTGATGCAAGTTTGAACGAGATGGGTATTACCAATCGATTTTTGCAGACCGAAAATGCACCACAAGGCAATCAAGCTGCATTGGCAGTTTGTGATACTGTTGCCGATCCTGAGGATCAGCCGTCTACTGGTAGACCAGAATTCATTGATGCAATTACTGATTTCCAGCGCTATCTCGCTGCACCACCACAGACTCCAAAAAGAGGGATGCGAGGGGAGAGTTTATTCCGACAAGTAGGCTGCGCTAACTGTCATACGCCACTATTTAGAACTAGCAAGTCGCGTGCGGTCCCGATTGCATTGCGAGATAAGCCGATTGCCCCGTATTCCGACTTCCTACTGCATGACATGGGAGTATCTGGAGATGGAATCGGGCAAGGTGGTGCAGGGCGCTTTGAAATGCGCACAGCTCCATTATGGGGACTCGCACTCAGAAGTTTTTTCTGGCACGACGGAAGTCAGCCGCTCTATCAAGTAAGTGACCTTGACAGTATTATTCTTGGAGTTTCCTATCCATGGGGCAGTGTGTTCTATGGACATAACGCCCCGGGTAGCGAAGCATCTGCCTCTGCTGCGCTCTATGGCAGTTTGACGCCAAGTCAGCGTAGTGACTTGTTTACATTTCTCAAGAGCCTTGGTCGCCCAGAGTTTGATTTAGTTGGTAGTGACCATCGCGTTGATCGATTGGATATAGCACCAATGAGAGCATGTCTGCAGGTGGCCGCCCCTATCGGGCCTGATGATCCATGCGCTGTGGCTGATCTAAATGCAGATGGTAAGGTTGGTAACTTTGACAAGAAGGGCTTTGCCTTGGCATACCAGGGGCCACAATTTGACTGTGACTGTAATGGAGCTAACGACATCCTTGCCATCTTGAACGGGACGGTAGCTGACAGCAATTCAGATGGGTATCCTGACGTATGTAACGTAGGCCTTAATTTGACTGTACAGCCGGGAGCGCCCGGCCAACCTTGGGATTCGCTAAAATCGGGACAACAGGTACAAGTTATTGTGACTGGGGCAGATGCAGGCGATTCGGTCTACGTTTTAGTTAGCTTTGTTGCTAGAGCTGGAACTTCATCAGGACTTTTACCAGCACCGCATCAAGCTCTATGCGTTAACCTTGATCAGGCGCAGAATTTTGCAAGTTTACTAGGCGCTGCACCAGCTTTGCAGGCAAATAATTTTGGTAGTGCGGTTTTATCGGCACCATTACCAACAAGCGCCCCTTTCGCGGCTGGTAGAATTAGATTGCAAGCTTTTGAAATGAAGTCAGGGGGAGGATATCGGCGTTCTCCGGTTATAGAAAGGGAAATTGAGTAATCTTATCAGGGCTGAGCGCACATGTCGCAGACCTTTGGGACTAGGCCACACCTGGCTGCCTGAGTGCCATAGGTGAATACATAGACTCCCATTTCTGCCTCTAGTAGAGTGTAGCTTTTCAAGCAGCAATCTACTATCGATGTTACCAGTCGTGCCAAGAAACTACCTAGGAATAGGGTGCTCTCAAGATGCACCTGCTATCGCTCTTGTCGGTTCAAATGGCGATTTGCTTTTTGCGGAGTCTACCGAACGTTTCTTGCAGTACAAGCGAGGATGGTTGTGTCCGCCCATACTTCCTTTTTATACAGCTAAAATTGTAAAGGAGTACGGAGAGCCAAATGCAGACATTGTGGCGGTCACCTCCTGGAGTAAGAGCTATTTAGAATGGGCGGCAGGTGTGCGCAGAAGCACTGACGACCCATCGGTAGCAGATTCGCTGAGTCGCCAGGCCCAAATGATTGAACGATCTTTCTATGCAACTCCTGATCTCGGCCTGTCCCAAGTCCGAACATGCTTCGATCATCATTTATGCCACGCTGCAGCTGGCTGTTACACAGCTCCGTTTGAGGAGTGTGTATGTGTGGTTGTAGATGCTTGGGGCGAAGGGCGATCTCACGCTGTTTATCATTATAACAAAGGCAAATTCACGGAGCTCGACTGTGGTCCAACAGCCGTAGATTCAAGTGGGCTAGGTCCAAGTCTCGGAATATTCTATGAGGTCCTGTGTGATTTATGCGGGTTCAACCATCTTAAGGGCGAAGAGTGGAAGGTCATGGGTTTATCCGCTTACGGTGCAATGGATCGCGAGTTGTACAGAGTACTCAGCGATACAATTACGGTGTCTGGACTTAGACTGCTTCAGGGTAGCCATTACCAAGATCTTCTACAGCTTAGTCGTGGGGAGGGTGGCTTGGCTCAATTCGCACGTCTATCCGGAACACCCACGATCGAGGCGGCGAATATTGCCTTTACAGGGCAAGCTGTATTTGCTGAAAAGATGGATCAATTATTGACGAATGTGTTTGGGCTGGGGCTGTCGAAAAACCTCGTCTTAAGTGGTGGATGTGCCCTTAACTCGTCATATAATGGGCAAGTGCTAGCGAATACAGGATTTGATAGGCTGCACGTGTGGTGCGCACCTTCGGATGATGGAAATGCAGTGGGTGCTGCATATCTTGCCTATCTAGCAGATACGCCAACAGTTTCAGTACCACCGAAAAATGTTTCCCCATATCTTGGGTCCAGTCCATCTGCCGAGGCGCTCAAGCATCTTGCATGTTTTGGAGGTATCAAAGGTAGCTGGATCGACGAACAAGAATTACCAGCCTATGTCGCTGCCTTACTTGCGCAGGGAAAGGTAGTTGGGTGGGTGCAAGGTAGAGCTGAATTTGGCCCAAGAGCCTTGGGCAATCGTTCAATATTAGCCGATCCAAGAATTCCGGATATCAAAGATAGATTGAATGCCCGTGTCAAGTTTAGAGAGGAGTTCAGACCATTCGCGCCAGCCATTCTCGCGGAGTGTGGGGCAGAATACTTTCAACACTATCAAGAAAGCCTCTACATGGAGCGGACACAGAAATTTCACTCTGCGGCTATCAGTAAGGTACCGGGAGTTGTACATAAAGATGGCACAGGTCGTGTGCAGTCAGTATCGCTTGAATTAAATCCGAAATTTTATCAGCTAATTAAGGCCTTTTACTTGAAGACTGGAGTGCCACTTATCTTGAACACTTCCTTTAATGTAATGGGCAAGCCAATTATACATACGGTTGAAGATGCCGTCGCTGTTTTCTATACAAGTGGATTGGATGTGCTGGTGATTGATAATTTTGTGATCGATAAATCAAAAGTGATTTGAAAGTATTCATCATGGGAACAAGTGAGGTAGCAATGAGAGCATCAACTGGTTTCAACTGGTGCTTTTTGTCACCTCATCTCGACGATGCTATATTTAGCTGTGGTGGACAGATTCACCAAGCCAAGGCAAAAGGTGAAAGTGTTAATGTTGTGAGCGTTTTTACCGCTGATGAACCTAGCGCAGAAAGGCTTACGTATGACGCTAAGTGTCTCCACCTAGCCTGGGGACTGCGTGATAACGTTTATGCCCAACGTCGGCGTGAGGACCAGGCAGCGTGCGAGACCCTTTCTGCCGCTTGGTATCACCTTGGGTTCAGTGACTGCATTTATCGACGAGACCAGGACACGGGCAGCGCTCTGTATGATCTAAATGCAGTAATGGCGGGTGAAATTAAATCTCCAGATGCAGCCCTGTTGTGCAAAATTATTGAGGCTTTTAGGAGATTGCCGCAGTCCCAACATGTGCTTGCTCCTATAGCAATTCACACTGGCCATGTAGATCATCTACTTGTGAGAATCGCAGCTGAGTTAGTATTCCGACAAAAAGGAGTCTTACTATATTATGAGGACTTGCCGTATGCCTGCGGTGTGGACTTGGACTCTCGCTTGAGTCAGTTCAATCAGTGGGAGTCGCAAGTGCACAAATTGTCAGAGCAGGACATCGAAGCGAAGTTGTTAGCAGTTGATGCGTATACATCCCAGCTATTCGATGTATTTCGTGGCCAAAGACCTGGTGAAATCCTTGCATCCTATGCAAATCGGATTGGCGGAGAGCGAATCTGGAGAAAAAAGAGAATTGATTGGTACCAAGCCATTAGCGCTGAATGCACATAGCTAGGAAACGACAGTATTGAACTCTATGAGAATTCGCGTAACAGGGCGTTTTGGAAACCCAACTTGCATTATTGTGGATCGAATTAGCAAGTCGAGAGAGATGCTAATTTCGGAGAATTTAAGGATACAATTTAGCAGGAATTGCTGAACAAGATTTTTCAATACGAGGTTGGCTAGCATGCAGAAGTATCCCAGTCGAACTGACATTTCTGACTTTGTACAGATCGACAATCCCGCGGAGCCAATGGACGGGACACCCGCTACGCTGCGCTTAAGCGCCGATAATACGGTTGACGTTAGCGGAAGGTTGAGACTTGCTGAAGGGGAAATCCTTGAGGTTCGATGTCAGGTTAATCGCGGTCCGTTTGTTAATGGCCGTTGCGACAGAAGCACCAAGCGCTGGGAGGTTTGTGGTGTAGGACCAGCTCGTGAAGACGTTGTGAACCAGATTTGCCTAGTGTTTCGTTTTCTAGACGCTAATAAACAACCTCTTACTAAGGAATTTTGCAGGCCCTTTTTTGGAGTAGGACATTTAGAAAATCGAAAGTCACGTCATGGGGGCCATTTTTGGGATAATTCCGTAGCTATGGTTAGTCAGAGCCTAGCACGGCCGATTCGGGTCGCTTTTGCTACCCCGATGTTTAGAGTTGGGGGCGTAGAGCGCTGGGCAGCATATTTGGCTAGGTGGTTGGACCCAGAACGGGCAAGACTGGCCGCGGTGATCGTTACAAACGAAGGTGCATTAGATCAGGTAGCGGTCTCATGGTTGCCGCGTTGGGTTGAGATAGTGGAGTCTCCAAGTATTCCAAAGGATGACAGTTTCGACGTTATTATTACTGAGGGATTGCATAACTTAGTTGAACTGCTTGCCGGCATTAACAAGCCATCCATCGATGTGCAGCATGGCGTTTGTATGTCGGACAGTTGGCGTGTCCGCCTTGTTGAGGCCGCGGTGGCTGCGCATTCAGCCCATGGCACTCGGCTGGCTGGCGTAAACTCATTGGTGGTAGATAACTTTCCCCCGCACCTTCGTGATTCTGTGTCTATTATTGAAAATGGGTCGGATCCAGCTGTTTCTGTTCCGCTCGTGGATCGAGAGGTATTAAAGTCCTCGCTCGGAATTACCGCCACTGATAAAGTCGCTTTGTATGTAGGACGCATTGCTGAGGAGAAAAATGTTCAAACGATAATTGATGCCATTACCTTTTTGGGTGAGCCATGGCACGCCGTGATCGTCGGACCCCAATTTGCTCCGCTAGATTTAAGTTGCTCGCGGGTGCACTTGGTGCCACCTAAACCACATATAGGAAACTGGCTGGGTATTGCCGACGTGCTGTGTCATCCTAGCGACCATGAAGCGCATTGCTTTGCTATTAATGATGCGTGGTTTGCAAAGGTGCCAGTAGTAACATGTGATTACCCGGTAAATCAGCGCTTTCGTCAATTGCATGGGGAGCTGGGTTGGGTCTTGCCAATAAGGCCATCTAGCGCGGACCTCGCAGGAGCGATCCAGCAGGCCGCGGTCGGAAGAGATGACCCTCGAGTAAGGCGCGCTTGGGAGACTGCTCATAAGTGTTACTCTGCAGCATTGATGGGACGTAGATGGACAGATTTCCTCTGCTCAGTGGTTTGAGCAAATTGTGACTTAGGTAGTTAATAGGTCTTCCAGAGTGATTAGTTCTCCATTGCTTGGTGACTCTTAAATGGATTTTAATTGAGTTTATAATGACGGGCTTTCAAATGTTAGAGGTCACGCCAGGCTACTATTTTTAGACCGATTGAGTTTGCCAGTTCCCTGGTCGTGGGAGCAATTAGAGCTTCGAGCTCACGTTCTCGCTGGATCGTATACGGTGAAATGCTGCTGAGGGTGCTATCAACAAGCCCTGGATGGCACATTATTTCGGTTAAGCCTTCCTGCACCAATCGTAAACAAGCCTCAAGTCCCTGGCGCCCGGCTTCGGCGGTAGTTGAGAAGTTCATCACACCGATTCCCAAAAAATGATCGGTTGTGCGAACATAATGGTGGTCTGAGTTTCTTTGCGATAAGTGCGCTAGAGTTGATATTCCAACGCTTTTAATGAGCTGGGGTGTCGTTAGTTGTCGCCAAATTCCAGTTGAGAATAAACGCCGTATTACGTTAGTGTCCAATTCTCTCAAATTCCTAAAATATCTTATACCGAAATGTTCAGCAGCCTCCCTGAATACTTTCCCCAGCCCTGGAAACACTTGCACATACTTGTGCGAGTTAAGGTGCGATGGTTGAATCCCCAAAGCAATACAGTAGGAGATTTGAGCGTAGATCTCTTCGCGCGCCTCACGCAGTGCATCAGCGTAGAGAGATAGTTTAATTGCTAAAGAATCTAATCCTATAAAATTTCCATCGCTCCTGGTTATGTGCCGATATTTGCGATCTGCTAGGGGTCGTCCATCAGTAAGGTTTACGTGTACACCCGTGTCGAGAGCGTAATCTTTTGCAATTTTCGCCGCGTTTTTGGTGCCTTCAGCGTTCATCAAAAGACTTACGCTAGTAACTAGTCCTTCACGACAAGCTCGTAATATCCCAATATTTACTGCTGGCGAAAATCCAAAATCATCTGCGTTTATAACAACAACCCTGGACAATCTATCTCTCTTGTTAAAAAAGCCCTAAAGGAGCTTACTATGCCTATTCAAACTTGCGTATGCGATTTCTGGCAATTATCCAAAGCATACGAATTGCAACCTTTAGAGCTATCCATCTACTCCCAGTAATCTTGGAAGTTCCTAGACGTTGACGATAGCGAACAGGAATCTCCAAAATGCGAAACTTCTTACGAATTGCTATTGAAGTAAGATCCGCTAAGAATGCGGACCCACCCTCGCTCAGGAGAGGAAGAATTTGAGACAACGCATCACGACGAATTACGCGATATGTTCCTCCCATTTCTCTAAGTGAGGATTCCTCAATAGCATGTGAGCCAAAGTAAAGAGCTTGCATGCACTTCGCTACAAGCCAATTGCCGATCATGAGTAAGAAGGTCCAGTCAGCATGCTCGACTATTAGATTTCGATTGGACCTTGCGCCCTTTACCATATCAAAAAATGGGGAATATGCGAGGAGGAGGTTCAAGTCCTGGGGATAGAACGAACAATCTGACTCAGTCAGCACAACTAAGTTGCCTTTGGCAGCCCTGAGCGCAGTAATACAGGCGTTCCCATATCCAGGCCGTGCCTCGGATACAACCAGGGCACCTGCTGCACGAGCCAACTCGGCAGTGCGGTCGTTAGAATTGTTATCGGCCACTATAACTTCGTCAACGTAGTGGTGCGAAATAAATCCACGAACTGTTTCTTCGATGCCGCACTCCTCGTTGTAGGCGGGCATTACCACTGAAACACTTTGTCCCTCAAACATTTCTGCATTCCAACGGCACTAGGCCTGATAATGTTGAGAGCAGCCCATCATCTAAGCCTAACATATACTTGAAAGTATCTTTCACTACCGCTTCAACAGAGAGCTGTGGATACCAATTAAGTTCTTGCATCGTAGCAGTGGCATCTGGATATTTGTCTGCTGCTTCCTCATATAGAGGTCCGTAAACTGCCTTTGGGTCTACAAACTGTTTCTTTGACTGCGCTCCTGTAAGTCGGATTACGTTGTCAGCTAACTCTTCAATTGTGGTGCGATTTGCCTCATTACCCAAATTGTAGCATTTTCCGTTCACTCCGTACTGCATAGCTGCCAATAATCCTTGAGCTGCATCCGCAACGTGTGTGAACGCTCGCAACTGCTTGCCACTGCCAAATACTGTTAAGGGCTTGCCACGAATTGCCTGAGCGATGAATCTTGGTAGCACGAAACCGCCCACGGCGGACTGTCTAGGGCCAGCGATGTTGAAAGGTCGCACTACAACTGCCTCTAAAGATGTTACCTTGATCGTGTTTAAGACTGCCATTTCGGCCGCCATCTTCCCCACAGCATATTCGGAGCGAACGGTAGTGATAGCCGGAATGATTCGAGGTGATGACTCACTGCATAGGCCATCGGCACCATAAACCTCGCTTGTAGACACTAGTAGTAGCTTAGCCTTGTGCCGTTGGCTCAAGTCAATAATATCGTAAGTATCATCGACTATCGATTTGATCATTCTCCCGGCATGCTTCAGTACCCCAGCAGGCCCAACGATGGAGGCCAGATGATAAATCTGATCCCAGCTGGTGCTGTCATTTGAACGACAAAAGTCGCCAACGGAGCAAATCTGATAAGTCAGACCAGCACGGGGGCCCAGATCCTTCATTAGCACGTCAACAGGGACAGGATTGCTTAGTAGATTATCTACTATGTGCACTCGTGCCTGTGGGTAGCATCGGGTCAATAGGTCAATTAGATGACCACCTATGAACCCGAATCCACCAGTGACGAGGATATTCATTTTCAAGCACTTTCGTCCAACGGGGACTAAAAATAAGACTCCAGCTTCCCGCGCCGTTTAACATCTAGGGTCGCACAATGGAAAGTGCCACCGAACAGTGTGTACCACATGAATGGACAAGGAATAGGCTCGAAACCCCATTTTTCCATAGCCTTGATCATTGATACCTGAGATGCCTCAACAACAACACGCTTGGGGTCAAGCATGAGGACGTTAAGATTGATCCACTTACTAACCATTGAAAATTTGCGCGCTAGTCCCAAATGTGTCCGTGGAGCGGGATCAGGCTCTGGGCCTTCCAAGATTTCCCACGATTTAAACATTGGGGGGATTTTTGACTTTTGCATCCACTCCCTGTTGACCAGTAATTTGCCAGGAGCTAGAGGCATAAATGTTGAGTCCACATGCATGGGATGTGGACAAGATGATTCGATTACATGCAGATTATATTCTTCACCTAAGAATCTTCTTAACCATTCAATGCCAAGATCGTTTGTGACATTACTTTTCTGAATAAAGATGTCTCGACCACAGCGTATACAGTCAGCTGCGTCAAATACGGGCTCTATTTCGTTGACCAAATAGGACCGGTCAGGACCAACAGTCGAAATTTGGTGGTCCTGTTTGTTCAGAGAATCCTTTAACTCTGGCTTAGGCGCTGCAACCCACTTCGCGCCAGCCAAGAAGTACTCTTTCATCAGAGATCTGTAAGCGAAAGTTTCAAAATATCTGGAGCGCCAAGCCATCGGTGTTTCGATAATTTGGTCCCCAACAACTAACACTCCATCGCGTGGGCAAGAGGAGCAGAAGCCTCGTGATTGCCAATACGGGTTCCCGTACTTATGTGAAAATGGAACAACATCCGGTCGCTTGACCCGAATTCCACGCGACCGGAGTAACTCAACAAATCCTTCAAGCTGTTCTTGCGCATTGCGTATGAATGAACTTGGGTAGGGTCTACCTCCAGCAAATAGATATAGGAAACGCTTCCACTTAGGAAATTTGTAAATCACTTGCTGCTCATAAGATGGAATAGTAGCACCATCTAAGCGTCCGACAATTACTTCCTCTAGCGGGTCCCATTCGTTGTAAGAACATACAGGGCTCTGTAATTGATGCTTAGAACCATTCAGAGCTCCGTTCCCATTCTGGATGCTGGTTACCGAGCCGGTCACTTCGTTATGGTGTTGATCCATAGGTTGTTCACTGCCTGTAGGAATAATGTGATGATGTTACTAGGAACCAAGAATTGACGGAGGTATGCTACAGAATTGATATCATGGAGTCAAAAGCTCGTAGGGTACTGGAATTGATTGTATTTGAGTGTGATAACTCGGGTGAATCTTGCAGAAGAATATGGAGTGATTAATTTCGCTTCGACGAGCTTTAGCATGCGATTGCTGCACCCTGACTATTCAGGGCGTTGCGAAGGTTACTTATGCATTTGATCGTTGTTGGGTTGGCAATTCTGGGGCACGGCATGCTGTGGATCGGGATCCTCAATCGCTTGCATGCGAGAGCGATTGCGTTGTCTGTCCTAGGATGTATCGAGCTTTTCATTATCGCCTGGACCGCAATATTTTGCTGGTTGTTGTTTTCTTACGGTATTAACTCAAATTTTGGTATCGAGGCTTTACCATTCCCTCTAAAGCTCTACATCTCTCTTACATTAGCGATTTTGGTCTTAGGTGCAGGCCACTTAGCTTGGCTACGAACACGCCCAGCACCCTCATGCCTGTTAGCAGCCTCGGGCCATTGTGTTGATGTCGTAGATCAATTGGGGTTCATTCCTACAGGAAGTGGACTCGGTAGCTTATTGACATCAGCATCATGGAATGAGTGCTTCAAGTTGGAGATCACACATAAAACACTGCGCTTACCCCGACTTCCGGAGACAATGTCAGGATTTAGGATTGTGCAGTGGTCGGATATGCATTTTACCGGGAGCATTGGACGAGAGTACTTTGAATTTGTGGCCGAAGAGACTCGACGACTTGCTCCACATATGATCGTGATCACTGGAGATTTTCATAACACCTGGGAATGTCGCGATTGGTTTAAAACGACCGTTGGAAATCTTAAGGCCCCTGAAGGAGTCTACTTTATTCTTGGCAATCATGACTTGAGATCTGGGCAATGTAATCTTCTGCGGTCGCTATTGCAATCTTTTGGATTGATCTACGTTGGCGGTAAAGCCTTGTCGCATCAAACAGCGGGGGGGAGAATTCTATTAGCGGGAAACGAGCTGCCCTGGATTAAGCCTGCCCCCGTGTTGGATAGCGAATCAAGTATTATTGCAATGGGGGAGGCGGAGTTTGGTCGCACCGCCTATGCTTTGCGTTTATTACTTTCCCACTCACCAGATCAGATTGCATGGGCTCGTCGGCATAAATTTGATTTGATACTTGCCGGTCATACACACGGGGGACAGATCTGTTTGCCACTGATCGGTCCAATACTTTGCCCGAGTAGTTATGGCACTCGGTTCGCTGGTGGCGTATTTGAACTTGGAGACTCCATTATGCATGTTACTCGAGGTCTATCAGGAGGGGAGCCAATACGATTTCGCTGCTTGCCAGAACTCGCTTGTCTGGAATTGCGGACAACTAGTGAGACAGAATTGTACAAGCGTTCAAGGTGAAAACATCGCCCTGCTACTGATTGAAAACCTTCAGCCTATATGCTGGGGCATTCCCTTGATTTTATTAATCTTTAACTTACACCAATATTATATTGGCTCTTTAAGCTCTAAGTTTGGTCGGTGCGACTAGATCTCAGAGCGGGAGTTATTGCCCTTTCAACGAAAGTAGGTCCTGCAAGTTTGTGTCGAGAACATATCCTGCCTGGTGAGCACGTTTTAATAAGTTCCAGTAGTAACGGAAAGATGCTCGGTCATGCAAAGTATTGTCTAATTTAATAGGGCCCCAGTGAGCACGAATTGCACCTTCGATCACTCGTGTAGCCACTGTTACTTCATCTTCCGATGGGCGCATCGCTTTTATGATTGGCTCAATCTGGCTTGGGTGAATGCTCCACATGCGCGTGAAGCCATAGCGAGTTCGTGCAATTTGAGCGTCATTGAACGTCTGCTGGGTGTCAGCGAAGGCAGTTGTAACATTGTGTGCTGCAGCAATGCCATGTGCACAGGCAGCCGCAACAATATTTGTTTTCGCACGAACTATTAGCTGATGCTCAAATTGGCCAGGGCTACGCATGCAAGTGGCTGGTATGACCCCCGAGTGTTCGGAGACAAAGTCCATTAGTCCGAAGTCTAAGCAGCGCACGCCTTCTACTGCGGCGATTTCACTTACGCTATCTAGCGCAGATAGCGTCTCGATCAGCACATGCAGTGGGATACCCCGTTTCAGCTTATGTTTCTTAGCGCAACTTTTAACGTATGTCGCAACAGAGCGAAGCTGTTGGGCAGATTTAACTTTGGGAACAGTAATATGAGAGATCTGGGCTCCCAAAGCAGCTATGATAGTAGAAACTTCCTTTCGCCAAAACGATGAGCTGCCATCATGAATTCGTAGGCCAATATTCTGCTCATGTTTGAATTCAGAGCTCAGCACGTTCACATATGCTGCTAGTAATTGACTCTCTTCACCTGCAACTGCGCCATCCTCTAGATCGCAAGTAATGTCGAATGCTAGAGCGCTATTACGGCGGAGGTCTACCGCCTTTGCTAGGTAGTCAATACGCCCAACGTAGTGGTCGCAACAAGTAATCGCCAGCGGCGCTTGGGAGCCAAAAAGTACTTGCTCAGGGTGGATTGAAATTGCGGATTTCCTAGCCATAACTAACCAATCAATTTAACGGCAAAAGTACCACTCTATTAACGTCCGGACTCTGAATTCTATCCCTCAAAGCTTGCTTACTGAGCGAATGCATCAGAAAATGGGCGTCGCTTAGCTATGGCAGTCTAAAGACACACCTCTAGCAGGCATAAGTAATAATGTCGCAGACTTTAGGTAATTCTGCGACTGTCGAACTCGGCCCACTAGTCGGTGTAGTTTTGCCCGGGCCCATGTATTCGATCTGAGTGGTAGGTTATGGTTATCGTAATGCAACGTGGGGCATCGATACTTGAGACCAAAGAGGTCTTAAGACAACTGGCTGGCTTGGGTCTCGAAGCCCGAGTAGTAGACTTTCCCGATGGGCCGAATATTGTTGTGCCTGGAGTCGGGGCCACCACCGCATATAAATGCTTAGAGGAATTGCCGGGAGTAAAAGAAGTGCGCCTGGTTTCTTCCTCGTTCAAGCTTAGTTCTCGAGAGTTTAAAGAGCAGAACTCAGTAGTATCCCTTAGCCCGCAAGTCGAGGTTGGGGGAAGCGAAATAGCTTTGATCGCCGGGCCATGCGCCGTGGAATCAGAGGAACAAATAGTAGCTACAGCCAAAGCAGTAGCCGCGGCGGGAGCAACTGCCCTGCGAGGCGGTGCCTTTAAGCCGCGTACTTCCGTATATAGTTTCCAAGGTTTAGGAGAGGAAGGGATACGACTTTTGCGCATCGCGCGTGAAGAGTCTGGCTTGCCAATTGTGACTGAGTTTTTAGATTGTGAATCGCTTGAGCTTTTTGGTGATGATGTTGATGTGATTCAAATTGGCGCCCGTAGTATGCAAAATTTTCCACTACTTCGCGCTGCTGGAGAATCTGGAAAGCCGGTGCTCTTGAAACGGGCTATGATGGCAACTGCTGAAGAGCTTCTACAGTCGGCCGAGTATATACTCGCTGCGGGTAACCCGCGGGTAATATTGTGCGAGCGTGGAATCAGAAGTTTTGAACCTTCCACTCGTAATTGTTTAGATTTGAATACAGTTGCAGTGCTTAAAGAGAAATCGCATCTTCCGGTGATCGTTGATCCTAGTCATGGTACAGGCGTCGCTCGTTATGTTGCTCCCTTGAGCAAGGCTGCCATCGCATGCGGAGCAGACGGGCTGTTGGTTGAAGTGCATGTGGATCCGCAGGCAGCACTTAGCGATGCTGCGCAAACAATTAACCCTGCACAGTTCCAGAACTTAGTTGAGGAGCTTATGCCTGTGGCGCAAGCCGTGGGCCGCCAAATTTCCGCATCAGAGTCCTCTAGGGTGGCTTCGCCTGCGCAGTTTAGTGGGCTGCGTGGAAGCGTGCGATTCTTTTTCCCTGGTTAGATTGACTCAAAATACGTTAGAAAGTGATTTTTGTATAAATTTAGGGTAGTTAGGTCGGCAATGGGTGATTTATTTTATGAGCGGAACATGTTAGCCTACCATCCGTAATAGTGCTGATATTCGAACCTACGGTTTTCCCCACGAGTGAATAATTTATTGGATGCTCTCGTCAAGTTTGACGAGTGTTAAACTATGGCGCTTTTTGACGAAATACGTGGAGAATCTGCCCAACGCGCATGTGGGTTTGCCCGAGCTGCTGATGCAGAGCTAAGTGGTGCCGATCAGATCTGGTCGACTTATGTAGGCAGCGTTGGCAGATCAGAGGTAGCACTGCTAGGTGAGCATGCTGATGCAGCTCTTGTGCGTGTGCATGAAACAGTAGTTGACCGCTTGGCCCGCTCTTTGGGTGGTTCCTGGCATACGCTGTGGCAAATTGACGGACCTCCTGGACTAGACCGGATGTCGCTTGCGGCCAGAAATGAGGCGATGACGCAGTTCGATGCTGACAGGCGTGCGGTAGGTCGTTTAATGACGCACTTTCGTGCATACATCGCAGATCTTGGTTTCTCTCAATTTAGCGAGGCTGAAAGGCCATTTTGTGGTGCGCAGACTCCACTTCGGGAAAGCGGCGTTGTAGTTGGCGCAGATGGTTCGCGTCACAGATTTGCTCTTGTACGAGTGCGTAGCACTTCAAACGAGCCGCTTGCCTTCTGGGAGCGTTATGGTTTTCGGTACCCCAGTGATACTCATGTCTACATGCAACTTCTTGAAAAGTCTCTGCCGCCGGGGTCAGATCAGTCGCCATTCACAATTCGAATTTTAATGTCGCCTGATGCTTTTAATTTCGAATTGCGTGAGCTTAGGCTTCGTTTCCGTGATTATAGCGGGCAAGCGTTGGCCTACTCAGGTGTTTCTGAGGAAGGGGGCGGTTCTCCTAACATTCGGCCTTGGGCTTGGAATGTACTTTTAACAGCATTGGCTCACCGAATTGAGCGGAGAGATGGATCAAGAACAGTTCTGCCATATTTGCATGGCGAGCAAGTTAGATACGACGCTCTTGAGCAAGATTTGCAGATTCAAAGCCTAGCACCTACTCCATATCGCTTTCGTATTGCCGGCAACGATAGATTAGCGGGCTCTTCAAACGATTCTCGAGGATGGTTGCCATTCCAAGCTGCTGCTGACATCGGCTTGCCAACTGAGCGGGGTTTAAACACTTTTCGAGTTGTCACGAACTTTGGTACTTTCTTTGTTGCTTTTCACTACAACCCTAGCTCGGGTGACGTAAACTACCAGTGTGAGTTAAGGCCTTCTCGGACTAGTCGATAGTAATTTCTTGATTGTGGCCAATATTTTTTGCATGCCTAGGATTGCTTCGGCGGTCTGCTACGCATCACTCGTCCCCGTGAGGTATGCCCGTCATTGCTGGGCGGCGCGCACAAAGTGCGGGTCAACGAAGCAAACCATTGCTAATTAAATGCCCCAATCACTTCACGCCGTAATCAATGGTAGTTTTTGCTAATCAAATTCTAACATCTCTTTCGCTCCCGTCTAACGCAAATCCAGGACTTTCGTGAATGTTTCCGCTAGTGTTCTGTGCGAGTTGCGGAAACGCGATGCAGGCATTTTTATTGGGAGCTATCCTTATGAGATCGACTCGAGCTGTAATTCATGGAATCACTAGTGCCACTATTTTGTCCGCTGGTGTTGCAATGGCGGCGGTGCCCACTGGGCTAAATGGCACAATAAAGGTTGATGGTTCTAGCACCGTTTACCCCATCACTGAGGCTGTGGCTGAGGAGTTCGGACGGCACGCTCAGGCTGTGAAGGTTACTGTGGGAATTTCAGGGACTGGCGGCGGATTTAAGAAATTCTGTGCAGGAGAGACTGACATTTCTGACGCTTCGCGCCCAATAAAGGGTGCTGAAATAGATCTTTGTAGACAGCATGGCGTCGAGTATGTCGAGTTGCCGATTGCATATGATGCTCTATCAATTGTAGTTAGCAAGAAAAACACCTGGCTGCACAGTATTACCGTAACTGAGTTGAAAAAGCTTTGGGAGCCACAGGCCCAAGGCAAGGTCAGCACTTGGAACCAGATTCGCCCAGAATGGCCGAATCAGCCTATTCACCTCTTTGGTCCAGGTGTGGACTCAGGCACGTTCGACTATTTCACAGAGGCGATAGTAGGTAAGGAGGACGCGAGTCGCGGAGACTACACAAGTAGTGAGGATGATAACGTTCTAGTGCAGGGAGTTTCGCAAGATGAAGGAGCGCTTGGATTCTTTGGATTTGCCTACTATCAAGAAAATAAAGAACGACTTCGAGCTTTGGCAATAGATGACGAAATAGATAATGATGGTAAGGGTGCAGTTGAGCCAAATTCCCAAACAGTTTTGAATGAAACATATAAGCCTCTTGCCCGACCTCTTTTTGTATATGTGCGCACAGAAGCCTTGGGACGACCAGAAGTCGATAAATTTGTGTCTTACTATTTGGCACAGGGTCGCACTCTTGTCTCGGAGGTGGGCTATGTTCCGTTAGCTGAAGGAATTCAAGCTTTGGCAGTTCGACGCTTTGAGAAGCGAATTGCCGGTAGCGTTTATACAAACGTTGATAATAAGGCGAGCTTAAGTCTTGATAAGCTCCTTACTTCGCAAACTGGTTCAGAAAGCAAAGGATAAAAATTTGAAGATTTTAACAAAGAGAAAGCTCTCGGAGGATTTAATCCATTGCTTTCTCTTTGTATGCGGAACTATTTCAGTCTTTACAACTATAGCAATTGTGGGCGTTCTTCTTTATGAGAGCGCCGCTTTTTTTTCCGAAGTCTCAATATTTGATTTCCTTACTGACTCAGAATGGACGCCGCTATTTAGCGAAAAGCATTTTGGTATTCTCCCGCTACTTTGTGGAACAGTTCTTACTACCTTTGTTTCGGTGCTGTTTGCGTTACCTTTTGGTTTATTGATTGCAATTTATTTGGGTGAGTATGCTTCGCCACGCGTGAGAAAATGCATAAAGCCAGCACTTGAGGTATTGGCAGGAATCCCCACCATAGTTTATGGATACTTTGCCTTGTTGTTTATCACTCCAAATTTGCAAAAATTCATTCCAGGGTTGGATGGCTTCAACGCACTAAGTGCGAGTATCGCGATAGCAATCATGATAGTACCAATGATTGCCTCACTTAGTGAAGATGCCATATTTGCTGTTCCGGTCTCGCTCAAGCAGGGAGCATATGCACTTGGATCAAATCGATTACAAATGATAATTGGAGTGCTAATTCCCTCAGCCTTCGGAGGAATCGCGGCGTCAGTCATTTTGGCTGTTTCACGGGCTATTGGTGAAACTATGATTGTTGCAATTGCGGCCGGACAACAACCGAGCTTAAGTCTCAATCCAGCGCATTCAGTTGAAACAATGACCGCATATATTGTGCAAGTGTCGTTGGGCGACACGCCTCACGGGACGCTAGAGTACCACACTATTTTTGCAGTAGGTTTGATGTTGTTCGTGTTAACTTTTCTTCTCAATATCCTTAGTAACAGTCTTAAAAAAGCCTATCATCGTGCAGCTGTATGAATACTTCTGTT
>JAIBBV010000023.1 GCA_019694465.1 Oligoflexia bacterium
CTGTCCCAAGGTTTACAACTGTGAAATAGTCCGTCTCGCGAGCACAGCCGAATTTTTTTTCAGCTAGTGCCAAGGGGCGGCGATCATTATTAACAAGTACCTTACAACCAAGCGCATCCGAGAAAAGTTGCCGCAAATCACAGTTGACCGCGCCGCCTACCAAGGATCCGTACCTTAGTACGCCATGGTGCGAGAGCCCCTTCATAGCGAGCCCGACAACGGAGTCGTTTTGCTGTTTATTGGCCCGCACATAGTCGAGCAGTCTGTTAACAAACTCCGCATTTCCTGGTTGGAAGTCAGCTGTCGGGCAGATCTTCAAATCCAGCAAATCGTAGGCAGCCCCGAATCGCGCCAACTTAACTTTAGTGCCACCTACATCCACGCCTAAATACATGAGAGGATTCCCCTTACTACGGCAAATAAGCCCACGCCCATCTGCTATCTATATTACCTAACAAGTCCTCTGCGGATATGGCATTTCCCCTACTCAAGGTCAACTACGCTTAACGGGTCTAAAGTTTTGACATTTTGTGCTGGCAAAGTCTCAACAATTTTACCAAATTGATTGCTAGTCATGTATTTGCCCATAAAATTGAATAGGCCCTAAAGGTCTGTATAATGAACGAATGCGTGAAATTGCTCCAAATAGCCTTACGGGTGTCCTATGCGACAAGGACGGCACCCTAGTCGACAAGGAGCGCGTGGCCCTGGAAAAATGGGCGCAGGCGGCAGCTGAAGCAGGGTTTACTCTTCCAGAGCAAGTGCTTATTCCAATGCTTGGTCGGGATCGGGACACAGTCATGGGAACGGTACGCGAGCACCTGTCAGCTCAATCCCACGCGATGGAGGCAAGGATTGACGCATTGTTTGAAGCCCCCGGGGCAGCGGATGCGCCAGATGCGAGTTCGGCGCGCATCGCCAGAGTAGTTGAAGAAGTGCGGGCAGCCAAGGAACGCTATGTGCGAGAGCACGTCGCCGCGCATGGCCTACCCCGCATGCCAGGCCTGGACGCATTTGTGGAGTACCTAAGAGGCAAAGTCGCCGAGAGCCAAGGACGCATTTTAGTGGCACTACCGACAGCTGATCAAACAGAAGACGCTCAGGCTCATTTGAGGGCAGTCGAGGCAAGCGATGTATTTGGTATAATTGTTGGCGCCGACATGGTTAAACGCGCCAAACCAGACCCAGAAACTTACGTGGTCGCGGCAAAACGCATAGGTCGAAGCCCATCCGAATGCGTAGCGATAGAGGACTCACCCGCTGGCCTTGAGGCAGCTATTGCAGCTGGTTGCGGAGCAATCATCGTGATCCCAAACCGCTACTTACCTGAGGCAGCACGAGCTAAAATGATCTCGCAAGCAGACTTCGCCTGCAACTCCTTAGCGGAGGTTCCAGCGGTTCTCGATCGCTTATTGGTTAAGTAAGCGCTAAGAATCTAGCGATCGATACATCTAATCCCCAACCACAGGACGCTTCGATTACTAATAAAATTGGAATCTAACAACTGCTACGCTGGAGGGGCCAATTGTTCAAGGGCCTGGAAGGCCTCGCAGCCATACACCGTGGCTGGGCCACCGCCCATAGAGACAGCCACACCAATGGTCTCAACGATTTCTTCGCGAGTTGCCCCAGCGCGCAAGGCGTCCGAGACATGGCGTGCTATACAGCCATCACAACGCGCACAAATTGAAATGCCCAAGGCGATCAGCTCTTTGAACTTGGTGTCAAGCGCCCCTTTTGCCATCGCCGCATGGTGCAGCTGCACAAAAGCACCCATCGGACCCTTTAGCTCAGCGCCAAGTTTGCGCGCTGTAGCGGAAAGATCATTTAGCTTCTCTTTGTAGTCTTTCATTGTTAGTTCTCCCTAATTAAGAGTTCCGGCCCCATCGACAAACCCCAACCAACTCCCATCAGGCAGCCGCCAGGGATCCATGTGATGCATTCCAACGCTGTTCCACCCACCGTCAGCAGGAGCCAAGATCGGCTTATCACTTAGCTCATGCTCACGAAAACGCCGCGAATCAAGCTCATCTACTACGAGCGCGCGTAGTTGATGGCCGTAACGCACCCGATTGTCCTGTCCAAACCTAAGCAGTTTCCCGTCATAGGAAATGACACGGCCCCCAGGTCTAGCTCGCGACTTTCTCCGCAAGTAAACCCATGGTTTACGCTGTGGCACCCAAGGACCTAAAGGAGTTTCAGCATGAAAAATTCGCAAGCCATAGGCGCCCATGCCGGCAAACATCCACCAGCGCCCCTGCCATTCTACAATCGAGCAATCCTTATACTTACCTTCGATTAGATTTCCCACCAGCGCCCAAGAGTAAGGAAACTCGACTGCGCGGTATAAGCGCACAGCACCACCCTTACGCCCTTCAGGCAACATGTACATGTTGCCGTTGAACTCAAAAACATAGGGATAAGAAAGGTGGAATGGCTCATGCAGAACAACTCGCTCGTAATTCCATTTAACTGTATCGGTGGAAGTCGCGCAGGAAATAACACCTCGCCCACGCACACGATCAAAAGTCTCAAAAAAAAGGTACCAACGCCCATCGCGATGCCAAGCAAATGGATCAGCTACAAATGTTGCCTCACAGTCGGTGACATCACGATGCGTCAAAATGGGACGCTCGTGCTCGGGATTGAGGCTCAAAGCCTCCAAAGTTGGACCGCGTCTTAGACCTAGCGACCAAGGGGTGAGTACCGCTGCTGGAGTGAGGCGTTTCGTCGAGCGCCCTGGCGTAGATTTGAATAAGGAAAACATATTATTTGTTGCCACGGTCCCTGCCCCAAGCATAGCCCCGCTATTGTTACGCACACTAATTGTTTCGCCAGACCTAAGGTTGCATTTGGCCTTAACAATGTCAAAATGCGGACTATGCCGAGCCTACTTGCCATTACTCAGGATCCGGATTTGATTGAGGCGCACGTTTTGTGTGCTATGGCGAAGCGTGGCTTTAATGTAAAGGTACTGCTATCGCCCAAGGCGCGCCAATTAGCATTATTCAAAGCAGCTGCGGTCCCTTGCGAGGAAATTCACTACAACAGTCGTTTCGATCTATCAGCCATTCGTACTATTCGACGCGAATTAGCAAAACAGTATTACGATATTGTGCACTGCTTTGTGAATCGCAGCCTATCAAATGCGCTTGTGAGTGGCCTCCCCAAATCAACCAAGCTTGTGGCCTATCGCGGAACTATGGGGCACCTTAGCAAATGGAGCCCGCTATCCTGGATGGCCTACCTTAACCCACGCGTAGACAAAATCGTGTGTGTATCCAAGGCCGTTCGCGAATATTTATCTAAAATGGTACCAGCTAATAAGCTAATTACAATCTACAAGGGTCACGACCCGGCTTGGTATGCGGGTGTGCAACCGGCAAACCTTAGCGAACTAGGGATACCCAAAGGAGCTTTTGTTGTTTCTTGCTTGGCTAATATTAGACCAGTCAAAGGCGTTCCATATTTACTTGAGGCAATCCGCAATTTCGATAACCCGCAGGTGCACCTAATACTGATTGGGCACTTAGATCAAAAAACAAAAAATGCGCTGATGAGTGATGAGAAACTCTCTGGGCGCATTCATGCGCTAGGATTTCGAAGTGATGCCTGGTCATTCCTTGCAGCCAGTAGTTGTTTTGCAATGGTTTCCGTGGAGCGTGAGGGTCTATCAAAAGCTACCATTGAAGCCATGAGCTTGGGGGTAACCCCAATTGTAACTAATGTCGGCGGACTGCCTGAAGTAGTGGAATCTGGTGCCTCTGGGGTAGTGGTCCCTCCACGTGACGCAGGAGCTATCAAAGACGCAATCCTAAAGCTATATGGTGCACCATCTGAGCGTCAAAGGCTTGCGCTGGCTGCCCAAACTCGCGTTAGAGAGTTTTTCAACATTTCTCAAACGATAGAACTTACATATGGGCTATACCAAGAACTGGCCCACTCCGAACGGGCAAAGTTATGAAATCGAGCAGCAAGGTAGTCTTGTTCAAGCCATTGATGGCACTTTCAGCTATAGCTGCTGGATTAGGCCTGGCCTATTGGGCCCCAGGCGAAGCCAGCTCCCGCGCAACACGCACTGACGCACAAGGCCCATACCTGCAAGCAACTAGCGACACTTCTACAAGTATTCTCTATCGCCCAGCAGATGATCGGTCCTATCAACTGCAATACAGGACGGGCGAGGCAAGCTGGTTGGAAGCTCGACTCCAAGCGACTGCCAGCACATTGAAAATTCAGCTAAATAACCTGAAACCCGACACGACTTATACTTATCGACTGGTCGCGGGCGACAACCGTGGAAACAGTGAATTTCAGTTTAAGACTGCCCCCGCACCCGGCTCTTCGGCCAACATAAAGGTTGCCGTTTTTGGCGACAGTGGCTCGGGCGACTCACATCAAATTGCTGTCGCAAAGCGAATGCAAGATTGGCAGCCAAACATCCTTTTGCATCTTGGAGATATAGTATACCCCAACGGAGAGGAGGTTCTTTACGAAGAACGTTTTTTTAAGCCCTATGCCGCCCTTCTTTCTTCCACTACTATCTTCCCTACGCTTGGCAACCACGACCTACCTAACATACATGCCTATACATCAATATTCGCTGTTCCCTTCCAACAGTCTGGTAGCCCTTCGCCGCGCTTCTACTCATTTAATTTTGGCTCTGCCCATTTTGTAGCTCTGGACTCTAACCTTGGACTAAGCGCGAACTCGGAGCAGTTAATCTGGCTGCAACAAGATCTAAAGCAGAGGAATTTAGCACTCTATCCTTGGACAATAGTTTACATGCACCACCCGCTACGGAGCACGACGCGTGAGCCTGAGATGGCTTGGCGATCAGAAGCGCTTAATCTCTTCGAGAGTGCAGGAGTAGACTTGGTTCTTGCTGGGCATGATCATGCCTATCAGCGCTTCATTGCACCTGAAGCAGGAAAGCTACCAAGTCCAATTTTTATAGTAAGCGGGGGCGGTGGTAAAAAACTCTACCCACAACAAATCAGCGATCCACAATTGGCAGTGTATCAGCAAAGCTTTCACTTCGTTGGTCTCGTACTCAACAGGCACCAGCTCTCACTAGAAGCAATCGACGAGCAGGGTAAGACATTCGATACTTATCGAATTGAAAAGTCTGCGGCTGTTAATTGAATCTGTTGTGGGAAGCGAATCGACTCAAACACTTTCTAGCGGCGACGCTGTTAAGAACTTCCACGAATAGGGCAAACCATTTCATAGTCACCCCTGTAGCTCGCTGTTCACATCATTCACTAGACTTTTCCTCCCCATCTGCGATAGTCAAAGATGGGAATGGTGGGTAGTAGATGGAAATATCAGAACGCTTAAACACTAAATTATTCACACCTTGGACTCTAATGGCACTAGCTTTGGCGTGTGCCTCCTTTGTTCTTTTCCAATGTGCCTGGGTTGCTGACGATCTCTACATTACGATTCGAACAATTGACAATTTTGTGAATGGGTATGGCTTAAGCTGGAGCATATATGATCGCATTCTAGCTATTACGCACCCCCTCTGGCTCCTCTTACTAACTCCATTTTATGCACTTACGCGAGAGAGCTACTATACCCCGATAGCAATCTCAATCGTTCTATCTTTACTAACCATTGCTATTCTTGGCTTCCACTTTCTGGCAACACAATCACGCCTGTTCTTACTTATCTTTCTGCTGTTGGGATCCAAATGCTTCATCGACTATTCCACATCTGGCTTTGAAAATTGCTTGGCGCATTTTTTATTAGCAGTTTTTCTTACTACCTACTTTTCGAAGAGGCGTTCAAATAGTCCACATCATTTTCTATCCCTAACTTTCTTGGGGGCACTTATAATCCTTAACCGACTTGATCATATAATTCTTGTAGCCCCAGCTTTGGCAGAAAGTTTTTTTCGGCAGAAATCCAAGAGGCGGGCATGTCTTGAAATTATACTAGGATTCTTACCATTTGCCATTTGGGAGGCGTTTTCCTTGGTATACTATGGCTTTGCTTTACCCAATACCTATTACGCTAAACTTGTCACTGGTTATGATCTCGACTCACATTTATTCACGGGAACTCTGTACTTCGTTACCTGGGCCACCTGGGATCTTTTGAGTCTACTAACTGTAGCGATCGGAACATCTCTTCAGTTATTCTCGCGAAAACGTCGCCACCAGGCACTGGCAGTTGCCACTATACTTTACATCACTTACGTAGTTTGGATTGGCGGCGACTATATGATGGGCAGGTTTCTGTCAGCGCCATTTCTTGTGTCCCTCTTCGGCCTGCTTAAGTGCATTCGGAAGAATAGCTTCGGGGTCGCGTTTCTGATTTGCCTCAGCTCAATTTATTTGCTTGCAAACTCTCGTTCAAACATTCGAACTCTCTTTGAATACCCGAGTGATATTAGCCCAGCTCCAATTTCTATTACCAATGTTATTGATGGTCGAGGCCGATACAGTCCTGGCTATGCGCTCCCTGTTAATTTCCCAACTCGCTTTGCGCATGTATCAAACGCTGAGTACGCCTGCAACAGAGAAGATCCAATTGTTAAAGCAGTTAGAGTTGAAGCAATCATGGGAATTGTAGGTTGGGGAAGCTGTCGGGAACAAAAAATCATTGATGTTTTTGCAATTACCGATCCTTTACTAGCGCACATTCCTGCCCTACCTAACCAAAGGGTTGGGCACTACCTGCGAGCGATTCCCGTTGGGTACTTGGAAAGCGTAGCAGCTGACAAAAATCTCATAACTGATCCAAACTTAAATGAATTCAATGAAAAGCTGCTCCTACTCATGAAGGGGGAACTTTGGTCGCTACAGCGCTTTGTTGAAATCGCCAAAATGAATTTGGGATATTATGATACGTTAATTACAAAGTACGCAGAACGCCAATATGATAGAATCCCGGCAACAATGCTTGCACTAAAATCTAACGAAGGCGCCAGAGTCGAACATGGCATTACACAATTTACAAGCAAGGGGCTATCAGTCCAATTTGGAGGGCAGCAATCAGCTAAACAGCTCGAAATGACAATCCAACGCGAGAATGGTCGCAAATACAGAATTATCTATAAATTATCCGGTAAAGTTGTGACCAGCTCTGAAATTAATGAAGAAGGTCGAGAATTTCTTAAGCGCCTATATCTTGCCGTACCGAGTCAGGCCCAACGTGGATTCGACTCCATTCACATTGAACCAACTGGCGGAGACGGGACATATTATATTCAAAATTTAATACTGCATTAAGGGCACTCGTTCGTTCCGCGCCTCATTTATTACTATTACGAAACTAATGCAGGGCCTCCGGCTCATAGACCTTCTGCTTCAAGCTATGGTTCTCCATTAGCAGAGACAGATTCCCGCGCTCTTCTATCTCCGATGTCAGCATACAATTGAACTGGGCAGGCAGTTCGCGGCCATTTTTTATCTCACCATTTCAGCTAGTTATACCTCTTGCGCAAAAGGATGCTAGCGTTTCTTGACTAGGATGTACAATTAGTACATCCTTTTTATAGGCCCAGCGTTGCACACTGGGGACCACAAATGAATGGAGGTTGTATGAAAGAAGTTAACAAGAGTTTGAAAATTGCTGGGCTACTTTGCTTGTGCCTGTATCTGGCTGCCTGCGGCGGTGGTGGTGGCAGTAGCGGCTCCGATCAATACTCAAGCAAATTGGCGGACAAGAAAATTATTTCTGAGATTGATGCTCAAGACTATCAAAAGCTCTGCCATCGCCTTAACAGCTGGGTACAAAGTCACAATACACGCACATCAATTTGTACCCTAGCCGGGGTAATTTTTGGAGAGCTCGTAGATGAGCAGGGCAACTCCGTAAACGGCTGCACTAGCCTGGTGGATGAATGTGAGCATCAAAGCGCCAATCACCAATCCGACGAGGACGAGTCTTGTATTGTAAATTCACCAGACAAGCTTGCCAGTTGCTCCGCTCCCATAAGCGAACTTGACAGCTGCTTAAATGACTACCTGGGGCAAGTTGATGCGCTCTTAGCATCGGTGAGTTGCTCAATTGCGGGAGACAAAGCACGAATTGAAGAAATCATAGGCACGTATGGCCAAACACCGCCCACGGAAAACTGCCTATCCCTAAAGGCCAAGTGCCCTGAGCTATTTCGCAAGCCAGAGACTCAGCAGCCTTAAGTTGGGAAGGGGTAGACTGGAACTTGTGCCCAGTCTGCCCCTTCAATTTTCCTAGCACTGTATATACAGATTTAAGAGAAGTTATGGACCAACGCTCATCATCAACCACAGTATTGTCCGAGCTAGTCGATAATCGAGTAGATTTGAGAGCATCGGACCCCGATATCGACTTTTCCTCACTAAGCGGCCCTACCACAACGCGGCGCGGGTTTGTGCTAACTGGGCTATTGGCATTAGCTGGAATCGGGGCAAATGCCTGCTCAACTAAATTGACTCCAGCAAATGAGGCACTCCAAAATTTCCCACAACTTGATCCCGCCTTAGCAACTGTGCTCAAACATGAAGAACCAGGGGCTACAAAACTTTTGGTTCACATTCGACAGATGCACTATGTTCCTGGCCTAGGAGCAAAAGAGAAGGCCGAGATTAGTCTTGTGCAGAGTAGCATTGAACAAATCCTACGTCGCTTAATAGCAGAAACTGGCCTAAAAGGCGTTTACACAGAAGGGGTTGCACCTGAAACCGAGCCAATTGAGACGCTAATTGCCCTGACTGTCTTTCGAAACCAGCCTCCGCCAGAGCTTGAGGCATTTTTTAACGCATCGATAAAGACACAGCTAATCTTATGCCGCAGCCTTATTAAGGCTTTGTCCGATAATAAGCCAACAACTCTATCTGACGCGGAGGTTGAAAACCTGCGCAAATTATATACTGCCCGCGAACAAGAGCTAATTGCGGATGGCATGGAGGCGTTGAGAATTCGTGCCGGAGCGGTTGGGCGCCTTGTCTATGAACGTAAGTTAAGTATTACTAGCGCTGAAACTGCAAAACTGAATGATGCCCACGCTGATGCCTTGAACAACAAGTCTGGACTCAAGGGTAGAGCGGTAGGACTTCTTGACCTAGGGGAAGTGGTTACTAACTCCGCCTCTGAAGGTCGGGAGGACATGGTACTCAACTGCGCTGCCAAGGGCGATGAGACAGTAGCTGTGACAGTATATGGAGGACTACATGATTTTTGCTCGAACATTGAGCGCTGGAACTCAAGCCATCCTGGCGAAAAATTCTCATTTATTGAAATAACTCCTCGCACCTATTCACAATATTCTGGGGCCAGCCACCAAGTGGGCTTATTTTCAGTGAGATCAGACGCGGCCTCGCGGATGCGTTATTTCGGGACAACCAGCAGGCCATAGCTGCAGACCAGTTGCAACTTTTCAACGAAATAGCCAACTCAGCCCATTTTGGCTTGCTGGCGCACCATCTCTGAAAGCCTAGCGGCTGCTACCACGCATTAGGGAGCCAAGGACTCCCCGCACTATCTGGCGGCCAACCTGACTACCAATTGTTCGAACGGTGCTACTAATAAATGCCTCGACCGGAGTTTGACGCCTGCTTGTTCTGGAGCCGCCCAGTAAGTTGCCTAGAGAACCTAGCAGACCTCCACCACCAGCTGCAGGAGTGGATCCTACGCTAGGAACACTGCTTGGAGTTGCAACTTTTGTTGTCAACCTCTCGTATGCCGATTCACGATCGACCACACGCTCATAATGTCCAAAGACAAGACTCTGTTTAACTACTGCATCACGCTCACTTGGACTGATTGCCCCTAACCTGCTCTCTGGTGGCGCCACAAAAGCGCGCTCAGCGTAGGCCGGAGTTCCCTGATCATTTAAGAAAGACACCAAAGCTTCTCCGACCGCTAATTCGGTCAGCACCTTGCTTAGATCTGTTCCGGCTTGAGTACGAAATGTTTGCGCTGCTGCCCGCACTGCCTTTTCGTCCTTAGCGCTAAATGCACGCAATGCATGCTGCACCCTGTTACCAAGCTGCCCCAGAACGGAATCTGGAATATCCTGGGGACTTTGAGTAACAAAGTAAACCCCTACCCCTTTGGAACGAATCAAGCGCACCACCAATTCAATTTTCTCAAGCAGCGCCCCAGGCGCGTCGTTAAACAGCAAGTGCGCTTCATCGAAGAAAAATACTAGCTTTGGCTTTTCCAGGTCACCTGCTTCAGGCAAGGCTTCAAATAACTCCGAAAGCAACCACAGCAAGAAAGTTGAGTAAACTTTTGGGAACTCCATAAGCTTACTCGCTGCGAGTATATTGATCATGCCGCGACCGTCAGCGCCTGTTTGCATCAGGTCAGCGATGTTGAGCATTGGTTCCCCAAAAAATTTATCAGCGCCTTGCTCGCTCAAAGTTAGCAAGCCTCTCTGAATAGCGCCGATACTGGCAGCCGAGACATTTCCGTAAGAGCTTTGATACTCGCTAGCATGCTCACCAACATGCTGAATCATGGCGCGCAGATCTTTTAAGTCGAGCAGAGCCAAAGCGTTGTCATCTGCAACTCTAAATACCAGAGAAAGAACAGCGCTTTGTGTGTCATTTAGATTTAGAAGGCGTGACAACAACAGCGGACCCATGTCGGATACAGTCGCGCGTACTGGGTGCCCCTGCTCTCCAAACACATCCCAAAATGTAACAGGATACGCTCGCGCCTGATATTCCTCCATTCCAACTTGAGCTGCACGTTCCTTGAATTTTTGCTCAGCACTTCCAGCTTGGCTAAGTCCAGCTAGATCGCCCTTAACATCGGCCATAAAAATGGGCACACCCTGGCGACTTAACCCCTCGGCCAATACACGCAAACTAACCGTTTTACCGGTTCCGGTCGCTCCAGCGATTAACCCATGGCGATTGGCCATGGCGGGGAGAAGCATATGCGAATTTTGACCACGTGCGACTAAGATAGGCTGTGCCATGATGTAACTCCTAAGAGAGCGACTCAATAATAGACCAGCATAGGCCGCAGTCAACAAACATCCAGCGCTATCTATTCCGTTTGACCACGATGATGAGAGGCTTGCTCTAAAATCATTTATGGGGATGCGTGCACAGTACTAGGCTTCCCGAGTTTGGATAAGCCTCACATCGATTTGAGCGCTTGAAGCTTGGGTGTGGACGGGACTAGAAAACTCCTAACAATCATGCCACATCAAGTGCAAGATTTGATGCTATTTCTCCAGCTTGATCTACCACTACATACTTCAGCCCAAGTTCCTTCAAGTAACGCAATCCTTTTCCCTTACCAAGCAGCATGCTGGTAGTACTAGCTACGCCAGCCACAAGACAAGAGTTACATAGAACAGTCACCGACTGCAGGTCTTCAACTGGATAGCCAGTTTTTGGATTTAGAATATGACAATAACGTCTTCCTGCTACTTCAAAATAACGCTCATAATCACCGCTAGTGGCAACCGCCGCATTTGCAACCTTAAGCGAAGCCAATAGCGCACCATTTTTTCGTGGGTGCACTATTCCGACCTTCCAGCCCACTCCCGAAGGGCCAGCGCCCAGCACGCGAACATCTCCGGCAAAGTTAACGATTGCATTCGAGATACCTTGCGACTCAAAGATTGATATAGCGCGATCGACAGCGAACTCTTTTACTAGACCACCTAAATCCAACTCCATTCCCTGTTGGGGGAGCTTTAGACTAGGCTTAGTCCATTCCACCCTGCTCCAGCCCACAAGGGGCAAGACTTGAGCTACCTCTTCTGGCCTTGGAGCCTTAGAATTCTTGAAGTCCCAAACACGGCGAAGGACTCCTGAAGTTACATCGAATAGACCTTCACTTTGCTCATACGCAACTGCTGCTAAATCAATTAAAGCAGCCGACTCTGAATCTACCCGAGTAACGCTTAAGCCAGCGGAAGTATTGATTGCTGACAGAGCTGAGTCCGGGCGATAACGACTATATTTGGCTTCAAGTCTCTCAGCTTCGGATCTTACTAAGGCGCAAGCACTCTCAAATTGCTCTTGCGACAATTGGGCTACTACCTGAATCTCAGCCGGACCGCCCATTACCCGAAATGAATACTGGAGATGCTTGGAATCCATTTAGGCTCGCCTTCTATCACAGGCCCAACGATGCAAGGCCGTCCATCAGGCCTCTTAGTTTTAGTAACATTTGTTTACGCTCAGCTAACACCCTACCCGGACGAGTAGCAGTAAACTGATCAACTTGGCTAGCCCATTCTTTAACCGCAGAATCTACCGAAGAAACCCAGCTTACCACAGATGCATTTCCCACTGCCTCCAAAGCGCCTGCCAATCTCTCTGCTGCAGCATGAAAATTGGCAATCGCTAGCTCCTTGGCACCATTCTTGACTCCATCACGGAACTTTTCACGAATCAGAGCTTCAAAGCGGGCATAGTAATCTGAAGCAGCCATGGCCAAACCGGGATTATTCAATCCCGCCGCTCCTGACATTCCGACTATCGCACGGCTAAGGCGAGCGGTAGCGGCAATTGCCAGAAATGCACTCACCCTAATTGGCATAGCACGCCGCAGAAATACCATTCCATGAATTAGATCCAAGCCAGCATTAAGATGAGAAACTGCGACAAGCGATGGGTCAAACTCTTCTGGCCTTAGAAGGGTAATCAAGTCACGGTGCGCCACACGGTACCCGACAAAGGCATTGTCATATTCTGAAAATCCATCACGACGGTCTGACTCCAACCGCAAAAGTGCGGCATTCACAAAATTCGCTACTTTCCTCTCTAACTGGTCACGCGCTGCGGCAAACTTTGCCCCCTCCAACCCTACCCATTCTGGGGCCCTGATAATCTCGCGCATAATCCTGCCAACTACCTGGATCTCTAGCTTCGTATCCGCGCGTTTTTGATATATTCCCAGCAGCGTAAAGTCAGAGCCAGCCATCGCTGCCTTCATAGCTTCTGGCGCCTCAGCGGCAAGCAAACCATCCACGTCCAAGATCGCGCCTCGTGGACCACCGCGAAGACGTAAGTATGGCAGGAGCTCGCTAAGCTCAGACCAGGCCTGATCTACCAATCCCAAGAAGACTCTTGTAACCTCGGTCTCTTCCTGCCCCTGCCGACTCTGCTCGAGCTTCTCGAGGCTGCGCTCGATATAGCCAGCTAAGGCACCCGCCAGCAAAGCCGCTCTAGCACTTTTCAACTCGGGATTGGCCTCGTCCCTAAATGCAGTTCGGCGAGCAGCAAGGTCCCGATCGTTAAGCCTATCCACTCCTTCTTCTGCCAATCTAAAAAACTCATCCAGCAATTCACGCATCAGCCAAACTTTGGCTCTGACTGGATCTGATTCAGGGATATCTCTAAAGCGCACTAAAGTGCGGTTACCAACGAGCACATGCTCGCGCCCATCCGCATCCACTAGCAAGGGAAGTTGTCGCGCCACAATTGCTAAACTGTGGGTAGTTGGATCAATCAAGGGCGCGAATCCTTGTGGGATCCTTAGCTTCACCCCACTAAGATCGAAATGGTCAGCGCGAGGATCTCCACGATAAAACCCATGCGCATTAACAGCCCATGTAGTGGAATGAAACCTCCCTGGCAGATCTAGATCCAAATACCCTAAAGTCTCCTGCACCCACCGACTGTCTACAGAACCTGAGTCGAAATCATCGCTGGGTGTAAGTGCTGACATGACTGGCAATACAAAAATTTATCAGCCGATATAAATCACGACCAATTTAATCGGATAGCAATTGGGGACGGAAATATCGGGCGAAGGTAAAATAGAAAATTACTCACTTCACACTACTCTGAGTGGGGACAGAGCCCATCGCGACGCGTAATGTACGGCAATCAAGCATGGCACTCAAGCGTAAAGTAGGTGCTGAACATGGGGGTTTTAGATTTCAACAATCGAGCTATCGCATTCTAAGTAGTTCAGAAAACTATATATTAAGCTACAATATGGAACAGGCCGCGCCTAATTTATAAACTACTAGCATAAGAATAATAATTTTCTAAAAGCTCCGCATGATCTTAAAACCCGTCTGCCCTCTAGACTCCGCACTGCCAGTACTACGGGAAGCCTGGGAATCCAAACCACCGCCACCGGGAACTGGCAGAATACTTTTCGTGCTTTTTTCTGGGCTTGGAGATGTTATCGCAGCCACCGGCGTCATAAGTCGTTTGCGGGAAGCCTATCCTCAGGCCCATATAACCTGGCTTACATCCAGCGCAAACACTGCTATCGCCAGAGCCTGCTCGGCGGTGGACCTTGTACTTCACTCAAATGACCAAGACCCAGCTAATCCGCTAATACTACAACTACTTAAGAACGCCCACTTTGATCGGGTCTATAGTCCATCCTTCTTGCACAACCTTCGAGAATGGGAGCGCTCGAACTTACACGCTATACCATTTATGTTGACCATGTGCGGAATGGCATTCGAGTCACTCTCTAGCTTAAAGCCACGCCTCATGGAGTTGGAAGAAGAAGAGCAAGCGATTGAGCAATGCTGGCAAGAATTGAAAATTGAGCAGCGCAGTATAGCTGTTGCTCCCATATCGATAACTGTTCCACCTTGGCCACTCGAGGCCTACCAAGAGCTTACTCATCAGTTCATAAAAGATGGATATATTGTTGCGCAACTGGGGGCAAAAAATGATCCCCTACTCTCCGGAACGGTCGATTTTAGGGGCATTCCATTGCTGCAGGCACGAGAAGTAATCAAGCGCAGTAATCTTTTTATTGGCAATGACTCCGGAGCTACCTGGCTCGCACTAACAACCGAAACGCCAGTGCTGGCACTAATGAGCCCTCACCACAAAGCCACTCTTTCGAATGAGCAGCGCGTGGTAGGCTTTTCTGCCTTCGCCAACTCACAGCGAGTTGTAGAGTTACCTCGCAGTACCACGACCCATGATGCCTTGAACATCGCACGCAAGTTAATACCCCCTGACAAGAGCGCCGAAAGTGACATAGCAAGCCCAGATCTACCCCCAGCACGCATGGATCGCGTACGATTCTTGCAGCATCTGCAGAGTAAAGGCGATGAGGAACAGATTCGAGTTGAAATTCTAGCTCGCCTCACTTCATCCTCTAAATCCGGTCGTCTTAGCATGCTTGAGGTTGGCACGGACTCTGTCGCTGCTAACGGGCGCTGCGCTGGCAATGCTTTAATTGAACCAGAGTACCGCTGGCTGCATGAACACTTTAGTGGCCCGTTTCAGGTAATAAGTCTCGATGCGAGAGCATTAGCCAAGGATCTACGCGAAACACTACGAGGCGCAGTGAACTGGCTGAAACGCGACGGCTACTTACTAGTCTCAGGAATCGTTGAGTCACCGGAGGCATACTCACTTTTTCGCACTCTCCCCACCCAGTTCCCTGGAGTCGAGGTACACGATGTGTGGCATGGCCAAGGCTTGGGGATAGCCTGTATCTCTTAGAGATGGGAACAAGCCTAGCCTGTTAATATGCCCAGTTCTTTGCTTTATTTATCTTCCGGCCGCGAATCTGTGGCCATGTTAGAAACTGGGAGCAGGCTGCCTGTTGGATAACAAGGTGCCAGGAGATATAATCCCAAAAAATTGCCGTCTTTATCACGCCATTCAAGTACTATTCTGCGAGGATACTCTTCGATCGAAATCGCGCCTGTTTCAGCGTTGTACGCGATGTAACAGTTATCCCCCAACGGATTAGATCCGGGGATTATATCATCAGCAACCGCAACCTGAGCCCCAAGAAGAGACAAAAAGACAATTAAGAAATCCTTAAAGAGTTTCACCACACCACCTCACCGTTTACAGAAGTTACAAGACCCACTTAGACCCGATGTTTAATGTTATGGGCCAGTGGCAGCGAATGTCTCGTGACAGGCTCTGCGCTGGCATTCTCTGACCAGCTAACGTGCCGTATTTTTAGGTAAATATACCCTTACTAGTCTTTCATAGCGTAGCTACATGGCTTCGGTAGGCATGTAGTGTGGTGTGGCACGGCCAAGGCTTGAGGCGAGTTCGACGCAGGACAGAACCTCCGGAGTCGAACCAGCAACACCTAGTGTCCGCAGCCTCCAACCTTGTTTTCTTGAGCTATTACCGACTCGGGGCACCAGAGCATTTACAAAAAGTCGACCTAAAAACGCTTTACTAGGCCCAAGCTGATAACAGCGGCATGAAATGGATCAATCTGCGAGTCATGCGCTGACCCCAGCTTAAGATTTGGACGTTGCAGCATGTATTCAAATTTTAGATCTACCGATACCCCACTCCCAAACTCGCGAACAAGTTTTACAGATGGGCTGATACTGCCAAAGTTTCCTAGGCGTTGATCAGCACTGTAATCAGCTTCAAAGTCTGATGGCGGGAACTCATTAGCATAAAAATCAGCACTAGACTGAGAATAGTAACGCAGACCTGGTCTAAGCAGCCAGTGTTCGCCAAGCGGCTGAAACCATGCAACTTCAACCATATGGCTCTGCAAACTCCAGTTGTCACGTGTATAACGATAGTCAAAATGCAAGGCTCCCTCACTGGCGGGGAAGAATCGATTATAGCGCGTAAGCCATGCAAACATATTTCGCTGCTCGGGACGACGATCAGCTGGCTTATAAGGGTCACTCAAATATCCATGCGAACGCGACAGGGCTAGATTGGACTGCAACACAGAGTTTTGGTCTAAAACCTGCGTAACTCCCAAAAACATATTGTTCGTGCGACGTCGCTCATCCAAGTCCGGATTATTAGTAGATGAAATGCGATCATTGCTAAAGCTGAATCCAGCAGCCAATGTAGTCAATTTATCGGGGGTCCAAACTCTAGCCTCTACCAAAGGTGAACGAGAAAAGTAGTCATCCTCGGTGGAGATTGCGCCACCTACCCCGATGCTGAAGCGCTCGAAGTAATGTGTAACTTTCAAGTCCACCGCTCTGCGTTTGTCACTAACTCCGAGTTCTGAGGCTCCAGTAAGAGTATTATGGTAAAAGGGTGACGCTCCCGACATCACATCCACGGTAGAACTGAATTCAAACTCTGTACGCTCAGACAACGGACCACTAAGCATCACGCTGGGCGCCATGATATGCATGCGGTGCGTGCCGCCATTCTGATATTCGCGATAGTCCTGGTATTTTATTCGTGCAATTACCCCCTCATTTTGGGGTTGGGCCTGCGCAGCCCCGCCGAATTCCATTCCAGGCAGCGCCAAAGCAGCACATAACAGGGAGGCCAGCTTTCGCTTTCCCTTCCGCACCCTGGAAGGCATTCTATGCCATCGGCCTTTCTTACGTCCTGCCACTGACTAAGTCCTTCCTGTAAGAAAATATCTTTCATTCATATTAACTACACCCGCAACCACCTCCCCCAATCCCATAACCACCGAAGCCACCCTCCTTACTTTGATAAAGATGCTGCTGCATTTTGCTTTCTAGTGGATCAGGGTCGAAGGCCATGCTGGGACGAGCTAAGTTGCCACGCTGCCATGGCTTTACTTCTGCACAGCCAGTTGCGAACAGAATTAAAACTGAGAAAATTAGTCTGCTCATAACAAGCCCTCAATTTTCGTAACTAACTCTTCCTTCTCGGACTCGCGGAACCCATGCAGCACTGCTCTCACCTTTCCGGATTTGTCAATCAGCACTGAGCTTGGCATTGAATCGACGCTAAAAGCCTCTGCACTTACTCCGTCAGGGTCAAAATGAACTTCAAGTGCTTTAAGGCCCAACTCGCGAATAAACTTTTGCCCATCAACAGAGTTCTGATCCAGGTTAACTGCCACAACCCGCAGACCACGCTCTTTGAACCTCTCGGCAATCTCCTGTAACCAAGGCAAAGAGCGCTTGCAGGGCCCACACCAGGATGCCCAGAAATCTAAATACACAACCTGGCCTTGGAATTTGGAGATTGAGAGTGCATCTCCATTGGCGAGACTAAATATCTGGGCTGGAACAGACTGCCCTTCAGAAATGGCTACGGCTTGCCGCGTAAAGATGACTATGCTGGCAAGCAGAAAAATGTAACGCATTAAATTGTATCTCCCTCGCAATGCAGAGAAGCAGAGGCAATTAAAATGCCAACTATCTTTTATATTTGATTATTCAATGGCTTAAGCAAGCTTGATGGTCGACTGCTGAGGTAGCTAGCACTCACTAGCCCTAACTTTATTGCGAGGGTACTCAATTCACTTATAGCCAGTTGCAAGTTTGGAATAGGTTGTCTGCTCCGCTTGCACGTAATAGCCTAGCCCTATGAAACATATTGCTAATTTTGTCCTGGGGCTGTCCCTTCTCTGCGGCGTGAGTTTCACGAGCTATGCTGACGATCAACCAATAAAATTAGGAGCTTTGTTTGCCACATCTGGATGGGCTGCGACTGGAGGAAAGCCGGAATTGAATGCTCTCCTCTTGGCGATAGACGAAATCAACGCCAGCGGTGGGATAGCTGGGCACAAGATTCAACTTATCACCGAAGATATTAGATCAGACTTTCCCACCACGATCAGCGCCTTCAATAAACTTGCTAGTCTAGATAAAGTAGTCGCAATATTTGGCCCTAATTGGGCAGAATTCGGCGAAATCGTTATTCCGCTTGCTGAACGCAATAAAGTCCCTACCCTTATGGCATCGCCATATTCACCAAGCTTTTCTGAAAAACATTCCTATATTTTCACCGCCACGCCAGAATTCGAAGTTCATGTGCACAATTTGACGGAGCATATTAATAAGCAACATCACAATAGAGTTGCGCTCGTTTATTCTCCCAGCCCATACTTTGAAGGCCTATCTCAAGCAGCCGTAGACAATCTAAAAGCACCGGGAGCACATATTCTACCCCCTATTGAGGTGCTTCCAAATGAGACAGACTTCAAGAGCATAGTTGCCCGGTTGCAGTCCTCTAAAGTGGATGCCGTCATTGCGTTTCTGCAAGAGGGGGCAGCTGTTTCAAGCTTTTTTCGCGCGGCGCGGGGGCTAAAGTTTAACTCCCAAATTTACTCGTACGATATTTCATTCGATGAAACCATACATAAAGAACCAGGCTTGGCAGAGGGAACAATATTCTTCCGCTACTCAATGGCGATTGATCCAAAATTTGAATCTTCTTATGCAACACGCTTTAAGGAAGCCAGCAGCTACAGTGCCCCCTTTGCTTACGACTTGATGTATTTATTTAAGCAAGCATTTGAGAACTGCAAAGGCGATCTACCAAAGCTGAATCAATGTATTTCGAGCACTGAGCATCACGGCGTATCAGGCACAATTCGCTTTGGAGCCACAGGCGTAAACACAGGCATCAAGAGCATGACGCAGCTATATCGCGTACGAAACGGGAAGTTTATTGCCCTCGCTGAGAGCGCGCAATAAGACTAACTTAATAGCTTGTCATTGTTCGCAACACGAGCCCGAATAGAAAGTGTAGATAGGCTGCCTTGGTTCACTTGCGCGCAAAACTATCGTTCTAGCCGGCGCCGATAAAGCTTGAGTTTCAAATGCCTTGCCTCAAAATAATTTACAGAATGATTCCACAGCGAACACGCAACATTGCCTCATAACTTCTTAGACCTGAAGCATAAATAGCCGGCAGATTGATTTACTGTATGCCGCGTGGAGCAACTACACCCACAAGACTCCTGGTCTAAAAACATGAGCCCACAAGTTTCAATTGACACTACCACTCCTGATCCTAACTTCCGACTGGCGGCCGCCAGAGCAGAAGTCCTGAAAGAGGCAGAGCGTGGACACGGTTCGCGCTTTGGGCACGCTGTAGAGCAATACCTGCAGTTAGTGGAAAGTCGGGAAAATGCATTAGTGCTCGTAAAGGGGCTATTCGATCAACTTCAAGGGGAACGGGTTCGGGAACAGGCTGCAAATCGAATTTTTGTTGAATCCACCGCTTTACCACTACAACTTTTTGCAGCGAGACATCTTCTGGAGGAAGGCAGGCCTGAACACTTACTGCGCATCGCCGAACATTTTAGAGACAGAGTAGATCGTGTGCTAAAAGCCTTTATACCTGAAGTAGAGCATGGCCTCGGCGAAAGTGTTGGTCGCGAGCGCGCCGGGTGGCTAAAAAGTCATGCTACTTTAACAAAGCTTGGCTTCCAGCTCACGCCTTGCAACGATTCTTTTGGACCTACTCGAGCCAAACAGTTTGCGGATGACGTGCAAGTACTTTTATCCGGTCGGTCAGTTGATGAGGCCGAACTGTCAAATCGACTAGTAGCAGTAGCGTTACATGCAGATCGGCCTACCTGGCAGCAAGTGAGCCGAGTATTCAAAGATGCCGCCGCGGGACAATCACAAGCAGTTCTGCTTGCCATCGGGGAAGAGGCTCGGGCAGTGCTCGAACATTTGGCTGGTTCTGCAAAGGAGCAGCGCCTCAATAAGGAAGCCGATCTCTACCAGATAGGCTGGAAGAAAGTTCATGAACTAGTCAAAAGCTTTGCCGCATTCAAGAATGAAGCCGAGCCAGCAGCACTTACTCCCCCGCAACCATCTAATCATGAAAGACTTGCAGGAATTTTAGCTCTGGCATGCGAGAATTGGGGTGAACATCACGCGCTTGTCGTCGACCTTGCTGTACGACTGAGAGACGATGCGAATCAGATAATCCTTTTGGCTATGACAGTAGCAGCTGATCTGGGTGGCGAAGTGGGAACTTCGGCCACCAGAAGCCTACTCGAGGCGCTTCGCGAGTGGACTTCACCTGCACGCATCGAACTAATACGTAGTTTTGCACTGCGCGCTGATCGCGAGGCAACTGGAGCACTAAATGAGCTCCTTGAACTCGCGGTTGGGAAAGCTGGGATGTTGGGCCGTTCAGCTGCCAATAGAGCTGCAGCCCTAGATGCCTTTTGGTCAGTAGGAGATCCTTCCCCACTCTTTGCTAGAGCTAACGAGATAGAACTATTCCAAGTATTCGATGCAAAGTCTCCCTTAAAAGGTGGAGCATTTAGGAGCAAGGAGCAGGTTAAGGAATTTGTGGCCCAAAATGTACTGAGCTGGCCCGATCGCGGCGATGCATTTTTGGTCCTGAAAGGCTTGCGTTGGCATGGAGTACTCTCACGGCCCCCGCTCGGTGGCAAGGGAGCGCCGCTTGAGAAAGAGTTTGGGGAACTCTTGCAGAGAAGTACCCTAGACGATATTTCTAGTTTGCCGATACCAGATCATCACGCGGCTGGGATTCTTATCCAACTGACTTGCGCAAAAGGAACCTCCACTGAGTTAAAGACCGCAATCGCTCAACGTCTTGCTCAATCGATGGCAGAACTTAAGAACGATGAACAAGTGCGCGTGAGAGACCTTCTCGCTGCCTATAGCCATGGGTTCCCAGAGGAAATACAGCCTGCATACTACGAAGCGTTGAGGGCAAGCGGACAAAAGGACCTATACGTATTCGGGGCCGTACTTCTGATGGCCGAAAGCAATTTGAGTAACTCACAAGATCAACGCGTACTAGCAGAGGTCGCTAAGGGGGACGGCGTAATAGCTCTCCTTCCAGATCCAGAGGGGCGGCGAAAAGAGCTTGGATTTAGAATGCTTGCCGAACTCAACTCAGGCGAACTTGGGCCATCTTTGGCGCAACTCGAGGCAAGCGTGCGCTCAAAATGGGCACGCACCCCAGCTGTAAGAGGTCTTTGGTTTGAGGCTATCGCCGAGGTTCGGCAACGTATGCAGGCCTAACGGCGGCGCAATAAATTACTCACGCCACACAATTGGCGTCTTTAAGAAGCCCAGAACCTCTAGGCCATCTTCAGCCTTAAGAAATCTTCGCGTAAAGACGACAACCTACACGTAGTGCTTCACCAACGGGGGAAGCAAATTATTTCAGGGGCATGTCGCTCGCATGCGGCATGGGGAAATGGGTTGTATGAAAAGGCTTCCTTACGTTTTTACCATTGTCGTTACTTCTCTAGCAGCCTTTGGCGTTCAATGGAAATATCAACAAGACATAGCTAGCCTAAAACAGGCCTATCGAGACGAGGAGACACAAGCAAGCCAGAAGGTTGCTGATGTAGTTCAGAATACATTTGATCGCATCTACCAGGGATTGCGTACTATGGCCCGCCTCCCAGGGGTACGCGCCATCGACAGGTATGGCAAAACATTTGAAGGGGACGCCCGTCAAACAGTGCAGGAATTATACAATTCACTTGGCACAAGCGTGGCGATGTCGGAGGTGTATATCGTCCCAGAAGATATTAATCCTGATCAAATTGACCCCAATACAAAAGCGCCTGGGGCCCCAATTGTAACATTTGATGAGCTGGTGGTCGGTAAACGAGCCGAAAGCGAAGAAGAGGCAGAGGAAGGTGCAGCAGCGAACCAAGTTGAAGAGATTGAAATATATGAGTACAGGCTAATGCGGGAGCAGATCGCCTGGCTTAAGCAGCATTATCCGGAGGAGTCGAAAGTAGAAGGGCTAAATTACCCTGCGGTTGGGGGCCCCGAAGTTATAACTTGCGATAATAGCCGCTATTCTACTGCGCACCCAAACGACAAGGATCGCTCTGGCCTCGTATACTCTGTGCCATTTTTCTCTCCGCATGGGGCTTTTAAGGGGCTACTTTCCGGGGTCATCCTTACTCATGCCCTAAGCGACCTACTACCTACTGGCGCCTATGCTGTGGTGAATCGAAAAACTTCCCAAGTCATAAAATCACATTCCGCTGGTCCATCTGCTGACCATCTTCAAGATATCCAGCAAGGACTAGCGGCTAATAATCTAATTTACTCATCTACCCTAACACTTCCGATCAAGGACACAAACGGAGAGTGGATTTTGTGGAGTGGCGCTCCTGACCAGAAGTTCTGGGAGCGTGCTGACGTAGCTGCCGCTGTTAAGTTTCGTTGGGCAACTCTCATGCTTCTTCTAATGGGAGCACTGGCAGCCTCACTTTGGATATGGAGGCGCTCAAAGCAGCGTACAGCTATTGAATCGATTATCATATCATTGGGCTCAACCGCAGAAGCTGTTGAGCATGGAGTAGTCGATATCGGCGGCGTAAGTAGTGAATTGCTTAAGTCTGCCTCTACTCAATCAGCTGCAGTGCAGGAGTCGGTTGCCTCGATGGCAGAAATGAGCAGTATGATCGCGCAAACATCAGAGAGCAGTTCACGCTCCCTCAAGGTAACGCAAACTGTAAGCGAGCAGAGTCAAGAGGGTGTTAGAATTATGGAGGAGCTAACAGCGGCAATGGGGGCAATCGAACAGGCTAACCAAAGCCTGGTGGAAATGACTCGCATTATCGATGAGATCTCTACACGCGCCAATGTAATCAACGACATCGTGTTCAAAACCCAACTGCTGGCTTTTAATGCATCAATTGAGGCTGCTAGAGCTGGACAGCATGGGCGCGGCTTCGCAGTAGTAGCGGAGGAAGTTGGGGCCCTGGCAGAAATGAGCGGTTCGGCAGCAAAGGAAATTCAAAGGCTACTAGAGAGCAGCAGGCAGCAGGTAAGCTCAATCGTGGACAACACAGCTCATCGAGTGTCAAACGGGCAGGATGTGATGCGCCGAGCTCTCGAGTCATTCGGCAAAATCACCCACGCCATCCATGACATTGACGAACAAATGAAGTCAATCGCGGGAGCCACTCGTGAACAACAAATCGGAGTTCAGCAAACAAACTCAGCCATGGGAGAGCTAGGGGGCGCTGCACAACGCAATAATTCCCTGTCCATGGCAACATCAAATTATGTGGCTGACCTATCCAAGCAAACAAAGGCCCTTAGAGCAATAATGCAGCAGCTGCACGCGCTAGTATTTGGCGGACAAGAAGCTAAACAGACAGACGCAGCTCAGTTTGGATCTGGCCCTAGAAAATCGTTGGAAGCTAGAGAATCGCTACACTAGTTAGCACTTATGGCTGCAAACGCTCCGCCAGCAGCGCGGGTCAGAAATAGTCCCCTGCCTGTCCGATGGCTGCTATTCAACATTCAAATTTGCTAACGATAAGGGAAAGCCTAGAAAGCTAGTCCAGCAAAATAACTTGATGAAGAGTTGACGTAGCGTACGCGCACCCCTCCCGCTGCGGTTTTGTAACGCGACTTGCGTGCCTCGCGTAGTTCTCGCATCTGCGCAATTGTGAGTGCCTTCTCGCCAGCCTGGAACAGCTGCTCATCTGATGGGTTTATCGCTCTTTCATCCAAAAGTTCAGAAATCCCTCGGGCAATTCTATCTAGCTGCTCTTCGATCACGCGCTGGGCCTCGGAGGCATTGATATAGTCCAGGATCCTGTGCACCCCCAGTGCCAAAATGCAGGGGTGATCAGTCAACACCGCGGGCGCTTCTAAATTATCAAAAGCCATTAGTTCAAAGCCTTCACAGAGAAGGCGTAGACTACAGACTCGCCGCAGTGCACTTCGATGCTTTAGTAATTCAATAAGCACATGATCGGGAACAGGCTGTCTAAATGGATTGTTATAGTCAGGGGCAATTACCTTCCACTGAAGGTAGCCTTCCATCTGATGGAACCAATGCCGTTCGGCCTGCGGCGCAGCTATTTGATATTCCCCCTGAGACTCCATGCTAAGATACTATCGGAACGATGCCCATAAGATTGAGACAACGCGCCAACTTTTACCTGTAGTGCTGCACAAATTGGGGAATTCACGAATTAACGCCCGATGCAGCAGTGACATTTACTAGATAGCTAGTGGGTATTTCATAGAGCAGCACTAGGAAAAAGCACTATCTTGGCGCACATGTGCATTTGGCGAAATTCAACCCAACTACGTCGATAATGCGATTAGATCGCTCCACGAAAGTTATCTCCACGAGCGAAGCCAGCGGTAATAACCTTTAGCGCTCGTCCGCCGTAGGCGCGACATCAAGCTCTCTCTATTGCGATCGACCTCATCATCATATGCCAGTACATCAATGCGTTAGATGCCTTCATTCTCGCGATAATAGCTTTTGGGAGCCCCTATCGATACGGCTTACTAAGCCTGTCTCGTGAGATATCGACCCAACTGGCATAGTCCAGCTGTTAAGACAGAGGCGGTTAAGTTCATGGATTAATCAACATCCTAATCACTTGCTCTGCTTGCTGAAAGCCCGCTTCTCCAAAACCATAGCGCTGTGAAAGTGCTTGGGCCTCGGCTTGACGCCCTCGGTTCAAATGACTGCGAATACAAGCGAGCGCTAAAATACCTAGTGCCTGATTAGCTTCTTGAAGGCGATAAAGCAAAGTATCACCTACGACTGCATGTGCCAGCCCATCAAACTGCAATGCCGCATGTATGGCGTAGCACGCCAGCTCTTGCCCCATCGGCTCCCCGGCCAGAATCGCCTTATCAGCGCATGATAGCGCTTGCTGATAACAACGAGCCGCCAAAGATGCTTCGATCCCAAGAAACACCCGCCCTAGCGTTACAAGATTCGACATCGCTGCAAGATAGCGTTGATTAGACTTTCGCTTGCTCAGACCTTTCAAGATTTGTTCGACTCGCTCAGCCCGCACACGCTGCGTGTGGCGTAGTACAATTTCCTCTCGGCCCTGCTGAGCAATCCGTCTAGCGCGCGGTAAATCCCCTAGATATTCGCGAATCTTCTGAGCAGCATCGGCGACGTTATTCTTTTCGTAGGTCACCAAATGCTGCCCCTCTTGGAATAGATCTAATAGTCCATTCCCGCTGCGTTCTGTGAGCAGCATGCAACCTGAGCCCATTGCCTCGAAGACCCTAAAATTTAGGTCACCCTTCACAGTTTGATTTATTACAATCTCACTAAATGGGAAGATTAGCGGCCAGGCGCCAGACATAACCATTATAGGTGCCTGGTGCTTAAGTTGATCAAAAAATGCGACTCGTTCCGGATTAAGTTTGGGGTTTAACGTGCCAACAAACACGGCACCATGCTTTTTCTCCAAGCTGGCATCCGGTAGCCGGGAAGCCCATAGCGGCATCCATTCTGGCTCCACACCGACATCTCGAAATGACTGGATGTAGTCACGCTGCGCGACCAAGGCGTAATCAAATAAGTGCCCAAGGTACTTATGGAATCCAACATGATGATGAGTATCAACGGAATAAAATAACGCCGGGATATCACAATCTTCAAGGCCAGTTATCATTACTGGCGAACTATTGTCGAGCCACAAGATTCGATCAGGCCTAAAGCCATTTGGCAAGCCAGCCAGGACTTCATTTATGTGGATGAGTGGGTTCTGCAGCCGAAAATCCAGATGATCGGAATTTCCGCAACTAATAACTTCGTGCCCTGCCTGTCGCAGATCAGAAATAAACCAGTCCTGATTGAAGACAAGAATCTTCACAGTTCACCATCTGGCACGCTTAGATCGGCGCAGCTTTTAACTTCTCAGGTCGCAGCATCTCAACGACTCCCTGCAACTGCCGCAGAAGCTTGCGCTGGCTGCCCCTTATGTTCGTCGATCATTTGTTGCAACTCGCGGACTCTGCTGTTGGTAGGCTCGAACAACGCAATCTTTTTGAGCTCTTCACTAGCCTCATCAAGCTTGCCCTGAGCATACAAACAGCCCGCTAATGCGTAGAGGAACTGGAAGTCAAGCGGGTGCATGTCCAAATAGGCTCGCACACCTTGCTCAACATCAGTCAATCTCTGCATTGGATAGCCAAGTTCGATTACTCCTAGCAAAGCACGCGCATTTTCAGGATTAATCCTGATTGCACGAGTATAAAAGTCCCATGCTCTCTCATGTTCCTTGAACCAAGAGCAACATAGACCCATACCTGCCAGGGCCACATCGTATTCTGGTTTTAGTTGCAAGGCGGTCTCGAAGAACCGACGTGCTTCATCCCATTTACCTGCGTGGGCGGCGAGCGCTCCTTTGCCGCACATTCCGCGTGGAGACTGCGGGTTTACTCGCATTACCTCCTCATATTTCTCAGCAGCCTGGACAATATCCTGATTTAGGACGCACAGCTCAGCATCAAGAGTCAGCATACGTTCACGTTGCGAAGCATTTAGCTGTAGTGCGCCCAAACTATTTAGGCCACTACGTACCTCATCAAACTTCCCTTCGCGTTTAAGCTCCTCCAGCTTCAATAGCTCCGCATCTACATGCCCGAACGTGGCTGGGGTACTTACTGCCGGAGAAGCTGTTGGGGCCTGCCCTATAAAGCCGGCCCGCACGGCCGTGCTGCCGGTAGCTTGGGGCGCCTTGTTCTCAGTAGTAGTGGTATTCTGCTTCTCCATCATATTCCGGAGCTCAAGTGCCCCCTTATGATTAGGCTTTGCCACTAGTATCTTACGACATAGCTCATCAGCCTCCCCCGATCGTCCCAGCTTATAGCATACTCCGGCAAGACAGAACTGCATCTCGCTATCGTCTGGCCTCTCCGAAATATACTTTCGCAATATGCGCTCTAGATCCGTATAGGTATTTGTTGCGTATGAGCATTCCATAAACTGCAAGAGGGTTGGAAGATGTCTTGCATCTCGCTCAAGCGCCTGCAGGAAGTAGGAGTATGCATCGCGCATGCGCCCTGCACGTAGCTCACACATACCCAGACCGCTCATTGCGCGTGGGTCGAGTGGATCTAGTGCGTGCGCACGCTCGAAGTACGGACGTGCCTCCGCATTGCGACTTTGAGCCAAATACAAGGTACCACGTGCCTTGTTGGCTCGCGCCGATTGTGGATTCATTTGCAGCGCTTGATCAAGCAAGCTTGCCGATTCATCCCAGCGCTCTTCTATCGCTGCATTCTCTCCTTGCTCAAGAAGAGTAGCGAAGTCACCCTTTGGTTCAGTTGAAGTACTCATTGTGTCCTTTTGAGCCGTAATTGGCTCTTTTACTTCTACTTCTCGATAAACAGACGAACTGCCAAGAATCTGCTCGTAAGCCCCAAGTGTTTCGGCCACGCAACGTTCCCAAGTGTACGACTTGGCTAGAGCCTTCAGTTCAGCACTTACAGGTGCGTGATACGCAGCAAGAACCGCATTGCGGATAGAGCTCTCATTCCATGGGTCACAATAGAATGCATGCGAACCAAAATAGTCAGGCGCTGTTCCATTGTTGCCTACAACAACATTACATCCGTGGTGCGCCGCCTCCAGACTAACTAACCCTGGCAATTCATACCAACTTGGCAACGCGTGTACTTTGGCAGCCGCGTAGGCGCTAGCCAACATTTGCGGCGACAAGCGATCTAAGATCAAAGTCTTGCCCTTACGCTTGAATGAGCGCACAGCTCGATCGTAGTCTGCGTCGTATGAGAATCCACCACTTGCAAGTACCACCGTTACTTCAGAATCTTCCAGTGCCTTAAGCAACATTAGCTGATTCTTGCGAAACTCAAAGCGCCCCACACACAACACAAAGTCTCGCACGCCATAGGCTTGTTCAAACTCTGCGGCGTCACCCTGTGCTCCTACTTCATGCCCAAGCTTGACTTCTATCATACGGCCGGCCCGTGGATAATCGCGCTTAAGAGCTTTTGTCTCCTGGGCCCCATTTGGGAAAAGTGCCGCTGCGTGTTCTGCCGTCCAAGCGTTTTCGAAACGTTGGGCCGGCGCCACGCGCATGCAGTCAGTGGCATGAGCCTCCCACCAGTTTTTATCCTGACGACGATTAATGTACTCGCATAACTGGATGGCCTGCGTGATGGCCTGATTGCGATAGGCAGGAGTGTCTTCATACAGAGTAGTTACCACGTAAGGAGTACCCGCCTGACGAGCTCGCATTGCCAAGCTCTTCGTATGATCGGCCAGCGCAAAGTTGAATAAGTGTACAATGTCGAATTGGCTGGGATCTTGTTTGCCTTCAGGATCGACTGTCACATCGACACCACGTGCTCGCAGGCCATTGGCCAATTTATCCATTACCACAGTATCGCCACCACGCTGACTGAATGCGTTGGGGCGCATCTGCATAAGAATCCGCATGCTGACTCGTGGATTGCTTTTCGCTGTTGATGATTCCACGGTGCTCTCCTTTTTCAATGTTGAAGTTGAAAATCCTAAACTTTGATATAAATTATCGAGGTGCTCAGCTAACTTCTTCCAGCTGTTGTTCTCACAGTATCTTTTTGCATTTGCTTGAATTGTACGACGTAGATTCATATTGGTAAGCAAGGCCTCCACTGATGAAGCTACATTGTACCCAGAGGTGATATGCCAAACGGCATCACCAAAGGCCGCAAACGGAGGCGCTATTGACGCAGCCACAACCGCCCCAGCACCGAGTGCCATAGAGCACGCTCCAGAACCTTCGTAGTGCTGGGAGCGATAGTTCATAAGAACAACATCTGCAACTGAGAGGTAACCGCCTACTTCGTCATCATCCAAATATCTATTGAGCACGTTGATTCGATCAGCAACTCCAAATGACTGAGCCATGCGTTGCAACTCGGCTACATACTCCTTCCCGTAAGGATCGTCATCGTGCGGTTGACCACAGATATAGCCACGCGCTGCTATTCCGATATCACGCAGACGCGCAACAGCTTCAATTACACCTTCCATGCCCTTGTGCGGTTGGATAAAACCAAATGCAACAATGATCTTTTCTGCCACAGGCAGTTGTAGTTTAAGCCGCAGATTTTGCTTAGCCCGCTCATCCAAAGGGGGACGTATACGCACACCAACATTCAGCACAACGACCTTTTCTGGATCAGCACCATTGGCAATCGCCTCTAGGCGTACCTCGGGCGAATGAACTACAACCTTATCAGCTTGGGTAACAAGCGCCTGTATATTGGCGTCGATTTGCCACACCGTGTGCAGGTTAATAACACACTTGATCCCCTTGGCGCGTTGGCGCGCAATAAATTGAGAGAACTCAGGTTGAGGGAAGAATAGATAGTGACAATTAACATGCAACAGACCAACCCTATGGCGCTCAATAGCGGCTTCAAGTTGCGAAAAGTCGCTACTCTTGCGGCGCCAACAGCGGTCCACAAATGCTTCGTCTGAACCAGTAGAGACTCGGGTTGTCTCTTCGGCCAGAATGACGAAGGTGCCAGGTTGATACTCCTGCGTTAGTTGGATCGCGTGCGTAGCCAGCCCACACTGCTGGTTCCATGGGCTAATAAAGCCCACTGTCTGTCCTTCGACAGCCCGTGTCGCCTTTTCGGCACTCTGATCAGCGATTCCTTGCTTCACACGTTCGGGTTCCTGCCCGTAACCTCTTAAATAAAGTCACAATTCGACTGTGTATGGCCTATTTACCTGTCAACACACACAGAGCCTCGGTAATTACTTTGCAAGCGGCGTGCTCAGTCATACCGGACATTAACCACCTCATTTCATTGATTATTTTTGGCAATTTAGTTGGGCCAGTGTCAGAAAATTGGCCTGCCATTCGTTAAGTTGAGGTTAATTTTAGGCGATGTAGAAACTACTAGCGTCGATTCAGCATCGAAATGGGTACAAGGGCGCGTTGCGTGCACAATTCCTGAGGGAGTGGTTCACGGATCGAGCAAGGAGAAATTAGGTTTATAGGTTTTGCTCATTTTTAGACTTGAAGCACGTCCTCGCTTAAACTCTTGAGGGTTGCGAGGGTTAAAGCGAGGACGTTGCAACAAGTCATGCGGTTTTAACCTGTTTTTAGGTTGACCCTGTTCATGACTTTGGTTTGCACTCTCCTTGCTCTTTCCACCTCATTCCCCAAAAACTAACTATTCCGATCACGCGAAATTCACACTACCAGCAATGCGCGTCTGCCTACGCTGCTGATCAGCTCTGGCCTAGTCTTAGCGATGTCTATTATTGATTGACTAGGCATGGCGGAGTCAAAGCTATCAGGGAAAACACTTGCATAAGTACCAACTACCGCTTCCTGCCCTGCAAACGGTAGTGGATCACTACCACATAATACAGCCAAGCCTCTATCGCGGGCAGCTGCAAATAGCCTATGCGGCAAGGCTAGGCGCGAACGTCTCACACAATCGCCCAATGCAATTTCTCCTGGCTTAGCTAATTTCACTACTTCAGATAGCAATTGACCGCGCCTGCCCCACCATTTGCCTAATGACCAAGGGATCACAGCTAAGGCCCCGCAATCTATCACTCGACGAAGCGAGACTTCGAAAGTATCGCCGTCCTCAAACTGTGCATCACTCATCAAAGCGAGCACCTCCAATCGCTCTTTCGTAGCGATTTGCCGGCCAGAAAACACCAGTAAACTTCCACCATTATCCGCGACCACCCGCAGACATAGGCGATCTTCAGTTGTACCTACACGAAACTCAGAGCCTAGAACCTTATGCGGCTCATCACGCAATCGATCAAAATAGTAACTTCCAGAGCGCTCGGTAAGAAAAATCGCTCTAGCACAGTCTGCATTAGGTACAATCTCTCGCGCGTACTGCTCTAGTCGATCCATGGCTCCCAAAAATAAAGCCCTCAGGTCGTAGCAGTCATACAGATGCACATGCGTATCAGCGACTAGATACATGGACATCCTATTATGGGCATACATAGCTCCGCTGATTGAGGAAAGTGGGATAAGAAAATTTGCCTATTATTGGTCTGGCACGCTGTAAACATTCCCAGCCTTATTCAAGAACAGTCTCTGCATTTCTTGCCGATTAAAAGGACGGGAACCTATGCGGCCAAAAATACTTACCTGGTTCCCAGTTTCATCAACCGCCCTATCTCGATCAAGTCCCTTAGAGATTGCCAGGGCTGGCCCATCAGTCTTCCGTTGCGCAATAACAGCTGGTTTGACCTCTGGGGAGAATCCGTAGAAAGTTGGCACACGCTCTGGGTCAGTCAATTGAAGCACTTTTAGCCCATTAACCCCATCGGCCACGTAGGCGAAGAGGGAAGCGTTTGTAGAGGCAATTTTGACATCATTAACGTCGTTCAGGCGTCCCTCATCATTGAAAACTTGATAGATGACTGGTCGTTCCGGTTTCTCAATATCAACAATCACCAGGCCCTGCTTACCGCCAGCTACATATGCGTATGTACGTGCTAGATACACACTACGCGCATCCTGTAGCGCCACAAACGCCCCCTTTACCTCATGTGCCTTGTCAATATGTGTAATATCAACGACATGTAAGCCATCCGCATCAGTGATAAAGGCATATCGGAATTGAATCGCAACAGCAGTTGGATTACGGAATGGGAGAGTAGTTATCAGTCGTGGGCTAAGTGGGTCATCTAAGTCTAGAACTACAACTTTATCTGCAGTACCAACAAAGGCCCAGGCTCCAGCAAGCTGGATAGTGCGTGCTCCGTCTAAGACATGCTCTGCATTCCAAGTTGCTGCCCGCTGCAAGAAGTTGTTGGTTGGATCGCCATCCTGCAGGGTATCAACATCCACGACAATCAAGCCCTCTTCGCTATCAGTGATGAATGCATAATGATAGATGGCGTGCAGCGGGAGCTCCTCATTTTCTGGAAGCTGCTTCCTGAATGGCGCAACCGGCATATTAGTTGGTAGAGCAAAACTAGTCGCATTCTTGGAAGCTACATGTGTGTCTTGCCCCAAAGGCGAAACCGGGGCCGTGACAATTCTCTCTGAAAAGCCCTTGTTCGCTACGCTTGCAGCATCGTAGACCCGAAAGCCCCCGGGGCCAGCTGTTGTGTATAAGTACTCTCCGCGCAGTTGGATAGTATTTGTTGGCCCGCCTTCAGAATGATGAGGGTGGCTGACCTGCAACTCCTTGGAATGAGCTTGATGCTGCGCATAATAATCTGGGTAAGCGTACTTATGGAGATAACTTCCAATAACGGCTTGCGGCTCAGGCCACTCAGTAACCTGCACCGCTTCAAGGCCGGCCTGCCCCGTAGCGACATAAGCATGATACCCCATGAAGTTCACAAAATTTGTACCAAACAGCAGAAGCTGCGCCATAATCGCGTTGTTATCGTTGGTATTTGATATGTGACAGTCGGCGCACGTTTTCGTTTCTATTGTCCGCACAGTGTGTGGAAAATGTGGCGCAAAAGCCTGGGAGCTATGCCCTGAAGCAGCCGTGGGCGGTTGCTGCACGTAAATCTTCTGCCTAGTACTATCAGTAGAGCTTAGCACCAGAGCGCTGGATGAGCGCACAGGTACAATTTTATGATTCTTAGCATCTCCATGCAGCCCCAGCTGGAACATATCATCCCGGACCACCTGTGGATTGTAAGTAGCCCAATTGCGGGTAGTCTTTCCATCATAGTGGTTAGACTCCTTCTTCCAGTTAGCCTCAATCGGCAAATGGCAACCAGCGCAACTCGTTGCCCACGAGCTATGGCATGTGAAACAAGACATTTTTGAATTAGGATGGGCAAGCAATGCGTCAGTATCATCGTGCCTATCGAGTTCTGACAAGCTTAGCGAATGGGGCTTAGACTGATTGTCTGACAACTTACCGACTAACTTAGCACGCGCTGCTTTTTCGTTATAATCGCGACTTTTAGGGTTAGCGATGTCACGCACTTGCTTTACTCGCCACTCAAGCCCAGGCGTGACACTAGAGCGCTGATACAATGAGCCATCCCGCCAAACAAAACGCAAATCTCCGAACTCAGTCCTTTGAATCGAGAGGTCGTTACCACCAGCGGGGGCAGCTGGACCACTAGTGGTCAAAGCGGCATAACGCTCCAGGGTTCCATGACAATCTTCGCACCCGATCTCAACCTGTTGTGCGACTTCGCCGTAGATATTGCCGTCACCGTGAGCATCCTGCGCAAAATGGCAGTCCATGCACTGCATGCCCTTGTCCATATGGATATCAGCTAGATGCACCGCCTTTTTGAATTTATCCTTATCGTCTTGGCGTATGCGCTTGCCATTCTTGTCCAAAAGATTTCCCTTACGGTCGCGCTTGAATATGGCTCTAAAATTCCATCCATGCCCATGATAGTCGGCAAATTGGGTATCCTTGAGCTTTGGATTGAGCTCACTTACTTTGCGTAGGAAATCCTCATCTGACCAAAGTCCTCTTACGGCTGCCCCTTCTGGATTATTCATGCGAGCACGATGCTCTTCTTCCATGCTGGGATATTTCTGCTGCTTTGGCCACATGAAGGGCGCATCAGACTCGTAATCCCACATGGTGTATCCGTAAAATGAATTCACAAACACATTTGGCTGGTGCATGTGACAAACCATACACTGGCTAGATGGAATGGCCCTGGTGAACTGGTGCCGCAAGGGATGACCTTCCTCATCCTTGGGGATGGTAGGATCGCTGGTTTGTGATTGGCCAGAGTGTCCAAACGCCGCATAAGGCCCTGAGTGCAGCGGGTCACGATCGTTAGCATAAATGGAGTGGCAGGCAGTGCATCCGCTACTTCGGTAGTCTCCGGGATGATCATTGGTTCCCATCAAGGATAGGTGTGGATCATTCAGGCGAGTTTTATGAACATTAAGAACAGGCACTGAAATGCGCGCTCCAGTTCCTGGGCCACGATTAGAGGCTCTAATATCTGGGCGGCCTGGATCTTCCTTCGGATTTGGCAGACCGAACTCAGCGAAAGTACTTTTAATGAACAGCCCACCGCGCTCAAATACTCTGAAAATATCACCGGGGCTTGTGACTTCCCATTGCGGCAAAGGCACCAAGGCTGAAAGCGCACCTTTAGCCTTACGTTCATCTGACGGCTGGGCATGAATCTCACGCGCCAGTCCATCCCGCCCATAGCTCTCACCAAGCACATAGCGCTTGAAGGGCAAAATATTATTGTTGTACGAGGCTCCGCCCCACAACATTGCCGAAGTGGTCATGATGCTGCGACTGACGGCTGCAACTTCCTTGGCATGACAGCCCCCGCAGGTTTCAGGCGCAACACGCAAATCGCCAGGATTTATAAACTTAACGAACTCTGCGCGCTCGCTCAGAAGCTTTGCATAGCTGTGCTTTGGATTGGCAGAGGTGGGCCAAGACTCAGGATGCTCTGGGAGTACATGTGCTTGCTGTTTGGCAGCTTCATACTCAGCAGAACCGATGACGAGTCCGGACGCACGCACATCCGCCGCCCCGCCATGGCAATGAGTACAACCAAGTTGCACGGCAGGATTGTCATGCATGGAAGGTGCATCAACTGAAGAATGACAGTCCCTACAGCCAACACTAGCTGAATCAACCTCAGCAGCCGTGAGTCCACTTTGAACAGGGCGCACTGCATCCTCACAATATGCCGACAGCGGCCCGAATACCGCCAAGAGAAAGCATATCGTTGCTGCACTACGCATAATTGACAGCCCTAATATTGCAGAATCAAATTTGAAAACACATCGAACAAGACTCTATCACCAAACAGGTTCTCAAAACCCTTATCTGTAACGAGCGCAGAGGCCCCTACCCGTACCTGCACATTGTTGTTAAGAAACGGTCTATATAGCAGTCCCGAAGAAAAATCGAAGCCAATACTTCGATCAAAGCTACCGTCCTGCCGTACCGCACGTAACACTGAAACATTATCAAATTGTAGGAAGCTGGCGTTATTTATGAGCTTCAGTTTTGGAGTAAGTTCAAAATCAACACCAAGATTATAGAGACGCAAACCGGGATTTACGAAGTTTGATTGGCCTTCCTCCTTGCCAGGACGGAGATCCGGCAGCAAACTACCGGCATTCACCAAGTTGACGCCACCGCCACCAATAAGCGGTATTCCTAAGCGTTGCCAAAAAGACAAATCGCCTCCGGCAAAGTTCGGATTATCGACGATCGAGTCGAACCCTGTTGCGCGCCCGTCGAATGGATCGTGATCTCCGGATGCCCAAAAAAACGAGGCTCGTAGTCTAATCCAGTCAATATCATAGGACAGCTCCATGGCTAGCATGGCAGCGTTAATATCAACTTCTTGCCCGGCGATAGGATTATGGCTCTCGCTACCTGTCACATAATAAAACGCGGCGGTCGAATTTATGCGTCCTATATGCCCATCGCTGCTAAGGCCGATATATGTAGTTGAAATGTTTTTTGCCCGCTCATCGCCAATTGGAGCAGGGCGCACTAGAAACCCATTATTGTCGTAGTCATCAGCAAAATCACCTGCACTATCGCGACGGTGCAACACGCTAAATGAAATGCCGTGGCCAGGTATGGGCAGGTCCTGATGGTAAATGTTGGCCAGAAATACTTGCTCGTGCCTACTATCGAAGGTGTTCAAGCCACTATTAGTGTCTTTGTCTAGGCGCGAAAACCAAGCTAAATTGTATTGCCAGATATTATTTTCATAGTTTCCAAATAGGCGCACACCAGGTGCTGAGTCAGAGAATACAAAACCTCGAAAATCGCTAATGAAATTTTGAATGCCCGCACGCAGGGACAAAAAATCATATCTTTCACTTAAGTCAGCAAGATGGATATCCACAAATGCATCCTGCAACCCCATGTGATTATCATCTCGCGTGTTTCCGTACTCAGGGTTGACGCGTAAGACACCAGTTTCCTCGATATCCACGTAATTGTAGTTGAATACGGGAGTCAAGCGGAACTCAAACTCGGGCGGCTTAAAAGATGTAGCTCCCTTATATAGACTAAAAGATGTGAGCAAGTTCTCGTTTATAATGCCCTGGCGACGCTCACCGAAAGTATCGGTAGATTCACTAGAGTTTGTACTTGGCCCTCCCACTGGTAGCGGCAGGGCTCTGCGCTCCAAGAGCGTGTCCGAGATGATAGTGCTTTCAAAGAACCATTCATGGCCTGGAGCACCGAAAACCGGGATATCTCCCTTTAGTACGTTTTGATTATACGGATCGTAAAATTTTCCCTTATAGAACTGTCGCCAACGATCTGGAACTGACACAAAATCCGAAGCTGATGTTTCGTAATTAGGGATAGACTCATACACAAATGGTGGAAACTTGGTTGGTCGGGCATCCTGCCCCGGTATTTGACGAGTTTCGCTTTGGGCTTGATTCGCCTTGTCCTCGGCCAGCACCGGCAAGCTGCTAGCTAGGGCGGTCATAATGCACAACGGAGGCACTAGGCTTGCGAAATTGGGCAGGCAAATATAACTGGCGATTGAAAACCAATCGCGGCTGCGCGTAAGATCTGATAAGCACTTAACAGCTCGCCGAACACGATACTTCATATGCCATCACACACGTTCTGTTCTTCGCTTTGAATGAAGGGGGCCTCCGGGCAGTTCACGTAGCGAAGTCTAGTATTGGGTGGGCCCAATTCTAGAGTGTCGGCCCTGATCCCAATCGGAGCGTTAAATCCAAGCTCGGCGTCTCCCACGTCTGTGTGCCCAGCAAAATCCAAGCCACGCCGACTCGCACCATAGAAGGCAATCATATCGTCCTGATCAATTCCATCACCGCTAATACCGATCGCGCCAACTAAAGTGCCATTCCTATATAGAGGGACAGATCCAGGGAATATTTGAATGCCATTAGCCAATCGCTTTCCGAGCACAGAAGAATCTGTACATGAATCTGGCAGGCTCTGCGGAGCACTCGGCACTCCTAATGGGGACAGAAGTCGCTGAAAGATTAAATCAAGCTGCAAGCCAGTATTAAATGGGCTCCAGCTTCTGCTTGCCCCTGTCGTACCTGGAAAAGGTAGTGATAAGGGGCCATTTGGGTTGCCATTGATACCATCAACAAAGAATGGTCGTGCCAAATTTCCAACTGATCGATTAGCGTATGCAATCCCATCGCTAAGAGACGAGGCACTTACGAAGTTTTGCAGCCTGGCAGTCCAATCATCAAAGGTACCCACCTGGTTGCGCTGCCCAACTGCACGAAGTTTGGCTGCGGCATCAGGAGAACTGAAGAACGCTGCTGTGCGGGCCTTTTGCAGTGCCACATCAATACCAAAAACCGGCGCATCTTGAGAGCGGGTGAAGCCGAGTGCATTCCCTTGCCTATCAACAACCCAGATCGACACCCGTGCAGCAGTATCAAGCGGGCGCCTAATAGCGGCACGGGCGCGAGCCGCGGTCAATAGAGCAGAGTCCAGGAGCGCATCAACTTCTGTCACGCCTAACCCAGCCACCGCCCCAACAGCTAGACCTGCGCGTGTCGGATAGCGGGGCGAGCCATCAGAAAATACAAGCGACGCAGAAGGAACGCCAGCACGTACGGTAAGAGCTATCCCTGAATCTAAGCTACCGAAAACTACGCCGGCACGAATTGATGTTGTAGAAAATTCCGGAATAACTTGGATTTGCGTAGAATCGAGTTCCGGCAAAGGTGAGTCGAGTTGCTCAAGCTCGCCTGGCTGTACGTCGCTATAACGGAGGGACTTTCCACCAGCAAATATGTTGGAGGCCACTCTCTCCGCTGGCGCAAAAAACCCAATAGCTGCGTACAAAGCTACTTCTTCTTCAGGACTTGTATCTATATCCTGAATATTCCGATCAAGCCCGTAGACGCCATCGAATTCAACTCCAATGCCACCTACTAGATCGCCCTGCTTATATAAAGGGAATCCACCTGGGTCGGCTGAAAGCCCCAGCGGCAAAGCTCGCGGGCCAATCCCACCGCCCAAGTTAAATTTTCCACCGGAAGCCAATGAACCAGCAGCACCCCTATCGCGCACAGTCACATCACTGCAACTTAACTGCGAGAATTGAACGCCAAAAAGCGGCCCACCAGGCTGATTCAACTCACCCGGATTGAAATTCTCTTGGATAATCTGGCTAGCGGTACGGGTAGAAAACGCGTTTCCCTGACTACTAAGATATGCGCCGGTTCCTGCCTTAGAGATCGCAGCCAAAGTGCTAGGCACCACCGCACCTTCCAAGCCCCCAACTGCCGAGAGTTGTCCATCGAACCGAGTTGTAGACGCTGCTCCATCCATGGCATAGACAGCCAGGACATTTCCTACTCTATCTAATACTGCAAATGTAGCCGCAACTCCCAATTTCTGCGCGCCGGCAAGACCTTGCTGAAGAATCAAGCGTACATCGTCAACGCTTAGCGCCTGCCCCGCGCAAGAGCCATCACAACCAAAATCAGCAGCTGAGTCTCCTTCTCCCCTTCCAGCGCTGCCGCCTCCACAGCCACTCAGGGGGATAGCTAACGCTAGGGCAGCTAACAGCAATTGCGGAATTCGCGCTTTCATTGCCGACGCAGCTCCTTTACTATCTCATTTATCCTGCGCTTGTCAGATGCTGGCAATCCTTGGGGTTCATGATACGAGTGGCACGTGATACAGTCTGTACTCGCTGAGCCAGCATGCATGTCACTGCGATGGCACTCTAAGCAAACTGCCTTCTCAGGCATCAAGACATCGCTAGAGCGAGTGGAATCATGCACGCCACTATGGCACTCTTCACACATAACTTCCTCATGCCCACTGTGACTAAACACGCTCTTTGGCATCCATGTGCTGGGGATACGCGGTTTTTCGATAGTAAATGCACTTATCTGTCCAGAGTTTAGAGACTCAGGACTCTCACTTCGTTCACTAGTTTCGTGGCACAGTAGGCAGGCAGTTCGCGTGAAAAGCTCTCGCTCTGCCTTACGAGCCTCGTCCTCTACACTGGCGCGAGTGAAGGCATTTTTCGATGCTTCGACTAAGCGCGATTCTTGGCCAGGTCGAGAGCGTTCAAAGCCGGCTGGAAGAGTGGCTTCCTCGGCTCCAAGGAATAACTTGGAATATTCAGCGTATAGAAACTTATAGACTAGGTCAGGCGAGCCATGCGGCACTTCACGTCCTGGCAAGCGCGGGTCAAACTCTAGGCCGTGACAGATTTTGCACTGCTTCTCCATATTAACTGGTTGCATAACTTTGCCGTCTGCTGTCGAGACGTGACAATCGCGACACTGCAAATTCACCTTGCCATCTTGGCCACGCAAACCAGGCTTTAGGTGCAACTTATGATTAAGCTTAATATGCGATTCATCGACTAATTTGCCCTTGTCAGCCAGAGAAACCAGCTGAAAATCATGCGCCCCACTTGGCAGCGCCACACGAAACTCTGGATGTGCTGCCCAACTTGCAACAGCTAGCGAACTATCTCCCTGCTTACTAGCGTGGCAACTAGTACACAGCGCCGATTCACGCGGAGAAAGGCGCTCTGGCTCAGAACCATCATGCTCCTGATGACAATCCACACAGGAGTGCTTAAAAACCTCATTTCGTCGATGAGGGTCTTTCAGACTTTCCCCATGTTTGGTGAGTGCATGGCAACGCATGCAAGCATTATCGTTAATTTTGCTAAAGTCGCCTGCGTGACATGCAGAGCAGTTGTTGGAAAGCATTGCATGTGCACGTGACATTTCCCCAGTAGCCCAAGTGCGCTTATTGGAACTGACAAACGGCAAAATGCCAAAAAGCCCAAGCACCAGCAAGGCCAACGCGATACTCAAGAAAGCCTTGCTTGGCAAAAGAGTAGATAGCGAAAGGCGCCCTAGCGTCTTGTCTGAATCTCCTCCTTTATCCTCTGTCTGCGCCATGTAGCCTCAACGATACAAAAAGACCACCAGTATGTGCGTCGCCAACGCAGCCAACAAAGCAAAGGATACAGGCAAATGCACATACAACCAAAGCTGAAGGCGCGACACCGCCGCCACATCAGCTTGCAGTTGGATAGCTAACTGTCGCTTCTTGGCCAGGTGCGCCAGCAGCTGCAACCCGGCCTTCTGCTCCTGCTCAGACAACTTCGCTAAAATCTCGGCCTCACGAGCACGATTCGGTTCGGGCACAAGCTTGCCACGCCTACACGACCAAACATCTGGCTCGAATGGAAAGTCAGCTACCGCAAGCAACTGCTTCACTCCTTCCCCGCCAGCGCTGGCAGTTGCCAAGACCTCCCGCTCAACTTGCCGTAAAGTGTTGAGGATTTCCTTAAAAGTTCCACCACCGCGGTGAACACGCAACGCCGGGGCAAGCCCCACGTAGCACACCGCTCCATAAACGCCGCTAAGTATTACAACCAGCATCAGCACATATGCGAGAGTGTGCACGTTTATCCCGAAGCTGAAGGCACAGTGTAACGGAACGATAATGGCTAAAGCCACGCCTAGCCAAACATGCGCAGCTAGCCACCCCTGCACAGTCCCACTTGTCGAATAATAGGAACGTTTACGAACGCCAAAGTACATCAAGTAAAGGATGCCCGCGGCCGCTAAAAATCCATAGATCCAGCCCAGCCAAGAGTTGCCGCTACGTCCGCCAATTGGATGATCGAACAAATAGAGTATGGCAAGTAGCACCACCAGCGCGAGGTTTATCCACATCCAACGCCGATTCTTATACCCGAGAAAGTTCTCCATTGCGACTCGCCTCACCGCTTCTCTGCAAGTATAGCCAGCATTCGTGACGGATTAACGCGCATGGCTGCTCCAGTCGGGCAGGCGCGCACACAAGCGGGTCCACCACTCAAACTACTACAAAGATCGCACTTGCCGGCCTTAGCTGGTCCGTGATGTTCATCAGACTTAATTTTCCGGAAGAGAGAGAAAAGCGAGAAGCCAGAGCTAGTCTCATCCTGATACACCATGCGAATAACTCCGTATGGGCAATTACGAACACAGTTACCACAGCCAATGCAGCAATCACGAATTACCACTTCACCGTTGGGCATACGCGTCAAAGCATCCGGCGGGCAATCGAGCATGCAGAGTGGATTTTCACAATGCCGGCATGAAACAGGTATCTGAATCGAGGCAAAACTTTTTCCGCCCTTACGATCCAAACGGGAATATCCTCCGTGCGTAGCAGCACACGCAGATTCGCAATTATCACAGCCAACGCAGCGATCGGAATCAATCAGCAAAAAGTTATCTGCGTCCGTAACCCCTTGGGCCATCATAAAGTCGAGGACACTTCCTAGCTGAGGGTCAACAGGCATAGAAGCATTTTCCAACTCTCGACTGCGAGCCAAAGCTGTAAGTCTATGGCGTGCCGCCTGATTCGATTTTAATATCTCCAGAAAATCACTTTTCTGAATTGCCACCACTTCGCAAGGCACCACCGCCGCCACGCTTGCACTGCGAGGCTGAGGCTCCTCACTAAGCAACGCCATCTCTCCGACAATGCTGCCAGCTGGCAAATAGGTCTGTGTGACTTCTTGCCCGGTGGGATGACGCCGCGACACCTTTACTGAACCCTTTCGAATAAAATACAGCACATCACCAATCTCACCTTGCTTAAACAAGGCTTCACCTTTCTTAAAGTGCCTGTACTGGGCCCGACTCACTACAGCTTGCAGCACGCTTCGCGATACCTCAGGGAAAACTGACGTCTCAAGTGCTCGCAGTAGGAAAGCCTTATCGATTTCGCGCTTAACGCTTGCTACTGAATTCACAAGTTTTAAAACTTGCTTGCGCGGGCTTTCGATCAAAGTACATCGACCACACGCTCTAACGGTGGCAGTACGGCGCCGACCCGACATCAGGCCCATTTCACCAAAGTACGATCCTGTTTGTAGCTTTATGCCGTCTGCTAAATGCGGCACTTCAATCTGAACTTCCCCCTCAACAATAGAGAAAAATGTGTCTGTGTAGTCATTACGTTGGAATACTATTTCTCCATCTTTTAGCACTCGAACAGTTGACTCGATTATCAACTCACGGAACTGCGCTTCTGAGAGATCGGACCACAGCGGCAAAGCCGATCGAATGGTTTGTAGTTTCTGAGCGCTCGAGCCTGGCAACACTGCCAACTTTTCATCAACTAGCACTTGATCCGCAGGCTCAACAGCATGACCTAGAATATGCTCGATTACTTCATAACCCTGATTTATAGCCTGCTTAATTAGCGGATAACCGATAAGCGCACCCAGAATATACAAGCCAGGAACATTTGATTCATAGCGTGCAGTAACAATTGGCACAGCCGCCGCATCAGCGCTGGGGAATTGAATTCCACAGGATTCCAGAAACTTACGTGGGAGTATACAACCCAAACGCGCGATAAGATGATCACAAGCTACCGATTCTTCGCCCTGGGGTGTATTTAGAACAACTATGCCAGGTTCAAGTCGAGCGACTTCAGAGTTGGCGTACATACGGACCTTCTGAGCCCGAATTGCATCCATGATTTTGGCCGAGTTGGCATCTTTTGCACGTGGAAAGTCATCCCCGCGGTTCACGATACTTACGTTGTTGCCGTCAGAGAGGCCCAGCGCGTTCTCAATCGCCGCATCGCCTGCACCTACGACAATAATATCTTTGCCCTGGAATTGGTCTGGATCCGAAAGAGTATATGCCACCACCGGAGCGGCTTCGCCGGGAACACCAAGTTTACGCGGACTCCCCTGAACTCCAATTGCGAGGATCACGTGTTTTGCCGTGCAGATTACTTCCTTACTGGAGATCTCAAAATGCTCCCCAATCTTCTTAATCGCGGCAACTTCGGCCCGACGAACATTAATCGCACAAGCAGCAACTGCCTTATTCCAGGCATCCAAAATTTGTTCACGCGTACCAGCTTGGAACGGGATTTGACCACGCAGTGGTAACTTCCCAGGCTCAGCCATCACAAATTTACGCAGCTGATAATCGTAAATCGTATTTCCAATTTCGCGGCGTTCGATCAGAACATGGGAAAGCTTATGCTGTGCAGCGTTTGCCGCTGCAGCCAGTCCGGCAGGTCCAGCTCCAATTATTGCTACTTCAAAGTGATCTGCCATTCGCCAGGCTTCCGCACTGCCAGAGAAGGAACGAGTTTAAGTGATCCTGGGCGAAACTAGCTCCACCCACTGCAAATGCAGCTTACCTCTAGGCATGGTATGCCATCAAGATGATTGCGCAAAGTGAAGCGATGTCATTGTCATTCCCGCTAGGGAGTTTGGCCAAGATGTGATACATGGACTGCATGCGCGCACTTGTTTGTTCGGCGGTTCTTCTCTTATCACTATTCGGGCCCAGGCAGGCCCTTACTCAAAGTGAGCCCCACTTTATGGGAACTGGCTCTTGCTCTTCGTCAAACTGCCACGGGGCATCCTCGCCGAGAAACAGCTCAAATGTGCTGCAGAATGAATACACAACATGGCAAAAGCACGATCGGCACGCCAAAGCCTGGCTAGTGCTTAAAGAATCTGCTGCGCAGCGCATAGGGCAACATTTGGGTATTGCGGCTGTGGAAAAGGAGCCATGGTGCTTAAGCTGCCATGCGACCTACTCCGCCAATAAGACAATATTCAAACCCGGGTTTAATATTGAGGATGGCGTAACCTGCGAGACATGTCACGGTGCTGCCGAGAACTACTTACCTCTGCATACCGAACGTGGGGCTAGTCACAATAAAAATATTGCCTCCGGCATGCGTGAGCTTGTGCCACTTCAAGAGCGCGCTCACTTTTGTCTTACGTGCCACTATGGCTCTGACGCCGCCTCTGTCACCCATAGGCTCATTGGTGCGGGTCACCCACGGCTTAGTTTCGAGCTCGATACCTATTCCATGCTGCAACCTTACCATTGGAAGGTTGATGAAGATTATGTGCAACGAAAACATGCCTATTCAAATGTGAACGCATGGCTGGTTGGGCAGATCGCTCTGGCCCGGTCCACGCTCAGCGCCGTGAGTTCTCCAAAGCGCTCTAAGTTTGGAGCATTTCCTGAGCTAAGCCTTTTGGAATGCTACAGTTGTCATCACTCGCTTAGAGGCGAACAATGGAAATCAAGAACTTACGAGGGTCATCCCGGCGAGCTCCGCCTAAATGTAGCGCCCTTTTTCATGTTGCAGCATGCTCTATCGGCCATGCAGCATCCATCTGCAGGTTCAATTGAACGCCTGACCGCGGCGCTAGAAGAGGCCTACCGAAAGCAAAGCTTGGACAATGTAGTTTCCGATTTCCAGGCCGCTTTAGCAGGACTGGGGACCGATTTGTCAGCCAGAACTTTTAGTGCTGAAGAACTTAGGCGGATTATTGTAGCTCTCGCAAGGGTTGGAGCAGCTTTGCCGCATCTGCAATACGAGTCGGCCGAGCAAATTGCAATGGGAATTTCTGCTACAGCCGCTAGTTTGGGGCCAGATGCAGCACCTTTCAAAGTCGGAATCGAGCTAATTTATTCCGCACTAAAAGACGTGCACGAGTTCAAGTCCGAAGATTTCTCTAAGGCATGCCAATCGCTAGGCAATAAGTAACAACAAGATGCCGCGGATACATTCATTTACAGTACGAAGCGGTTGAAACGGCTAAGCGCATGCATGTTACCAGCGATGGGGATTACCTGCGGCCAAAACACATCACTCGTCATCAGCAAAATTCTCCATGCGCCCGCGCAGTGACTTCAAATTGGCATCCTTGCCTGATTGACGTAGCTGCCTGGCTGCTGGGGTATGCCAACGATGCGATTCCAGAAAATGAATAGTAAATGCACCGTAAAAATCTTCAGGTGATTTCCCTAACTCCTGACGGTAGAGTTCCGATTTATCGGCGAAATCCGGCCTGCCCAGGTTACTCACATCAGCATCGCACAGATATTTAGAAAGTTCCGTGCTTGGCACCTGTCGCGGGCCATCCGCCAAAAACTGAAGCTTAGTATCTAGGATCGCCTGCCGAACCTGAGCAATTTCGGCATCACTATAGCCACCCTGAGCTAGCATAGCTTTTTCAGCCAACTCTGCCCCAAGCGCCTCGTTCTCAGTAAGTTGGGCAGTGAATCCAGTGTCATGAAAAGCAGCAGCAATTAAAAGTAGTTCGACTTGCCTTTCGCTAAGGCCATCATGCCCCGCGAATAGAAGCGCTTCCTTTATTACGTCATCTGTATGCGCCGCTGTATGATAGAGCAGCGATTTTGGTAGCTTTTCACGCAACAATGTGCGTGCCTGTCGTACAAGCGGATGCGCTAAATAAGAAGTATAGTCCCCTACCATCAAGGTGGAGTAAAACATCAATTAGTAACTCATTCAATTGGTCCAATCGGAACGCTTCTATTTAGCCCCCATTAAAAGTGACCCATGATTTTGGTAGATAAGATAGGCAAGACATATCGCACACATCGGAAGGCGCCAGGGCTCTGGGGCTCAATTAGATCCCTAGTGACGCGCGAGTGGCTAGATAAGGTGGCGGTGCAGGATGTCTCATTCAAGGTCAACGCAGGCGAGATCTTAGGTCTAGTTGGCGCAAATGGTGCAGGAAAGACAACGCTAATCAAAATGCTTTCAGGCATCATTCACCCCGACTCAGGAGGGGCTCGCGTTTTAGGATTTACTCCCTGGGAACGTGGAATCGAGTTCCGTCGCCAGATTTCTCTGATCATGGGGCAGAAAGCTCAGCTTTGGTGGGATTTGCCAGCCGCTGATTGCTTTCTTCTGTTACGAGAGATTTATCAGATCGATGGCAAAACGTACCAACGCACCCTAGATGAACTCGTAAGCGTATTGGATGTGAGCGCTTTGCTGCACATACCGGTCCGTAACTTGAGCCTCGGTGAGCGCATGAAGATGGAACTTATTGCCGCGCTGCTGCACTCACCCAAAGTAATTTTCTTGGACGAGCCAACTATTGGCCTGGACATAATGGCCCAACGGTCCATGCGCTCCTTTATTTTGGAGTACTGCCAACGTCACAAGCCAGCCATTATTCTGACCTCCCACTACATGGAGGACATAGAAGAGTTATGTCCAAACATTGTAATTCTTAGAGCGGGTCGTCTCGTTTACAGCGGCGCACTTGAGGGGATACGAGCTCAGTTATCTCACACAAAAATAGTCACCATTCATACCGACTCTACTTCGGCGGTCCCTAATCGACGCTGGGAAAGCGGCACCCTTGTCGAATCAGCCTCTGGCCTACTTCGATTTAAGGTAGAACGGGAGAAGCTTCGACACTTCATGAATGAAGTACTATCAATAGTAGAAGCGCATGACGTCAGCATCGAAGAGGCTGATATATCTGACACCATAGCGGCGCTAATGAAAGGGAAGGCTCAACCGGTATGACCAGCCCACGTGCCGTTGCACAGATCATGTCGATTGAGCTTCGTAACAAGCTTAGTTACCGCGCTGATTTATTAATTGAAATCGGATGCACACTTTTTGCGCGCGCCTATTTATCATTTGTCGTGTGGCAAGCTGTGTTTCAGCAGACTGGCACTAATACCATCGCTGGATATAGCCAAACTGAATTGCTTGTATACTTTGTGCTGGCGGCGTTCATTTTCGATCTTAATTCAATCAATCTAGGCTTCATAAGTGAAGACATCTATCGCGGCCTACTCAGTAAATATCTGATTATGCCGATCAACTATCAGTTCTATAAGATAATCTCCTGGCTTGGGCGTTCGCTGGTGCAATTTTTACCCCTGGGAGCTGCCCTAATTCTGTTTCTTGTCTTCGGCAATTCCCAGGACACCTCAAGAATGACCGTATTTAGCCTACTGGTGGGCATCTTTGTGTGCCTGCTGGGAAACGTTTTGAATGTCATCTTGTATTCGACAGTTGAGTTCTTAGGGTTTTGGAGTGACAAAGTCTGGTCGCTTTCCATTGGGCTGCACCTTTTAGTGTACTTTGCGGGAGGGATTATGATTCCCTTGGGCGCCCTACCTTATTCAATAGGCGAAGTGTTTAGGTATTTACCTCTCTATCTGATGGTTGGCTTTCCCACCGAAGTAATACTCGGGCATGTGCACGGTTTGGCCTTAATACGCGGACTTTTAGCAATGCTGGCCTGGTTTGTACTCCTGCAAACCTTGTCTAGAGCGGTTTGGCGACGTGGCCTACAAATGTATGGTGGCGTTGGAATATGAAAGTACTCCGCTACCTTCGCCTGTACGCTAGTCTGGTGCGATTTGCTGCTAGCACCGCAATAGTTTTTAGAGCGGACTTTTGGTGTCGTATATTAATGGACATTGCCTACTATGCCACCATGATTGGATTCTTCGCAGCGGTGTTCCAGCATACTGACACTCTGGGTGGATTTAGCGTTCCACAAGCGAGAGTATTCGTGGCGATGTTTTTGGTGCTGGACAGTTTCCACATGACTGTTTACGGAACCGGCGTTTACTCAATTTTACAGCTAGTTCGCAAAGGCGACATGGACTACTACTTGCTTCGTCCTGTCTCTACGTTATTCCTTGTTACATTGCGTGAATTTTCTTTAGCCTCCTTGCTTAACTTATCGATCGGCTTGTGGCTTTTGTATTCTGCGATTGCGTCCTATCCGCAACAGCTACAGCCAAGCTCCATAATATATGGGCTATTCCTTTTACTAAATGGAACCTTTCTCTTCTACATACTGCGAGTGCTTTTTATTGTGCCAGTATTTTGGACCATCTCTGGTGATGGAATTATGGGAATGTTCTATGCACTACGAGATGCTGCCGAACGCCCACATCGCATTTATCCGCGAGTGCTTAGAATTGTGCTCATGACCATTGTGCCATTTGCTTTAATGGCCTCAGTTCCTGCCGAACTTATGTTTCGCCCCTTTGAGTGGTCAAGCTTTCTTCTTATCTGTGCAGTGACACTATGCTCTTTCCTAATGATGTTAGTTGTCTGGAAGCGCGCGCTGCGGGCTTACGGTAGCGCCTCATCGTAAAATCGATAAGTCAGATTGCTCGCTTGCTTGACTTAGCTGCTCTTCTCATCGCAGTAGGACGTTGCGGGGCAGCTTTTAATTCTGGTTGAAGATGCTCCATTATTTGAAAGTGAATGTCCATTGGCTCACCGGTGCCATTTATTACCCTGAAGCCATAACGTGATTTCATAAGATGGAATTCTCGTTTAATCTTTGATTGGTAACCCATGAAGCATTCAAAACGATCGCCAGAGCGCTGAATATCCATGCCTGACTCCCAATAATCCAGTTCGCCTTGCTTCTGCAGACTACGTTCTAGCGAAACTCGTGGTGGCACATCCAAATAGAAAATCATATCGGGCACAAGTGCGATCTGATAAACGTCTTGAACCCATTCTCGACGAGCGCCTCTTACTACATCGCGAGCCATAAGCGTGTAGATATAGCGGTCAGCAACAACAACAAAACCTGCGCGCAAAGCCGGATAAATAGTGTTCTCAAGTTGGTCAGCGAAGTCTGTCGCATAGAACAGACTCATTGTAGTTGGGCCAAGCACGTTGCCTTGCATTGCGCTTTCGAGCTCTTCTCCTACCAGAGCCGATCTCTTCAATCCCACTTCAATGGTCGGATATCCTACCCGCTCCAGGGAATCCCTTAATAGACGTACCTGAGTAGAGCGCCCAGCTCCATCGGCACCCTCTATGACAATCAAGCGCCCCTTTAGAGAACCTGCGGCTTGTCGCGGCAAACACTTTCCATAGTGCTTAGTGGTCATGATTGCAGACCTCTATATTGCGGGGACAAAGTTCCGCACATTTCATATGGCAGTATTGGTTTTCGCAACTTAAATAGCGACAAATCAATATTTCTCATGACTATGTCACGCACCACCCGCTGCTGCTCCTCTGGCGCGAGCGTGGCGTCAACCCGAGTTAAGCGATACTCTCTTATAATCTTTTTATACTCGGAATAGATCATTCCCTGAAATGCCTTAAAGCTTTCAAGCGGATCATCGGAAAGCCCCAAATCCATGCCTGCTTCATGATATTTCAATTCAGGTCGCCCTACCAATATGCGGTTCAGAGCAACTTCAAGGGGAGTGTCGAAGAATAAGGTAATATCCGGAAGGCGGGCAAATGAATATAACTGGCGCAGCCATCGAGCATCACAGCCACGTACTGCATCGCGGGCGAACGCGGTAAAAATATAGCGATCGGCGAGCACTATATACCCAGCACGCAACAGAGGCATGATCTGCCGCTCGTATCGGTCGGCAAAATCCGTGGCGTGAATTAGGGAAAATGTAGTGGGGGTAAGCAATTTCTGCTTCTTAGCACGTCTGGTCGCTCGTTTAACAATCGGCGAAGAATTCCATTCCGTAAAATATACCTTATAAGATT